>JAAYOH010000087.1 GCA_012520375.1 Clostridiales bacterium
ACAGCGTTTGGTCGTTCCCGTCTTCACACCATACAGGGAGAAACCCTGTCTCCCATGCCTGCATAGTAACCGATTTTTCGGCTCCTGTCAATGAAAATATTCCCTGGTCCCTCCGGGTGTTCCCCGCTGCGGCCCCGCTTTGCTGGGCCATCCACCTTGTACCCTATCCGGGCGGCTGTTTCAGCCGCAGGAACAAAAAAGCGCAAAATCATGGAAGGGAGGGGCCCGCAGAGGGGCGGCGGGGGAAAAAAGGAGCTGCGACAGTTTCCTGTGCGCAGCTCCCGCCTGCGAGGGCATGCCTTACGGCTCTTGCTTCAGGGCTTCCAGCCTTTTTCTGCAGAATCCTTCCAGTAGGTCGACGCAGAAGTCCGGGCCGACGGAACTGTTGATGACGATGTGGTAATTGCCCCGGGCGCCCCACCTCTGGTCGGTGTAGAAGTTGTAGTAGGTGGCGCGGCACTTGTCCGTGCGCCTGGCCAATTCTTCTGCTTCGGTGCGCCCGACGCGCATCCGCTCCATCACCCGCCGGACCCGGCAGGCCAGGTCGGCCTGGATGAAGATATTGATACAGGGAGCGTAATCCTTCAGCACCCAGTCGGCGCAGCGCCCCACGAAGAGGGCGCTGCCCTGGTCCGCGATGGTGCGGATGAGGGAGGACTGGATGGAGAAGAGCTGGTTGTTCAGGGGCATATTGAAGGGGCGCCTGCCAGCCGTGGCGATCTTGAAGGCAAAACTCACGGGATTGGAGGCGGTCCTCTCGGCTTCGTGGAACAGGCTTTCCCCATATCCACTGTCCTTTGCGGCGATGGAGATCAGCTCGTTGTCGTAAAAGGGCAGATCGAGCCGCTTTGCGAGCTGTTCGCCGATGTCATGGCCGCCGCTGCCGTATTCGCGGCTGAGGGTTATCATCGGATGTCGGATCACAAAGAACACTCCTTTCGTACTGCTGTCGTCTGGGATGGACGGATGACCTCCCTGTTTGTATTATACCCTACTTTGACCGGGATTTCAATTTGGTTTTCGCATGTGCCCGGGGACAAAAAATATGCTGATGGCGGGATTCGAACCCGCACGCCCCAATGGACAGGAGATTTTAAGTCTCCGGCGTCTGCCATTCCGCCACATCAGCATGGCATGTATTGTACCAGACGGGAAGGGAGCTTTCAAGCCATCGAAGGAGGTTTTTTTGGGAAAGCGCCCGCGGGAAACGGATTATCACAGGGAACAAACAAAAAACACCTTGCGTCCAAGCCGGGTGATGGTGTACTATGGTTCCATGAGAGGTGAACGGCATGAAAAAGATCATGACGAGGAGCGAGGCGGCCCGTAAGCGCGCCTGGTTCCGCGCCCTGTCCGGGCTGATGGATTTTGCGGTATCCATCGGGAGCTTCATCATCATCCTGCTGTGCATTGCCCTGATATCCAGTCTGTGGGGCTGGTTTCAAGGCAATATCGGGGAAACTTTGAAGTCCATCGAATCCGTGGCCATCAACGCCATCGTGAACCCGGACGAAATCATCTATTGAGCAAAAAATGGCGGAAGGGACCGCAGCGGCGTCTGCGGTTTTGCTGTTTTGGCCGGGGAGAGGAGGAGACGGATGGGCGCCTGGATGGAGCTTTTTGAACGGGTGAACGGATGCACGGCCTGCGGGCTGTGCAAAGGGCGGACCCATGCGGTGCCGGGGGAGGGGGACCCAAAGGCTGCCCTGATGCTGATCGGGGAGGGGCCCGGCGCCGAGGAGGACAGGCTGGGGCGTCCCTTTGTGGGGGCTTCGGGACAGTTGCTCACCGGCATGCTGGAGGCCATCGGCCTTGCCAGGGGGCAGGTGTACATCGCCAACGTGGTGAAGTGCCGCCCCCCCGCCAACCGCACCCCTACCCCCGACGAGGCGGCGGCCTGCCTGCCATACCTGAGGAGGCAGGTGGCGCTGATCCGGCCCAAAGCCATCGTGCTGCTGGGCGCAACGGCAGCCAGGTACACCTTGGGGGACCAGGTGCGGATCGGGCGGGACCACGGCCAATGGCAAAAGAGGGCGGGGGTGTGGATGATGCCCACCTACCATCCCTCGGCGCTGCTGCGGGACCCGGGATTGAAGGCGCTGGCCTGGCAGGACTTCCAGTCGCTGCAGGCAAAACTGCAGGAAATAGAGGACGGGTAGGGGGAATTGTTAAATTATCGCGACGATGTGCGCGCCATAGCGGCATAGGGTATAATGGTCTGCGATCGAGCGCATGGGGCGCATGGGTATCGATCATACATGGATTCCTGGGAGGGTGACTATGGGCCTGGTCAAGTGTCCGCGTTGCGAATTGAATTATATCCTGGACGGCGGGGCGTTATGCACGATTTGCCGCAGGGAAGTGCGGGGAGAGAGCGAGCATGACGACATTGCCGAACTGTGCTCGGAGTGCGGAGAGAACCCCGCGATCTCCGGCGGCGAGCTGTGCATGGCCTGCTTGAGGGAGCGGAATCCCCGGGCGAGCGAAAACGACGAGGAGGAAGACGAACTGGAGCAGGAGGACCTGGATCTGGAAGATGACAGCGTGGCAACCATGGATGAGATCGCCATCGATATCGATGATCCCATGGAATCCTTTGATGCCGACGACGGATTTGACGATGACGGGCTGGACGACGCGGAAGATGACCTGTCCGACGGAAACCGGGAACTGGCATGATCTTTGCCGTTTCAGACCTGCATCTTTCAAGCGGAGAGAAGCCGATGGATGTGTTCGGTCCACACTGGGCCGGACACTTTTCGCGTATCCGGGAGGACTGGAAAAAACGGGTGGCGGAGAAGGATATCGTGCTGCTGCCCGGGGATCTGAGCTGGGCCATGAAACTGGAGGAAGCCTGTGCCCATCTGCGGGAGATCGGGGAATTGCCCGGACGGAAGATCATCCTGAAGGGCAACCACGACTACTGGTGGAATTCCATCAGCCGGGTACGGCGCTGCCTGCCGGAGGGCATGTACGCGCTGCAGAACGACTGCCTCTTCCTGGACGGCGTGCTCTTTGCCGGGACCAGGGGATGGATTTTGCCGGGGCCCGATGCCAGGCCGGAGGACGAGCGCATCTACCTGCGGGAACTGATCCGACTGGAAATGTCCCTGCGGTCGGCAAGGGAGGTTTCCGGGGAGGCGCCCCTGGTGTGCATGATGCACTTTCCCCCCAGGACGGCGACGCTGGATGAGACCGGCTTCACCGAACTGCTGGAGAGATACCGGGCGGCGGTGCTGGTGTACGGCCATCTCCACGGCCCCGCCCTGAAAGCGGCGTTCCAGGGCGAAGAGCGGGGCGTGCTGTACAAGTGTGTGTCCTGCGACGGGCTGGATTTTACCCTGGCGCCCGTTCCCATAGACGAAGGATAAGCCCATGATTCGCCCTTTTTCCTCTGGAAAAGGGTGAATATTAAATGTGGGGATAGCGAGAAATGTCCTGCTTTCTATAACATGAGGGGAGTATAATTGGGCTGTTGACTGAAAAATTGTGCGAGGAGGAGAGGAAAATGCTGGATCCCACCCTGTACAAGGATTGGCAAATCGCGGAGGAAGCCGAACGTTCCCTTCCCCCGGTGGACTCGTTCCGGGAAACGTTGGGGCTGCTGCCCGAGGAGATCATCCCCTACGGCAAGACCCCGAAACTGGACTTTATCCGCATCATGGACCGCCTGAAGGACAAACCCGACGGCAAATACATCGAGGTGACGGCGATCACCCCCACGCCCCTGGGCGAGGGCAAGTCCACCACCTCCCTGGGCCTGATCGAGGGCCTGGGCAAGCTGGGGAAAAACGTGGGCGGCTGCCTGCGCCAGCCCTCCGGCGGGCCCACCATGAACGTCAAGGGCAGCGCGGCCGGGGGCGGCAACGCGCTGTTGATCCCCATGACCGAATTCTCCCTGGGCTTGACCGGGGACATCAACGACATCATGAACGCCCACAACCTGGCCATGGTGGCCCTGAACGCCCGCATGCAGCACGAGCGAAACTACAGCGACGAAGAGCTGGAAAAGCGGGGCCTGAAGCGGCTGGACGTCGACCCCAAACGGGTAGAAATGGGCTGGGTCATGGACTTCTGCGCCCAGGGCCTGCGCAACATCCTCATCGGCATGGGCACCAAGAGGGACGGCTACCTGATGGAGTCGGGCTTTGGCATCGCGGTGAGTTCCGAGCTGATGGCCATCCTGGCCGTGTCCCGGGACCTGAAAGACCTGCGGGAACGCATCGGGAAGATCGTGGTGGCCTACGACCGAAAGGGCGACCCGGTGACCACCGAGGACCTGGAAGTGGCGGGGGCCATGACCGCCTGGATGCGCAATACCATCAACCCCACCATGTGCTACACCGTGGAGCACCAGCCCGTGCTGATCCACGCCGGCCCTTTCGCCAACATCGCCATCGGGCAGAGCTCGGTCATCGGGGACCGGCTGGGCCTGAAACTGTTCGACTATCATGTGACCGAGTCCGGCTTTGCCGCAGACATCGGCTTTGAGAAGTTCTGGAACGTAAAGAGCCGGCTGTCCGGGTTGGTGCCGGATGTGTCCGTGCTGGTGGCCAGCATCCGCGCCCTGAAGATGCACGGCGGCGGGCCCAAGGTGGTGGCGGGGCGGCCCCTGCCCGAAGCCTATACCGAGGAAAATCTGGAACTGCTGGAGAAGGGCTGCGCCAACCTCTTCCACCATGTGGAGACCATCAAAAAGTCCGGGATCACCCCGGTGGTGTGCATCAACAAATTCTACACCGACACAGACGCCGAAGTAGCCCTGGTGCGCAAACTGTGCGCCGCTTACGGGGTGCGCTGCGCCCTGTCCGACCACTGGCGCTACGGAGGCGAAGGCGCCCTGGAGCTTGCCCAAGTGGTCATCGAGGCCTGCGAAGAGCCCGTGGAGCTGAAGTACCTGTACGACCTGGATACCCCCCTGCGGCAGCGGGTGGAGTTGATCGCCAAAGAGGTATACGGCGCGGACGGGGTGGATTGGCAGCCCCTGGCCATCGAAAAGGCGGAGCGCTTTGAGAAGGATCCCAAGTATGCGGACTACTGCACCATGATGGTGAAGACCCACCTGTCCCTCAGCCATGACCCCGCCCTGAAGGGGGTGCCCAAGGGCTGGCGGCTGCCCATCCGGGACATCCTGGAGTACGGCGGCGCCAAATTCTTATGCCCCATGGCGGGGACCATCTCCATGATGCCCGGCACCTCCTCCGACCCTGCCTACAGGCGGGTGGACGTGGACACCGGGACGGGCAAGGTTTCAGGTCTTTTCTGATTTTATTGTATACAATGACAATCGATGGGCTGCCGCAGTCTGATGGCTGCGGCAGTCCATTTTGCGCGGAAAACATATGAGTTATATCGGGAGGGCACGGGCGTGGAAAACCCACCCATCAGATGCCCCGCTTGTGCAGCAGGAGGGAATACAGGACGGGGACCAGGATGGCGGCGCCCAGCAGGACAAAGATGGGGATGTACCAGCCCGGGACGGCACAGACCAGGATGCCCAGCCCTGCGGCGCAGTACAGGAAGCCCCCCAAACGGTGGGTGCGCTGCCAGTTCTCTTCGCTGTTCAGGGTCCAGGGCAGTTTGATGCCCATGGTGTAGCTTTGCCGGCACTTGGGCAGGGAATTGCCGATGACGAGGAAGAGGAAGCCGATGAACAGGGAAGAGATGCGGCCGACGTCCGGCTGCCAGCCCAGGGCGTAGCCGTAGCACAGGACCCCGAGCAGGTTGGAGCAAAGGGGCAAGATCCACAGCACCAATTCCAGCATCCGGGGGGCGATGTTTTGCTTTTTGGGGTCCCGGGCGGTGATCAGAAGGCCCAGCCACTGCAGGGCCAGCAGGAACAGGGGGATGCCCAGGACGGCGAAAGGCTTGGAGGACCAGCCGTCGGGGGCATTGTCCAGCCCGAAGTGGGTGGCGATGGTGTCGGGGAGTTTGTCCCACAGCACAAGCCCCGCCAGGGTGGGGAGGAGGATGAGGAAACCGGTGAGGACCAGGGTACGCTTATGTTCCCGGATGATTTTCATTGGGCGTTTCTCCTTTCAACTCCGATAGCCAGAGCAAGAGCTCTTCCACCACGGAGGCGTTCAACTCGTAGTAAATGTAGGTCTTTTGCCGGCTCTCCCGGATCAGGTCCGCCTTTTTCAGGATGCTCAGGTGATAGGAGATGGTGGCGCCGGTGACCGGAAAGTGCGAGCCGATCTCCCCGGCGGACAGCCTGCCCCCCTTCAAAAGGGTCAGGATCCGGCGCCGCACGGGGTCCGCCAGGGCCTTGAAGGTTTCGCCGAAGCCCAAGGTACCGCCTCCCTTGCAGTGTTATTTAGATGATCATCTAATTATATGATACAGGACGAGACGGCTGCTGTCAAGAGATATTTAGAAAATAATCTAAATAAAAGAAAAAGGATTTCCTGAATTGG
This sequence comes from Clostridiales bacterium, assembly GCA_012520375.1. GTDB lineage: Bacteria > Bacillota > Clostridia > Christensenellales > Aristaeellaceae > Excrementavichristensenella. The sequence continues at coordinate 6,417 of JAAYOH010000087.1, forward strand.
GAAACAGGCTGCAACGCCCGGCGGCGAGCCGCAGACCAGCCGGCTGTTTCCATAAAAAAAAGCCGGTGCAGCTGCACCGGCGCAAAAAGGCAACCTATTCTTCTTCCTCTTCCTCCGGAAGTTCGGCGTTGTGGAAGACGTCCTGGGTATCGTCGTTGTCCTCCAGCAAGTCGAGGAGGCGGATGACCGCTTCCGCCACGTCCGGGTTGGCCGTGAGGTCCACGGTGTTGTCGGGGATCATGGCCCGCTCGGCGGAGAAGAAGGTACAGCCCGCATTTTCCAGGTTCTCCCGCACGGCGGAAAACTCACCGGGATCGGTATAGATGACCACGGACTCCTCGTCGACCTCCACGTCGTCGGCCCCTGCGTCCAGGGCCAGCATCATCACTTCTTCTTCGTCCAGGTTTTTTTCGTTGTTCAGCTCGATGACGCCCTTGCGCTCGAACATCCAGCTGACGCAGCCGGTGGCGCCCAGGGAACCGCCGCACTTGTCGAAGATGTGGCGGATCTCAGAAGCGGTGCGGTTCAGGTTGTCGGTAACGGCCTCCACGATCACGGCCACGCCCCCCGGCGCGTAGCCTTCGTAGGTGATCTCTTTGTAATTGGCGGAATCGCCGTCGCCTGCGGCTTTTTTGATGGACCGCGTGATGTTGTCGTTGGGCATGTTGGCTGCCTTGGCTTTGGCGACCACATCCCGCAGCTTGCTGTTGGTGGCCGGGTCGGCGCCGCCCTCCCGGACGGCCATTGCGATCTCCCGCCCGATCTTGGTAAAGATCTTGCCCCGCTGTGCGTCTGTCTTTGCTTTTTTATGCTTGATGGTCGACCATTTGTTGTGTCCGGACATGATAACGCCCCCCATGAGAAGATGATTCATCCTATCATATGGGGGGCGCTTTGTCAATTGCCGCAGAGGGTTATTCCGCCAGGGCGGCCTTGTATTTTTCGTAGGCGCACGCCAGGAGCTCCCGATCCTGGGTATAGGTGATCTTTTCCAGGGCCTGTTCGATGGGGAAGAAGTCCCCGTCGGTGAAACCCTGCTCGAAGGCGATGCGGTAGGAGGTGTTGGGCGCCTCCATGACGTACCAGGTGATCTTGTTGCACACGGGTTGATGACGGGTGAGGGAGTAGAATTCATAGCTGGTCTCCCCGGCCTGGGTGAGGATGGTCGCCCGGATGCCTGCCTCCTTCAGGACCCGGTCCACAGCCACATCCCGGCTGGAGCGCCTGTCCCGGATGACGCCCTTGGGCAACACCCACTCTTCCTTGTCGTTTTTGAGCAAAAAGACATAGTCCCCACAGAATACGACGCCGCCGGCACAGATCCGCATGATCATGATGTCCCCCGCCTTTCTCTGTTATCCTTTCGCCAGGTCTATTGCCTCGCGTATTGGTTGATGTATTGGAGCACGTTGCGCAGCCCGTTGGAGGAGGATTCTTTTTCCATGGCGTCGATCAGGTTGCCCCTGTCCTTGTATACTGAGACGATTTCTTTTGCCAGAAGTTCCGGGGTCATATCCTCCTGGTAGAGCACTCGGGCGAGGCCCCGCTCGGCGAAGGACCTGGCGTTGAGGATCTGATCGCCCCGGCTGGCATCCTTGGGGTAGGGGATCAAGAGAGAAGGCTTGTTCAGGGCAAGGATTTCACACAGGGTGTTGCTGCCGGCCCGGGAAATCAGGATGTCGGCAACCGCATAAGCATGGGCCATTTCCTCGCACAGGTATTCCCGTTGGCAGTACATTTGGGTCCCTTCCAGGGAGGAATCCAGGTTGCCTTTGCCGCAGATGTGGAGCACCTGGAAGCATTCCAACAGTTTGGGCAGCGCGGCCCGCAGGGCCCGGTTGATGGCCTGGGAGCCGACGGAGCCCCCCACGACCATGAGAACGGGCCGATCCCGCCGCAGCCCGAAGAGCCGGATGCCCTCTTCCCGCCGGCCGCTGAAAAGTTCGGGGCGCAGGGGGGTGCCTACGCACTCTCCCTTATGGCCCGCCAGCTTGGCAGCTTCCGGGAAGGTGCACAGCAGCTTTTTGGCGAAGGGGACGGTGAGGCGGTTGGCCAGGCCCGGCGTCATATCGGATTCGTGGAGCAGGACGGGCACGCCGTTTATCCTGGCGCCGTATACCACGGGCACCGACACAAAGCCGCCCTTGGCGAAGACGATGTTGGGCTTGAGGGAACGGATCAGTTTGATGGACTGCCCCACGCCGTACAGCACGCGGAAGGGGTCGGTCAGGTTTTTGACATCCAGATAGCGCCGGAGTTTTCCGGTGGCGATGGCGTGGTAGGTCACATCGGGGACTTCGGACAAGAGGGTGCGCTCGATGCCGTTCTCGGATCCGATGTAATGGACCTCCCAGCCTTCTTTTAAGAGCTGCGGGATCAGGGCCAGATTGGGGGTTACGTGTCCGGCAGTGCCGCCGCCGGTCAATACGATTCGCTTCATGTTTCATCCCCCTTGATCGTTTGCCTCACCAGGATTATACCACATCATTCCCTTGGGTGCTTTATCGCAAAGTAAAGAGAAGCCCATGAATGCCATGAAATTGCCGCGAGGCCGGAAGAATACGCCCTGTCTGCCTTGCGCGGTTTGAAGGTCTGTGATATAGTATCACGAGGATCCGGAGGGGACTCGGAAGGACACGGGGGATGCATATGAACTGGAGCAGCGGGATCGATCCGGGCGCTTATGGCGTGCGCATGATGGGCAGGGCAGGGAGCCTGAAGGTCAACGAATCCGCCGCCTGCGCCCTTCGGGGGGAGACTTTGGTGGCCTTGGGGGACGATGCCCGGGCCATGGAAGCCCGGGTGAAAGGCATCCGGGTCGTCTATCCCATGACCACGGGCGGCGTGGCGGACGAAACGGCCCTGTATCTGTGGTTGAAATACCTGCTGAAAGAGGGACGGGAACGGGTGCTGCTTTCCAGGCCGCCCACCATGCCGGCCAGCCAGATGCGGCTGCTGACGGCGCTCACCCTGGATTGCGGGGCATCGGCCTGCGGGCTGGTGCGCAGCGACATCGCCTGCGCCCTGGGCGCCGGTGTCCCCCCGGAGGGGGAGAAGGCCCGGCTGGTGCTGCAGGTGGGCGCTTCCCAGATCACCGCCACCCTTGTGGCGGGGCTCAGGGTCATCGCCTTCGACAGCCTGCCCTACGGCCTTCGGGCGGCGGATGAGGCCATCGTCCGGATGCTCCGGGAGCAGTACGGGATCGCCGTGGGCCCGGTGACGGCGGAAGGGGCGAAAAACAGCCTGGGCAGCGCCATGAGCGCTTCGGGCATGAAGGAAAGGATCACCGGCCTGGACATCCACAAGGGCTGGCCTTGCCAGGTGGAAGTGGATGCCGGGGACGTGGCGGACTGCATTGCCCCGATACTGGACGGGGTCCCCGGGCTGGTGCTGACGGTGCTCGGAAAGGCCGGCCCCGAGGTGCTGAAGGACCTGATGGAAGGACCCATCCTGCTGGCCGGGGGCGGCGCCGAGGTCTACGGGCTGGGGGGGCGGATCACGGAACAGACAAGCCTGCCCTGTACCATAGCCAAAGAGCCCGGCCTGTGCACAGTGAAAGGCCTTTCCATGCTGCTGGATGCGTCGGACGACTACCAGCACCTGGTAGAGGCCCATCAAACCATCCTGGAAAAACGGTTCCAACCGGGAGGCAGGCTGTGACCCGGAAGCTCGTGTGGGGGAACATGGACATACGCTACGAATTGTTCCAGACAAAGCGCCGGGATATGGAGATCCGGGTGAGCGCCGATGCCGTCAAGGCCTTCGTCCCCAAGCGAACCCCCCTTCGGGTGGCGGACGAGTTTGTGCTGTCCCGCTGGGGCGAGGTACAGGAGCACATGGCAAAGCTGGAAGCCTATCGACGCGCCCACGAACGGGAGCATCCCGTCCACGAGGGCGCGCCCATCATGCTCCGGGGGAAGGTGTACCGGCTGCACTACGGAGAAACATCCTTTACCGGGATCCATGGCGAGGTGTTCTGCGTGAGCTGCCGGCCCGGGGAAGAGCCGAGGGCGGCTGTCCGCAGGGCCCTGATGGAATATGCGGATCTTTGTTACCGGGAAAGGCTTGCGGTCCTCGCCCCCATGGTGGGGCGGGAGCCCGGGGGGATGCGGGTGCGGGCCCAGAAGAGCCGCTGGGGCAGCTGTTCTTCCCGGGGGGATCTGAGCCTGAATTACAAGATCGTCATGGCACCGCCCCAGGTGATGGATTACATCCTGATCCATGAACTGTGCCACCTGTACGAGATGAATCATTCTCAACGGTTCTGGGCGCGGTTGAAACGGCACATGCCGGACTATGAGGAGTGGAAGAAATGGCTGCAAACAAACGGCGGAATGCTTGGGGTCTGAAGGAGCGGGACAGCGCGATCCTCCTGCACATTTCCTCCCTGCCCTCCGGGGCGGGGATTGGCACTTTGGGGCAGGAGGCCTATGCTTTCGTTGATTTCCTGAAACAGTGCGGATGTACCGTGTGGCAGATGCTGCCCATCGGGCCCACCGGTTTTGGGGATTCCCCCTACCAGAGCGCGTCCACCCATGCGGGCAATCCCCTGTTCGTGGATTGCGAGACCCTGGTGCGGGAGGGGCTGCTGGACGCTGTGGAGCCCGTGCCCCCGGAGGAAAGCAAAAATGTCGTCCATTTCGAGGCGGTCCGCAGGCGGCAGGAGACCATGCTGGCCCGGGCCTTTGCCCTCAGCCGGGAGCGCCTGAAGAAGGAAGTGGACGCCTACAGGAATTGCAGCTTTTGGGTGGAGGACTACGCCCTGTTCACCGCTTTGAAGGAGCTGTTCGAAGGGGCTCCCCTGTGGGCGTGGCCGGACGGGGCGATCCGGCGCAGGGAACCCGACGCCCTGGCCCGCTACCGGAGCATGCTGGAAGAGCAGATCGAATACCACATCTTCGTGCAGTACCTGTTCCACCGGCAGTGGGAAAATTTGCGTTCTTACTGCAACGACAACGGCATACGGCTGCTGGGGGACATTCCCATTTATGTGGCCGGAGATTCCGCCGACGTGTGGGCCGATCCCGGGATGTTCCAGGTGGACGGGGAGCGGCGCCCGGTGAAGGTGGCGGGGGTGCCCCCGGACTACTTCAGCGAGGACGGCCAATTGTGGGGGAACCCTTGCTACCAATGGAAAGCCCACAAAAAAGAGGGGTACGCCTGGTGGGTACAGCGGATGTGGAGCGTTGCCCGGCGCTTTGACATGGTACGGCTGGACCACTTCATCGGTTTTGCCCGGTATTATGCCATCGAGGCGGGGGCGCCCAATGCCCGGGAAGGCACCTGGGAAAAGGGGCCCGGGAAGGGCTTGTTCAGGGCGCTGCGCCGCAAAGTGCCTGGCCTGCAGATCATCGCGGAGGACTTGGGGGTGGTGAGCCCCGCGGTGAAACGCCTGCTGAAATGGAGCGGTTTCCCGGGGATGCAGGTGCTGCAATTCGCCTTTGAAGGGAAAAGCGATGATCCGGGACTGCCGGACAACGTGGGGGAAAACTGCGCCTACTACACGGGCACCCATGACAACGACACCACCCTGGGATGGATCCTTAGCCTGGACGGGAAGCACAGGAAGAAAGTCCGGAAAGCCCTGAAGATCAAGAAAGACGCGGAGATCTTGCCCGCCATGATCCAGAGCGTCCTGGGCAGCCGGGCGAAGCTTGCGGCGATCCCCATGCAGGATTATCTGGGGCTGGACACGGAGGCCCGCATGAACCTGCCGGGGAGCGTGGGGGGCGGAAACTGGCGCTGGCGCATGGAACCGGGGGCGGCAAATGACGCCCTGGCACGCCGCATCGCGGAGCTGAACCGAAAAACCGGGAGAGGAAGAAAGACATGACAAAAGCCCAAAGGATCCTGGCGCGCGCCGAACAAAACCTGACGCGCCTGTACCACGTCGATCTGGAGCAGGCAGGGGCCCTGCAGCTGCACGAGGCGCTGAGCCAGGCCGTGATGGAGGAGATCGCCCCGCGGTGGAAAGCCTGCGAAGAAAAGCGTTCCGGGGGGAAAATGGCCTGTTACCTGTCCGCCGAGTACCTGATCGGCAGGCAGATCCACAACAATTTGTACTGCGCGGGCATCCTGGAGGAGACGGACGCCTTGCTGAAAGAAAAGGGACTGTCCCTTGCCGCCCTGGAGGACGTGGAGGATGCCGCTCTGGGCAATGGGGGGCTGGGCCGGCTGGCTGCCTGCTACCTGGACAGCGCCGCCGCCCGGGACATCCCCCTGATGGGATACGGCCTCCGCTATCGCTACGGCCTGTTCAAACAGAGCTTCCGGGACTGTGCACAGGTGGAGGCGCCGGAGGACTGGAGCCGCTATGGCGACCCCTGGAGCCTGCGCCGGGAGGAATTGGCGGTGCAGGTGGACTTCAGGGACTACTCGGTGCGGGCCGTGCCCTATGACATGCCGATCATCGGCTACAAAAACGATGTGGTGGGCACCCTGCGGCTGTGGGAGACGGAGTGCCCTGACGGGGTGGACTTCGAGGCCTTCCAGAGCCATCGCTACGCCAAGGCCAACCGGTCGGTGAACCGGGCGGAGGACATCGTGAAGTTCCTGTATCCCAACGACGACGCACGGCAGGGCAAGATCCTGAGGCTGCGGCAGCAGTACGTGCTGGCAAGCGCATCCATCCAGGATATGCTGCGCAGGGTGGCCGGAAATGAAGCGGCCTTCCCCACGGCCTTTGCCGTGCAGCTGAACGATACCCATCCCGTCATGGCCATCCCGGAACTGATCCGGCTTCTCATGGAAAAGGGGATGCCCTTTGAAAAAGCCTTTGTGACGGCCCGGGACAGCTTTGCCTTCACCAACCACACCGTCATGCGGGAAGCCTTGGAGGTATGGGACCTGGGCCTGATCCGGGCGGTGGCGCCGGGGCTTGTGCCCGTGCTGCTGCTGATGGAAAAACGCCTGGCTGACGAGGGCTGGGGGCTGTCCATCATCCGCTCGAGGCAGGTGCACATGGCGGAGCTGGCGGTGTACGGGAGCCGCTCGGTGAACGGGGTGGCGGAGATCCATTCGGGGATCCTGAAGGACAGGGTGTTCCGGGAGTGGTACGGGGTGCTGCCCGGGCGCTTCCTCAACGTGACCAACGGGGTCACCCAGCGGCGCTGGCTGGGCCTGTGCAACCCGGAACTGACGGGGCTGCTGAAAAGGGCCCTGGGAAACGACGACTTCCTGCTCGACCTGGACCTTTCGGCCTTGCGGGACAGGATCACCCCCGAACTATCCCGGGAATTTGCCCGGGTCAAGCGCCAAAAGAAGGAGCAGCTGAGCAAGTACATCCTGCAAAGGGAGGGGATATGGCTGGATCCCTCCTTCCTCTTTGACGTGCAGGTAAAGCGCCTCCACGAATACAAAAGGCAGCTGCTGAACGCCCTGTGCGCCCTGGCAATCTACCGGGAGTTGAAGGCGGGGAAACTGCCCGGCTTCGCGCCCACGGCCCTGATCTTTGGCGCCAAGGCGGCGGCCTCGTACCGGCGGGCCAAAGCGGTGATCCGGCTGATCAACCGGATCGCGGAAATGGTCAACGGGGATCCGGCGGTGAACGATCGGCTGAAAGTGGTGTTCGTGACGAACTACAACTGCAGCTATGCGGAGCGGATCATCCCCGCCGCCGACCTTTCGGAGCAGATATCATCGGCGGGCACCGAGGCCAGCGGGACGGGGAACATGAAGATGATGCTGAACGGGGCCGTGACCCTGGGCACCATGGACGGGGCGAACATCGAAATAGCCGAGCAGGCGGGGCTGGAGAATTTCTTCCCCTTCGGCGCCGGGGCAGAGGAACTGGAGCGCCTCCGGGATCACTACGACCCGGTACAGCTGTACAATTCGGACGGGCTGCTGAAAGAGGTGGTGGACGTCCTGGACGACGGGACCTTCCAGGACCCGGAGGGGGAGATCGCCGGGCTGAAGGATTCCCTGCTCAAGGAAACCTACAACGCCCCGGACACCTACTTCGTGCTGAAGGATTTCAGGCCCTACTACGAGGCCAAACGGAAGGCAAACGCCGCCTACCGGGACATCGAAGCCTTCTCCCGTATGGCCCTGATGAACATCGCCGGGGCGGGGAAGTTCTCCTCCGACCGCTCGGTGTTGGAGTACGAAGAAAAGATCTGGCGCACCGGGGGTGGGAAACGCCCCTGACCCATGCATCGATGTGGCGCGGCGCATATGGCCGGCATATGCCCCCTGTTATGGGCCCTGTTCCCCTCAGAGTTTTGGGTGGAGCCATAAACTCCGCCCTGAATTCTTTGATGCCCTGTTTCTCAGGTCGTGTCAGGAATTTCGCACATTTCAGTAGATAGACCGGTACGGTGGCTTCTCCCTTGTCCAAGTAGATCATGATGCCCATGGGGAACCTACTTTGTGGTCTTGTTTGCATCGCAGCTATACCTTATCGCTTCTTGGTTCCCTTTGCAATTGCGAGAAAATATTGTGCGTTATCTTTTTTTATAATTGGTAATACTCGTCTATGCTTTTTCCAGCATAAGTACGGCGCCTTCGAGGATTTCGGGCATATTTATTCTCAAAATCCCTTCAAAAAGTTCTGCACGGACGCATTCCCGTTTGAATGTCCAGGCGACCTTCCAGCCGTCTCCCACGGGGAAGGTGATTTCTCTCCCTTCTCCATTGAAGCGGTGGATAACCACCAAAGCATGATACTTATTATCTGCTTCCCGGACTATGGCTTGCCAACCTTCCGGATTGCGATAGTTAATGACTGCTTTACCGTAGCGACGACTAAACCCATCCCGAATCACGGAAACGCTGGCTTTGTATTTTTCCAATGCCTCCAACACGATACCACACTGGACATCGTCAAGATCATATATATCCCCAGACAACCCAATTCGGCCCAAGAAGCCGGAAGCGAGCTTATAGTACAGATCCTTTTGGGTATGGCTCTTTCGCACGATGCACCAGACTTCGCTTTGCCTAGGCAGGATTACACGGTGTAAATTTGCTGCAATGATAGGAATATCGTCACTTTCAAAGGCATCTGAGAAGGAAGCGACACTAGACACTTCCATAAAACTGCTGACAAGGCGATGACCGCCAGAAGAGCAATTCTCAATGACCAGATCAGGGATCTGCTTGCGCATTTCCACGAAGAAGTCCCTTACCCGGACGATATCTTGGCGTAGTCCTTCCCCTAAAGATTCAGCACCATCACAGCCCGCTCCGATGCATTCGTTGGAATCCACTTTGATATAACCGATTCCGGCATCCTTCAACAGGCCGATTACCCGCTCACACATGTAATCCCAGACCCGCTCATCCCTGAAATCCCAAAATTTCCGGCCTTTGGCGATTAGAGGTTTCCCATGCCTTTGCATCAATAAATGATCCTTTTTCCAAGCCTCCGACAGAATACCACAGGTTTCGATCTCGAACCAAATGCCTGGAACAAAGCCTGCGGCTCGGATCCCATCGCATACCGCCTTCAGACCCTCCGGATATTTTTCTTTTGAGGGGATCCAGTCACCCGTCTTTTCGAACCATTCATAAGCAGCATCCTTGTACCATCCAGCATCCATGACCAAATACCGGATTGGCCAGCCCTTCAGGCGCTCACTCAGCCTAGCCATATGCACTGCATCAGGGCAACCCCAGGATGTACACCATTCATTGAAAATGACTGGCAATTCTTGCTCACCTTCTGGTAAGTGCTCCATAGCAGGCTTTTGTGCTGATACCAGCCTATTGCACAGATCATCAATGGTTCCGTGGCATACCGTCACCCAGATTTCCGGGGCACTAAAGCTTTCACCAGGCTGCAAGGTCTTCATCCAATGGCCAAAGTCTGCATCCGCAAGGCCTCCAGAAACTGAAAGCCCATTGTCCCGACGCGCAAACTCAATCTGCCAAGAGGAGGCATGGGACAGCATCATGCCCCACAATACATTCTGCTGAATATCCTCTACCGCAGCAAAAGGGATGTAAATATTGGTTGGTTTATTCCCAACATGGCCATATCGTACAGTGTAAATCTCCTCATACAGACTGGACGGAACCAAAAGTAACTCTTCAGCCAATCGTTTTTCCAAAACGGCTTCATTGGCCCAGCGAGACCGCATACGGTAAATGTTTAGATTTTCCTGGTGCAAGCCACTGTCGAAAGGAGTAAGCATCCCAAGTGTCCCACTGCTCAGCAATTCCAAGGTAACTGCCTCACAACCCTTGTTGGTTACGCGGCTCTCAAACCGTAACGCCTGAACCCGGACATCCCAGTCAACGATGTGCTCGATTCTTAACTCTCCGCAATCAAGTTTTGTCACGATGCGTTTACCTTGTTCGATTTTCTCCTCAACCTGGGATACAAAGCGTTCCCGAAGCACCGTGGCGCTGTCCCGCATGGTCACACCACTTCCAAAAGCGCCTGCATAGGGATCCCCCAGCACCTTCAGCTGAACTAGGGGTTCCACTGCACAATGTTCCTGCTCCACAGTTTTGCCTGTCATGTCCTGCGGGATGAGTTGTAGTCCCGTAAGGCCGTTGCCATCTTGTATATATTCTAGAAGCATGTCACCCAATACATATTTTCCGATGCACTTCATATGCTTTTCCTCCTATTCTGCATAAATGATCCTATTGTTTGACCCCGCCCGCCATCAAGCCATCCATGATCTGTCGCTGGAAGAAGGTGACAAACAGGATGATGGGAGCAATGATCAGAGTGCCCATGGCACTGATCTTTTCCCAGGGGATAGCCAGTTGGATCTCTCGGGGCACCATAGAGATCCCCAGACTGAGAGGCACTGCCTTCTGACTGGAAAAAACCAATGGAATCATAAACTCATTTAGCGACCATATAAAGATAATAATCGTTATGGTAGCCACCACGGGCTTAAGCATGGGTAGAATGATGGCAAACATCCTCCGCCAAAGGCCAGCTCCGTCCACCTCTGCCGCTTCATCAAGCGCTATCGGCACATCGTGGATCGAATTGGTGAAGATCATCGTAGTAAATGGGATGTAGCTGCTGATGTACAGGATTGAGAGCCCCGGTATGGTGTCAGTCAATTTCAGCATTAACATCATCCGGGAAAGGGGAACTAGGGTGATGATCATGGGCAACATAGCCGAGAAGGTAAGCAGCGAGTATACTGTCTCTTTCCCGCGAAACTGTACCCGGGCGAAGCCATAACCGGCCGTATACGCCACAAAAATTGTTACTACGATAGATATAATTGCTATCAGCAGGGTGTTCACCGCCATACGAGGAACATCCATAATCTTGAACATCACCTTGTAGTTGTCCAGAGTTGGTGTGGATGGCAGGTAGCTAACAGGAACAGTGTATAATTCATCCTCTGGCGTAAAGGAGGATGAAATGATCCACACAACGGGAAACATAATCACAAAGGCCACCAGCACGGTCACCAGCCAGATACCAATCTTATAGGCATACTTTTTCTTCATCTGCGTTCCCCCCTGGTTGCAAGCACCCGCATGATCCCTTTACTCAGGATGGTAATCAATACCATAACCGCAAAGAGGATGACAGCAATGCAAGATGCATAACCATAGTTAAGTGTCTTCACCGTTTCAAGCATCAATTTATATGCAATGAGAGAGGTAGCAGAACCTGGCCCGCCTGAAGTCATGGCATACACCAGGTCAAAGGAAGAAATGCGCCAGAGTGTGAAGAACAATCCCATGGTGCCCAGGGTCTTGCTTATCCCGGGCAGAGTGATGTGACGAAAACTTCGGATAGCCCCCGACCCATCCACTCGAGCAGCTTCGTATAGTTCGCTGGGGATAGTTTGAAGGGCAGCTAGCACCATAATGGCAAAAAATGGTGTGTTTTTCCATATGTCTACAAAGATGACCGAAAACTGGGCGCTTCCAACATTCGCAAGCCAGTCATAATTGAATGGTTGCCCAATCAGCCGGGTAATCAAATCGTTGACAAAGCCGTATGTCCCATTGAATCCCCAACGCATAGCAATACCTATGACAATGGTGGGCATGGCCCAGGGAATCAACGCTATGGAGCGAAGAAAAGGCTTCCCGTGGAATTTCACATTCAACAGCAGGGCAAAGAGAATGCCAAGCACCACGATGAAAACCATAGAAAACACAGTAAACCTAAGGGTAAAAGAAAGTGTCGCCTTGATGGAGGGATCCCTGAAAAACTTTTCATAGTTCTTTATCCCCCCCCACACTTTCAATTGTTTGGTCACGCGGTAGTCCAAAAGACTATAGTAAAAGGTGACACAGAGTGGGTAGAGCATGGTTGCTGCGCGGATAACTACCGCAGGCAGGATCAGCATCCATATACACTTCTTGGCACGACTCCGTTTGACTTTTGGAGCGATGGTTAAGCTGTTCATGGGAAACATCACCTCCTTAGTATTTATCATTTGATGGGGATAGGATCTGTAAAAGGCTATCGGGACAGCACTGCCGTCCCGATAACATTTGATTATTTATTAATCACAGGTCCGGCATGGGGTCATTTGGATTACATGAGATCCTCAAAACCGAAGTTAACGTTTGCACAGCACTCGTCTAGGGAAATCTGGTCGGATACGAATGCGGACACATTGGTCTCCATGATGTCCTGGATCTCGTTGACGTAGGTTGGCATGGCGCGGGGTGCGATTACACCGGCAGCACCATACTGGGCAAGAGCCACCAGAGTGGGATCCTCTGCCGCTTCCTCACTACTCAGCACATCGGCATGCTGGCTGTACTCAATGCCCAGGGTCAGCATCTGAACATCCACATCCGTGAAGGCTTTTAGTATCTCTATGGCCGCTTCCTTGTGCTTGGAGTTTCCGTTAATGCCAAAGCCCCAACTCGTCATGATCGTGGCCGCCTTCTCAAAGGTGGGGATGGCGATAATCTCGTACTTCTCCCACTCATCCTGGCAGGTGGTGTAGGCACTCTGCCACTGAAAGATCATGCCATATTTGCCATCCGCGAATTTCTGGTTCTCAGCGGAATAGTCTTCGCTGATAACAGATTTTGGCGTAAAGCCATAGGTGTTGATCTGATCGTACATGAACTGCACCGCCTTACGGGTACCCTCATTGTCCCAATCGTAGAAGTCGCCATCAAAGGCCATAATCAGGCGCTGTATATCGTTAAACATATAGCCGCCCTGCATCCAGGCAGAGCCCAAACCGTACACGCCGTTGTCGACATCGGTGATGGCCTGTGCAGCAGTGATGAACTCATCCAGCGTAGTGGGATAGGCAACGCCGACATTGGTGAAGAGATCCTTGTTCACATACAGATAAATCCCGGAGTAAGAAGATGGAATTAGGTAATAATTATCACCAGACTTGGAAATGTTCTCCATCCAGCTGGTCAGGTATTTGTCTCCGCCGTAGGCAACCACTTCATCGATGGGCGCCAGATAACCAGCCGCCTCGAAAGTTACACCCAGCAACTCGTCGACGTCAATAATGTCGTAGGAATCATCACCGACGGTCAGAGCAGAACTAATCTTGGTGCAGTAGTCGGAATACTCCGTCGTCGCGAGGATTGTATTGATCGTGTAACCTGTTTTCTCCTCCAATAGCTCCACGATCTTATCCCAGTTGTCATAAGCTGCATAGCGGGTCAAAATGGTGACCGTCTCGCCTGCTTCGGCAAAAGCCGGGCAGCATGCCAGCATAATAGCCAGGCAAAGCATTAAGGAAAACAGCTTCTTCATGGGTATGACCTCCTTTTTAATACTGTATTTTAAGTATATCTTCCCCCTTCTCCTTGTGCAATGCACTAATTTTGTGATTCCGGTATCTTATTTTGCCTATTTATGGGGCAGTTCGCTGGGATAGCAGCCCATATGCGCTTTGAACAGCCTGGAAAAATGGCGCTGTGACTTGTATCCCACCATTCCTGCTACCTCAGCAACAGAATACCAGCCAAGATGCAGCAATCGCTGTGCTTTTTTCATGCGCAGGTCTGTTACAAAGTCGTTGTAGTTCACCCCCATACGCTTTTTGAACTGCTTGGAAAAATATGCTGGATCAATGAAAAACATTCTGGCAACTTCAGCGGAACGAATGGGCTCCGCATAATGTATCCGGATATAGCTGATCGCCCGGCCGATAGCGTCATCTCCAGATCCTTCCGGCCTCTCATTTAGCCGCTCCATCTCGGCGTGTACGATCTGCCGAAATCGTTTCTTCAGCTCTTCAAGATCAGGAGCACTGCTGATACTATCCGAGACACTATTGAGTACCCAGTCCACCTTTTCCTCTCGGGCATTCCAGCAGATATCCCGCACGCAGCGCAATAGAAAGGCGAAGATAATATAGGGCGGGACGATGGATTGCATGGTCTCCATCACCCCTTTCACTGCTTCCATGATTTCTTCTTCCACAGTGCGCTGAAGTTGTTCCCGGACCATATCATACTCCCGTATAAAGAGGAGATCCGGATCCTGCACCACTCGATAG
>JAAYOH010000088.1 GCA_012520375.1 Clostridiales bacterium
AAAGGGGTTCATTCTCAGGCTACTATGGATTATATCACACTTCCGCCATTCTGGCAAGGTATTTTTCACCGGTGGGCAGCGTAAAATATTGCCTCAGCCCTTGGGGCTGTTGCTGTACTTTGCGCGTAAAACCATATGTCATGTGTCGGAAGTCCTCAGGAAGCGGCCTCAAACAGGCGATCCGCCAGGGACAGGATCAGCTCCGAAAGTTCGAGGTCCCTTTGGAACTTGTCCGGGATGGCGTCGATCCCCAGGTGGGCCCCCAGGATGTTGCCCGCCACCGCGCCGGTGGAATCGCTGTCTCCCCCGTGGTTCACGCCGGCGACGATGCCGCCCTCGAAGTCCCCGGCATGGCGCAGGGCGCAGTACAGGGCGATGGCCAGGGTCTCCTCCGCCACCCAGCCCTCCCCCAGTAGCCGGACGGCCTCGGGATCGGACATATCGCCTTCCGCAAGGGCCAGGGCCCGGTCCACCAGGTCCATCATCTCCCCCATGTGCCGGGCCCGGGGCCAGGCCTTGGGGATGGCGCGCTGCATATCCAGCACCGCCTCCTGGATGGAAATGCCCTGCTCGCGGAGCAAAAGCCACAGGACGTGTACCAGGGCCGCTGCGGGCAGCCAGCCCAATTCGTGCCCGTGGGTCAGGGCAGCCGCCGCGGCGGAAAGCGCCACCGCCTGGTCGAGGTCCCCCATATACAGGGCGATGGGCGCCACCCGCATGATGCCGCCGCAGCCCTTGCTGTCGTTGATGGGATCATCCACTCCGCCCCATGCCCCCTGCCGGATGGCGCTGAGGCAGGTCATCCCCGGAGCCCTGGGGCTGTAAAGGCCCGTTTCCCCCATCAAGCCGGAATGTCCCGGCCCTATGCCCGTTGGGCCGGGCTTTTCCTGGGTGATCAGCCATTCCCGGTAGCAGGCCCGGATGCTGTCCAGGTACGCCCCCTCCCGGCCGGCCAACAGGCCCGCAGCGGTAAACAGGGCCATCTGGGTGTCATCGGAGATCCGCGCCATCCCGCCGGAAAGGCGGTACTGTGTAATGCCCCGGGGCCCGTAAGCGGCGCGGATGGCCTGTTCTCCCAAGAACTCCACCCCATAGCCCAGGGCGTCTCCTACGGCGCCGCCCAGCAGGCAGCCCCGGAATGCGCCTGGATCCTTCATTCGTCTCACTCCTGCGTGGGCGGGGCTCCCTCGGCCCTGGGCTTTCTCCGCCTGTCCCGGCGCCGCCGGGTCCCGCTGCTGCGCTTCTGCGGCCTTTCCCCGGCCTCCTCCGGCTGCCCTTCTGCCTGTTCCCGGTCCAGGTTGTCGAAGTAATGGTCCGCAGACAATTTCTTTGGCCCCTTGGGCTTGGGCATGCGCCGCCGGGCGGGCTGCTCCCCGTCCGGATCCTCGTCCTCTTTCGTTGCCGGGATCTTCTCCACCACCAGCTTGGGCCTGCGCCGCTTCGGATCCGCCGGCTTCGGGGAAGGCGCTTCCCCCTCGCCCCGAATGGGCCGGGTGATCTCGTCGATGGGATACTCCCGCAAATCGAAGGTGTCCCCTTCGGTTCTCACCCGCACCCGCACCTTTTCCCGGATCACGTTGATGTCGGTGATGTAGCCGGGCCCGTCGGGGGTGACGCATTCCTTGCCCACCTTGGGGATTTTTTTCAGGGTGGCCTCGTAGTGGTCCTGCTCGTACTTCAGGCAGCACATCAGCCTGCCGCACTGGCCGGATATCTTGGTGGGGTTGAGGGACAGGTTCTGCTCCTTGGCCATCTTGATGGAAACCGGCTGGAAATCCGCCAGGAAGGCGTCACAGCACAGCCGCCTGCCGCAGGGGCCCAGGCCCCCCAGCATCTTGGCCTCGTCCCGCACCCCGATCTGGCGCAGTTCGATACGGGTCTTGAACACCGAGGCCAGGTCCTTGACCAGTTCCCGGAAGTCTACCCTGCCGTTGGCGGTGAAATAAAAGATGATCTTGCTGGCGTCAAAGGTACACTCCACGTCCACCAGCTTCATTTCCAGTTTGTGCTTTTGGATGCGCTCCTGGCCCACCCGGAAGACCTCGGGCTCCCGCTGCCGGTTGATCGCCTCGGAGCGGATGTCCGCCTCGGTGGCCACCCGCACCACCTTTTTCAGGGGCGCGACGATCTGGTCGTCCTCCACCTCCCGGGCGCCGGAAATCACTTCGCCCAGTTCCATGCCCCTGGTGGTCTCCACCACCACCTGGTCCCCCGCGCTGGGCCACACGTCGGTGGGATCAAAATAATAGACTTTGCCCGCCTTTCGAAAGCGGACCCCAATTACCATCGTCATGCAGTTTCCTCCGACCTCTATTCCCGTAGCCCGGCAGCCCGCAAGCCGGAAAACAAAAGGGTCTCCAGCGCGTACTGCCAGTTCACATTCCGCTCCACCATGCGCCTGGCTTCCATGACGGCTTCCAGCAGCCCGCAGCCCGACAGCCCAATTCTTTCGTAGCCGCTGTGCCGGCCCGTCTCTTCGCCTTCCATCTTGGCGCAGGCGATCTGCTCCATCATGTCCAGCACCCGCCGGACGTCTGCCCCTTTGTAGGCCTTCAGCCCTTCCGCGGCCCGGAACACGTCGCCGGGGCCCCGGATGCCCTCCAGGGCCTCCAGGACCTGCTCCCGCATGCGCCAGAACCCCTCGTCCCGGTCCAATTTCAGGGCCACGCCCACGCTGCCCTGGGCTACTTCCGCCAGTTGTTCCGCCCGCGCACCCTCTATGCCCAGTTTTTCCAGCGCCCGGGCGCACCCGCTTTGGGACAGGGGCGAAAAGCGCATCATCCGGACCCTGGACAACACGGTGGGCAGCAGGGAAGTGGGTTTCTCCGCCGTCAAAAAAATGACCACGTCCCGGGGAGGGTCTTCCAGGGTTTTGAGCAGCGCGTTCTGGGCCTGTACGTTCATGGCGTCCGCGTTTCCAAAGAGCACCGTCTTGCGCCCCCCTTCAAAGGAGCGCGTGGCAAGCCATTGGATCACGTCCCGGACCTGGTCCACCTTGATGATTTTTTGATCGCTCAGCTCCATGTGGTCGGGATGGGTGCCCGCCAGATAGCGCCGGCAGCTTCCGCACAAATCGCAGGGCTTCTCCCCGTCGCTGTCGCAATTGAGCGCCCTGGCGCAAATGCGCGCCAGGGACCGCTTGCCGGACCCGACCGGCCCGCAGAAAAGGTAGGCGTGTACGGGATCGCCCGAACCCGTTTCCCTTTTCAGCCGGCCGATCAATTCGTCCACGCCGTGGAAGTCCTCAAAGCGCATCGACTCAGACCTTGACGAAATTCTCTACATTCAGTACGAAGATGGTGGCGCCGCCCACCGTCACCTCAATGGGATAGGGAACGTACACCCCCGCGGCCCCCGCCATGGGCGCGGGAGAGGCGGCCATCTGTTTCCGGCACTTGCAGACCTTTTCGATGATCCCCATGGCTCCGTCCACCTTGTCGTCCTCCACGCCCACCAGCAGCGTGGTATTGCCGGCCCTGAGGAAGCCGCCGGTGGTCGCCAGCTTGGTCACGCCATAGCCCTCGTTCATCAGGGTGCTGACCAGCCTGGAAGCGTCCTCATCCTGAACAATCGCGATGATCAGCTTCATGGATCGCACCTCCCTCATTTAGAATCGATCCTCTGCCGTTATTATACTCTTTGCCCGCCAAAATTGCAAGGGCGCGCCAAAAAGAGCTTGACAAGGCCGCGGGTCCTGTGGAATACTACCCGAAGGGAACAGCGCCCCGGGGGCGCGATTCTTTCCCACCGGGAGGAGCACGCCATGGACAGCCTTCCATCCATCGTCGCCGTCATGGGCACCAACGCCTCGGGCAAGAGCGCCCTGGCCGTCCGCCTTGCCAGGCATTTTTCCGGAGAGGTGGTCTCCGCGGACTCCCGGCAGGTCTTTTGCGGGCTGGACCTGGGCAGCGGCAAGATCACCCGGGAAGAGATGCAGGGCGTCCCCCACCACCTGATCGACGTGGTCCGGCCCAACGACTTTTATTCCATGGCGGATTTCCAGCGCCAGGCCTACCGGGCCATCGACGGGATCCTCGCCCGGGGGCATCTGCCCTTCCTGGCGGGGGGTACCGGCCTGTACCTATCCGCAGTGACGGAGGGCTACCGCCTGTCGGACAAGGCGCCGGACCTTTCCTACCGGGCGGAATTGGAGCAATTGTCCACGGCAACGCTCGCCCGTATGCTGGAAGAAGAACTGCCCGGAAGCGGCATCGACCCCGACAACCGCAACCGGGTCATGCGCATGCTGGAAAAGCTGCACAGCGGGGACCCCGGCCCGGGCAAAAGCAAGCCCCGTTACCGGGTCCTGAAGCTGGGGGTGACCTGGGACCGGGAGACCCTGAAACAACGCATCGACCAGCGCCTGGCCCTGCGGATGGAGCAGGGCATGGTGGAAGAGGTGCGCCGGCTGCTGGCGGAGGGGGCCAGCGAGACCTTCCTCAAAAAGCTGGGACTGGAGTACCGCTACCTGACCCGCTATCTGGCCGGGGAATTCCCCGACGAAAAGGCCATGACGGAGGAGCTTTCCCTCGCCATCAAGCGCTTCGCCAAGCGGCAGATGACCTGGTTCAAGCGGGACACCGAAATCCACTGGCTGGATATGCGGAAAGATCCCTTCGGGCAGGCCTCTACCCTGATCAAATCCTTCCTCTCATAGGGAATCCATCCTGAAGGCGGGCCTCTGCGCTCTCGATGGACGCCAGCACCCGGTCCGGTGCGGGCCCGCCGGGCACGTCCCTGGCCACCACGCAGGTGTGGATCGAGATGGCATCAAAGACGTCCCCATCGAACAGGGGGGAGAAAGCCTGCATCTCTTCCAGGGTCATGTCCAGCAGGGAGATGCCCCGTTTCACACAGCTTAGCACCATTTTCCCCGACACCTCGTGGGCCTGCCGGAAGGGCAGCCCCCGCCGGACCAGGTAGTCCGCCAGGTCCGTGGCGTTGGTAAAGCCCCCCGCCGCGCCCCGTTCCATCACGTCTGCATTGAAGCACAGGGTCTTGAACATCCCCTCAAAGACGATCAGGCACTTGGTCCAGGTGTCGTGGGCGTCGAACAGCGCCTCTTTGTCCTCCTGCATGTCCTTGTTGTAGGCCAGGGGGATGCCCTTGAGGGCGGTGAGGAGGGCGATCAGGTCCCCGTACACCCGGCCGGTCTTGCCCCGGATCAGCTCCGCCACGTCGGGGTTCTTTTTTTGCGGCATGATGGAGGAACCGGTGGAAAAGGCGTCGTCCATGCGCACGAAGGCAAATTCGTCGGTGGACCACAGGATCAGCTCTTCACAGCAGCGGGACAGGTGCATCATGGATACCGATGCGGCGTACAGGTAGTCCAGCATGAAATCCCGGTCCGCCACCCCGTCCATGGAGTTTTCGCTGATGCGGGAAAAACCCAGCAGGTCCGCCACCCGCTGCCGGTCCAGGGGGTAGGTGGTGCCCGCCAGGGCGCCGCTGCCCAGGGGCATGACGTCCGCCCGCTTGTAGCAGTCCCGCACCCGCTCCCGGTCCCGGAGGAACATTTGCACCCAGGCCATCAGGTGATGGGCCAACGTAATGGGCTGGGCCTTTTGCAGGTGGGTGTAGCCGGGCATCACCGTGTCCAGATGGGCCCGGGCCGCTTTCAGCAGGGTCCCGATCAGGTCTTTGAGCAGGCCCATCGTCTCGCGGCAGGCCTCCTTGACGAACATGTGCCCGTCCAGGGCCACCTGGTCGTTCCGGCTGCGGCCGGTGTGCAGCCGTCCGCCGGGGGCGCCGATGCGCCTGGTCAACTCCTGCTCCACAAACATATGGATGTCCTCGGCATCCGGGTCGAAGGCCAGCCTGCCCGCCGCGAGATCCTCCAGGATCCCCTGAAGGCCCTTTACGATGGCTTTCGCATCCTCCGCCGGGATGATGCCCTGCTCCCCCAGCATGGTGGCATGGGCGATGGAGCCCCTGATATCGCAGCCGTACAGGCGGCGGTCAAAGGGCAGCGATGAGTGGAAGTCGTCCACCATGTGGTCGGTGGCCTTTTCGAATCGTCCTCCCCACAGTTTCATATCGTCCCTCCTTTTCGTCCCTCGGGGACACTGGAAATACGGAGGATCCCGGGCCTTTTCCCGCCGGGATCCTCCTTTTCATGCGATGTACTTGCTTCCTACAGCAGGCCGTTCTTTTCCTTCATCATGGCCTGGACCTTCAGGGGCAGCCCGAAGAGGTTGATGAACCCCTCGGCATCCCCGTGGTTGTACAATTCCTTGCTGTCGCCGAAGGTGGCGATCTCTTCCATGTACAGGCTGTAGGGGGAGGTCACGCCGGCGGGGACGACGTTGCCCTTGTACAATTTCACCCGCACCGTGCCCGTCACGGTCTGCTGGGTGGAGGCGGCGAAGGCGCTCATGGCTTCCCGCAGGGGGGTGTTCCATTTGCCGTCGTATACCAGTTCGGAGAAGCGGATCGCCATCATGTCCTTGTAGTGGGCGGTGTCCCGGTCCAGGGTGATGGTCTCCAGGATCTGGTGGGTGTCGAACAGGATCTTGCCTGCGGGGGTCTCGTACACGCCCCGGCTCTTCATGCCTACCAGGCGGTTTTCCACCAGGTCCGCCACGCCCACGCCGTGCCGGGCGCCGATCTGGTTCAGCACTTCGATGATTTCCACGGGGCCGTAGGCCTGGCCGTTCACCGTCACCGGGATGCCCTTCTCATAGCCCACTTCCACATACTCCGCCTGGTCCGGGGTCTGCTCCAGGGGTGCGCAGATCATCTGCAAATCCGCCGGGGGCTCGTTGGCTGGGTTCTCCAGCTCGCAGCCCTCGTGGCTCAGGTGCCACAGGTTGCGGTCCATGGAGTAGGGGCGGTCCTTCTTCACCGGCACGTCCAGGCCCCGCTCCCTGGCGTACTCCATCTCCTCTTCCCGGGTCTTGATGTCCCAGATCCGCCAGGGGGCGATGATCTTCATGTCGGGGGCCAGGGATTTGATGGTCAGCTCAAAGCGCACCTGGTCGTTGCCCTTGCCAGTGGCGCCATGGCAGATGTACTGGGCGCCCTCTTTCTTGGCGACGGCCACCAGGCGCTCGGCAATGAGGGGCCGGGCAAAACTGGTGCCCAGCAGGTATTTCTGCTCGTAGACGGCGCCCATCTGCAGGGTGGGCCAGATGTAATCGGTCACGAAGGTCTCCCGCACGTCTTCGATGTACAGCTTGCTGGCGCCGGACTTTTGCGCCTTCTCATGGAGGGGCGCCAGTTCTTCCCCCTGTCCCACGTCCACCGCCACCGCGATGACGTCGCATTCGTAATTCTCTTTCAGCCAGGGGATGATGATGGTGGTATCCAATCCGCCGGAATACGCCAGAACGATCTTTGTCTTTGCCATGGTATGAATTCCTCCAGGTCATTGTGATGGCATGATTATACTCTCGGGTTGAATATTTACTCAATCATTCTCAGGTTAAATGTTGCGCCGTCTTATTTGTCGGCCAGGTGCAGCACCTTTTCCACGTCCTTGGGGGTCAGGGGAACGAAATAGCCGGTGTGGGTCCCGGCGTTGCCCATTTTGGTGTGGGCAGCCAGGTAGGGGATATCTTCGGCCTTGGCCCCCAGCTCCTTCAGGGTGACGGGCATGCCGATATCCCGCAGGAAGTGCTCGAACCGGATGATGCCCTCCAGGGCGGTATACTCGGGATGTTCGTAATTCATGGAGCAACCCCACACCCGCTCCGCCAGCTGGGCAAAGCGCAGGGTGTTGTGGTGCATGGTATAGCGCATCCAGGCAGGGGTCACCACCGCCAGCCCCGCGCCGTGGGCCACGTCGTACAGGCCGGACAATTCGTGCTCGATGGCATGGCAAGCCCAGTCCTGCTGCCTTCCCACGCCGCACAAATTGTTGTGGGCCAGGGTGCCCGCCCACATGAGCTGGGCCCGGGCGTTGTAGTTGTCGGGCTCCCGGATCGCCAGCTTGGCCGCGTGGATCACCGTGAGCAGCAGCCCTTCGCACAGCCGGTCGGTTACCTCCACGTCCGGGGTGTTGGTGAAATACCGCTCCAGGATGTGGGACATGATGTCGGTCACCCCCGCCGCCGTCTGGTAAGGGGGCAGGGTGTAGGTGAGCTCGGGGTTCATGATGGCGAGAACGGGCCGCTGTACCTCCACGTTCACCCCCCGCTTGACGCGGGTGGCGGACCGGGTGATGACCGAAGAATTGCTGGACTCACTGCCGGTTCCGGACAGGGTGAGCACCACGCCCACCGGGATGCAGGCCTGGGGCACCACCTTGTAGCTATAGAAATCCCAGAAATCCCCGTCGTACGGGGCGCCGAGGGCGATGGCCTTGGCAGAGTCGATGGCGCTGCCGCCCCCCACCCCCAACACAAAATCCACACCGGTCTTGCGCACCAGCTCGATGCCTTCGTACACCAGGGTGTCCAGGGGGTTGGGTATCGCTCCCCCCAACAACTCCACTTGGATACCCTCTTCTTTCAGGGAGGCCACCACCCGGTTCAGCAGGCCGCTGCGCACCACGGAGCCCGTTCCATAATGGACCAACACATGGCTCCCGCCCAGTTCCTTGACCTTTTTCCCGGTCTCCAGTTCGACACCCTTGCCGAACACAAAATGGGTGGGCAGATGAAGCTCAAAATTCAGCATACCAAATCTCCTTCCTCGACTTGCGTCTTGATCGTTTATTGGGGGACCAGTTCCCGGACCACCTCAGCCAGCACCCGCCCCAGGTGGATCTGGGCCTGGGCCGTCAGGTGTACCCCGTCGGCAGGACAGGACTGCACGTGGGCGGCGGCGTCCACAAAGTGGCACTTGAGCAGCTTTGAGTAGCGTTGCAGCTGTCCCGCCAGCTCCAGGGAGATGGCATGGGCATGGGGCCCGAAGGCGCCCGAGAACACGGCTTCGGTCACCCATTCCCCGATGTGGGGCGGCGAAACCACCAGGATCCCGGGGGCGGTTCCCTCGGCGCTCATGCCGTAGCTGCGCACGATCCGGACCACCTCGTTCAGGTTGTGGGCAATGGTCTGGGCGTTCAGGCCAAAGCGCTGCTTGGTGTCGTTGGTCCCCAGCATGACGATCACCAGTTCCAGGGGATTGTGGGACTTGAGGCAGGGCGGCAGGTAAGAGATGCCGCTCTTGAACCCGCCTTCCGTGGGATCATCCTGGGAGAAGGTGCGCCCGCCCAAGCCCTCTTCTACCACCCGGTAGCCCTCCCCCAAAATGCGCTGCATCACCATGGGCCATCGGGTTTCCTCGTCGTAGCGGCCCCCTGCCGGATCGTATCCGTAGGTGTTGCTGTCCCCGAAACACAATATGCCCTTTCGCACCCGTTCCCCTTCCTTTCGGCCTGAATATTTACACCATCCATTATACCATACTTTTGCCTTTCGTGGTATACTTATTTGTGAATGGAGGAAAGGAAACCACATGGGCTATCCGGATGAGTATTTATGCGATATGCAGGCCCTGCTGGGCAAAGGTTTCGGGGCCTTCCGGGCGGCGCTTCAAGAGGGCGGCCATGCGGCGCTGCGGCTCAACCCCCTGCGCAGCGGGGCGGAAGCCCTGCTGCACGGCATCTGTACCGACGTCGTTCCCTGGGAGCCCCGCGGGCGCTATGTGCGGGAAGGGTTCCGCCCCGGCGCCGACCCCCTGTACCTGGCCGGAGGCTACTACATGCAGGAAGCCAGCGCCATGGCCCCCGCCCGGGTGCTGGATCCCCGGCCCGGGGAACGGGTGCTGGACCTGTGCGCCGCGCCGGGGGGCAAGTCGGGGCAGCTGGCCGCCGCCCTGGAGGGAAAAGGCTTCCTGGTGGCCAACGAGCCGGATTCCAGGCGTGCCCGGGCGCTGGCCGGCAACCTGGAACGGCTGGGGGTGGCCAACGCCGCCGTCCTGAATCAGCTCCCGGAGCGGCTTGCCCGGGCCTTCCCCGATGCTTTCGATGCCGTTCTCGTGGATGCGCCCTGCTCCGGGGAGGGCATGTTCCGGCGGGACCCGGAGACCCGGGCCCAGTGGTCCAAAGCCAATGTCCTGGGCTGCGCCCGGCGGCAGAAGGCCATCCTGCTGGAAGCCGCCCGCATGGTACGGCCCGGGGGCAGGCTGGTGTATTCCACCTGCACCTTCAACGCCCTGGAAAACGAAGAAAACGTGGAAGCGCTGCTGCGGGCCCGCCCGGACTTTGCTCCCGCCCCCTTCTCCCTTCCCGGGGTGGGGGATGCCCGGGACGGCTGCCTCAGGCTTTGGCCCCACGAGATCAGGGGGGAGGGGCATTTCGTGGCCCTGCTGCGGCGCTCCGGCGGTGCCCCCGCCCCCGTTTTCCCCCGTCTCTCCCCGGACGGGGAAGCCCGGCATGCCTGGGGGCAGCTACTCTCCATGGTCCCCGGGGACTGGCCCCGCCCCTTTGGGGGGTGGACGCCCCGCTTCGCCGGGGATACCCTGTGGCTCCTTCCCCCCGGCATGCCCGAATTCAAAGGGCTGTTGTGCCTGGGAGCCGGGCTCCGGCTGGCTGCCCGCAGCGGCCGCATCCTCCGCCCCCACCACGCCCTGGCCATGGCGGCGGATCCCGCCCGGGTCCGGGACCGGATGGAACTGGACCCCGTCCAGTGCGCCCTCTACCTCCGGGGCGGCACCCTGCCCACCCCTTGCAGGGGCTGGACCCTGGTCACCCGTCACGGGCTGGCCCTGGGCTGGGGCAAGGGTGCGGAGGGCATTTTAAAGAACCATCTGCCCAAAGGGCTGCGCATCGGCAGCGGCAACGCCTTGTAATGCCCTTCCCGGCTGGTGTATAATGAGCATGGAAAAAGCTTTTGGTGCGAAAGCCCATGGATTGTGAAAGGAGTCCTCTTCTCATGAAAGTCCTGATGATCAACGGAAGCCCCCGGAAAAACGGCAACACGTTCACCGCCCTGTCCGCCATGCGGGAAATCTTCGCCGCAGAAAAGATCGACACCCATCTCGTCCAAATCGGGAGCGGAGCCATCCGGGGATGCATCGCCTGCGACGCCTGCAGGCAAACGGGCCGCTGCGCCTTCGACGACCTGGTCAACCGCGTCGCCCCCCTCCTTCAGGAGAGCGACGGGCTGGTGGTGGGCAGCCCGGTGTACTACGCCTCCGCCAATGCCTCCTTGATCGCCCTGCTGGATCGGCTGTTCCACAGCACCGCCTTCGACAAGACCATGAAGGTGGGCGCTTCGGTGGCAATTGGCCGGCGGGGCGGCCTCTCCTCCACCTTCGACGAATTGAACAAGTTCTTCACCGTTTCGGGGATGCCCGTGGCTTCCAGCCAGTACTGGAACAGCGTGCACGGAGGTGCCCCGGAGGAAGCGCTGCAGGATGCCGAGGGCATGCAGACCATACGGGTACTGGCCCGGAACATGGCCTTCCTCCTGAAGAGCATCGCCCTGGGCAAGGAAACGTACGGCCTGCCCCCTAAGGAGAGCAGGGTTTATACCAATTTTGTCCGATGACCGCCGGATAAAGGAGGTCTCCCATGATCAGCAGCCACTGTCTAAACGCCAACCTGTCCGGGCTGGGATTTGGCGCCATGCGCCTTCCCCTGATGCCGGACGGCAAGACCGTCGACGAGGCCCAGGTCTTCGAGATGACCGATTACGCCATCGCGGGCGGGATCACCTACTTCGACACCGCCTACCCCTACCACGGCGGGCAGTCGGAAATCGTACTGGGCCGCGCCCTGGGGCGGCATCCCCGCTCTTCCTACTGTCTGGCCACCAAGTATCCGGGCCACCAGATCGCCTCGGCCTACGATCCCGACCAGGTGTTCCAGGACCAGCTCCGCAAATGCGGCGTGGAGTACTTCGACTTTTACCTGCTCCACAACGTCTACGAACATTCCGAAAAGACCTACCTCGACCCCGCCTGGGGCATCGTCGACTACTTCCGGGAACAGCAGCGCCAGGGCACTATCCGGCACTTGGGCTTTTCCTCCCACGGCAGCGCCGCCTTCCTGGAGCGCTTCCTGGACCGGGTGGATTGCATGGAGTTCTGCCAGATCCAGCTCAATTACCTGGACTGGACCCTGCAGGACGGAGCGGCCAAGTACGAACTGCTCACCCGCCGGGGCATGCCCATCATCGTGATGGAGCCGGTGCGGGGCGGCAGATTGGCCCGGCTCAGCGAACAGGACGAAGCCGTGCTCCGGTCGTTCCGCCCCGATGAGAGCCCCGCGGCCTGGTGCTTCCGCTTCCTGCAGGATCTTCCCGGCGTCCGGGTAACCCTGAGCGGCATGTCCTCCATGGCCCAGATGGTGGAGAACGTGGAGACCTACCGCGCCCGCCGGCCCCTGTCAAAGCCGGAGCTGGACGCCCTGCTGGGCATCGCGGCGGGCATGGTGGACCGGGTCCCCTGCACCGGCTGCCGCTACTGCCTGTCCGAATGCCCCATGGGCCTGGACATCCCCATGCTGCTCTCGGTATACGACGAGCTGTGCTTCGCCTCCCAGGTCACCACCACCATGCTGGTGGAGGGGCTCCCGGCAACGAAGCAGCCCGCCGCCTGCGCCCGGTGCGGGGCCTGCACCCGGATCTGCCCCCAGGGCATCGACGTACCGGTTTTGATGGAGAAACTGGCGGAGAAGCTGGCAACGTTGCCCACGTGGGCGCAGATCTGCAAACAGCGGGAGGCGGAGCGCCTGGCCAATTCCCAGTGATCCGACGTTTGGAGGCCCCATGAAGATATCCAAGAAAGACGCCTGTACCTGGTTTTCCTTTTTCGCCCAGCTGCCGCCGGATCAGGAACTCATGCCCCGCCAGCAGGAACTGGTGTACGCCGTTCTGTACCAGATCGAACGGGCAGTGGAGGCGCGGCACGAAAAACGCTTGGCGCAGATCCCCGGCCTCAAGAGCCTGGCGGGCCGCACATATTTTGTGGGGGATGAAAGCCGCTTTTCCCTGGGCTGCCGATCCTGTCTCACCGGCACCGGGTTAAGCGCGGTGCGGAAGACCAACCGCTGCAACCTGAATTGCCCCTTCTGCTACGACTATGGGCAGACGGACTGCCAGCCCCCCATCGGGGAGGGGTTATGGGAGATCGGCGGCACCCGCTTCCGGGAAGAGGACCTGGACCTGCTGCTGTCCGTCTCCAAAAAGCCCACCGGCATTTCCTACGTGTACATGGAG
>JAAYOH010000089.1 GCA_012520375.1 Clostridiales bacterium
CGGATATTGCTCAGCTTGCAGCCCAGCACCTTCATGATGCCGATCTCCCGGGTGCGCTCGTAAATGGACATCATCATGGTGTTGGCGATGGACAGGGCGGCTACCAGCATGGAGACGGCGCCGATGAAACCCAGGAACCCCTGCACGGTCTGGATCTGCTCTTTGTAGGAGTTCAGATAATCCAGGGGACTGGAGCATATCAGGCCCATTTCGTTCAACTCTTTCACCAGATCCAACACGTTGTCCACGCTTTTGGCCAGCACATATACCGTCTGGTACTCATTCAGGTCCTCGAGGGCGAGGCCCGCATCCTTCATCAGGGCCTTGTTGTCCCGGTACAGCTTTTTCAGCCAATTCAGGTTTACCACTGCCCCATAGATGAAGTTGTAGTCCTCGCTGCCCACGTCCATGGTGCCCATGAATTTGGCCTTGTAGTCCTTGGTGCGCAGGACGGGGTCCGGGTTGTTCTCGTCGATGCTCTCGTAATCCTCCCAGCGCAGCTGCAGGGTAAAGCGATCGTGGAGCCAGTTCACGTTGGGCAGCGGGATGGGTTTGCCGTCGTACAGGTAGCTCCACACGTCGATGTATTCCTCTTTGCTCTCCGGGTCCCTGAACTCCGCCATGCTGATTTCACTCATCAGGAATTCCATCCGGTCGGTGGAGCGCGAAAAGTAGCGGCCGTTTTTCAGGCCCATGATGTGGGCAAAGTCCACGGGAAGTACGGCGATGAGGGGGGCGGAAACCTCGAGTTTCCCGGTCTGGATCACGAATTCCAGGCTGGAATAGATGGAGACCACGGGGGTCACCGCCCGTACCCCCTTCACGTGCCGGATCCGGCTGATCACCGCATCGGTAATTTTGGTGATGCGGTTCGTGCTGCCCTCACCGGAGCTGGGGGAACCGTAGAAGGGGTACACGTTGATCAGGCGCAGGTTGGTCTGCGCCTCCAGCATATCCATTTGGGCCTGCTCCGCGCCATAGCCCAGGGACACGGTCACCACGATGGCCGCGGTGCCGATGACCACCCCAAGCATGGTCAGCATGGAACGCAGTTTGCGCCGCCGCAAGTTGTTCATGGCGGCGGCCAGGATGTCACTCCATTTCATCGTCTTCCAGGGCGCGCAGCCTGCGCCGGTGCGCGACGGCGCCGATCCACACGACGAAGGTCAGGACCAGTCCCCCGGCCAGCGCATAGATCTGCCAGGGCAGTTCGGCCAACACCTCTAGGACGGTGGGGGGTTCGGGCTCGGAGGCATCTTGTTCGGTGTACTCCGCGTAGTCGTCGTAGCTGTCATAGGCTTCCTCTTCGGAGGCGGAAAAGCTGATTTCCTTGCTCTCGACGCTCACTTCGCCGTCCACGGTCTCATAGGAGACTTCGAGCTTCCCGGTGAACTCGCCCCCCGTCAGGGGGACCATCTCCAGCTCCGCAGTTTTGGAGGAGCCGGGATCCATGTTGCCGATGTAGTAGCTGGTGCCGGGCACGACGTTTGTGGGATCGTCGGGCACGGCCTTCACCGTCACGTTGTACAGCATGGTCTTGCCCAGGTTGAAGACGCCCATTTTGACGTTGCAGCTGTCTCCTGCCATCAGGCTGCCGGCGGGCATGACCGGGTCGTCCAGCTCGATGCGCTGCACCTGCCGGACAGGGATCAACAGGGATTGGCTGGCGGACAGGGCATTGCCCTTCTTGTCTTCAAAGTCGGCGCTGAGTTCCAGCCGGGCCTGGCTTGTTTCCATGTCGGGCTTAGCCCGCACATTCAGGCGCAGCTCGTAATTGGAGCCCGCGTCAATGCGGTCCAGGTAGACCACGTTCATGCCGTTCAGGGGGATCAGCGCCTCGTCATCCGAGGAGAAGGTGATCTGCAGGTTGCGCAGGTACAGGGTCTCGCTGGTGTTGCGCAGGGACAGGATGATGTCGAACTCCTCCCCCGCGCTGGGCTGCGCCGGCTCGGTGCGCAGGCTATCCACCAGCAGCCGGGCGACGGGCAATTGTTTTTCGGTGCTGCCACCGCCGGAACCGCCGGAACCGCCGGAGCCGCCGCTGGACAATTTGGCCACCTTGATGGGATACAGCAGGGTCACGGACTTGCCCCCATACAGCGCGCTCAGGGCGGATGCACTCCCCGCCCGGATGGTCATTTGCAGGTAGTAGATGCCCCGGTCCACTTTTTTCAGGGTGAAGGAGCCAAAGTTGATGTTGCCTGCGCTCCCTTCACCGGACAGTTTCGCCGTGCCGATGATGGCGTCTTTATTCGTGAAGATGGCGGCGGTTTTGGTGCGCTTGGCGTTCAGCTGGGTGCCCTGCAGGTCGAGGAGGGCGCCTTTTGCCAAATCGGAGCACAAGGCGGTCAAGATGTCGCTGTACTCGGAAAGCTCCTGGGGGATTGCGGGGGTTTTCGTCAGCAGCTGGTCCAGATTGGCGGCCACCAAATCCCGGATCCGGCTGAAATGCCCGCTGCCCATAAGGTGATAGTCCAGCACGAAGGCGGCGATGATATCTTCTGCAGAGGGAGAGACCTCTACCTCATCCCCGGTGTAAAAGGTACTTGCCCTGCTGTCGGGTACGATCGGATGTCCGGGCTCGGGGGGAGGGGTAGGCTCGGGAGGCTGGGTGGGCGCGGGGGGGACGTCGGTCAACACCTTGGTTTGCACGTAGCCCTGCTGCCCCATGTAGGTAACGGAACACCATTTTTTGCCGTAGACGAGGACGGACACCGCTTCGCCCTTGCCGATCCGATCCAGCACCTTGGAGGAGGTCTTCATGGCTTTGAACAGCTTGATGGTTTTTTTGGCGTACATGGTGCGCTCGGCTTCATCCGGTTCCTGTGTCTGTCCGGGCTCCTGTGTCTGTCCGGGCTCCTGGGTTTGCCCGGGCTCCTGGGTTTGCCCTGGCTCTTGGGTCTCCCCCGGTGTGGCTTCCCCTGCCCGCACCATGGGGCACAGGGCCAGCAGCAGCACCAAGAGGAGAAGGATGCTCCGTTTTGTCCTCATATCGTGACCTCCGCGTTTTTCGCTTCTCTACGCCTTCGCTTCCTCAGCCAGCGCTTCTTCTTCCGTAAGGACCACCACGGTGCCGTCCTCCAGGGTTTTGACCAGGGGGATGTTGCCGGGGTGCTTGTTGACCTCGTTGCTCAGCACCCGCCCGTCCAGCAGCTGGATGACCCGGTCGGCGTATTGGGCCATGTCCGGGTCGTGGGTGACCATGATCAGGGTGGTGCCCCGCTCCCGGCATATGCTGCGGATCAGGCGCAGCACCTCCCGGGAGGTCTTCAGATCCAAATTGCCCGTGGGTTCGTCGGCGAACAGGATCTTGGGGGAGGTGACCAGAGCCCGGGCGATGCCTACGCGCTGCTGCTGACCTCCGGACATCTGGGAAGGCTTGTGCATCATATGGGATTCCAGCCCCACGGCCGCCAACATCTTGCGGGCCAGCCGCTTGCGCCGGAGCCGGTTGGTGCCCTTGTACATCAGGGGCATGGCTACGTTGTCCAGGGCGGTGTGCATGGCGAACAGGTTGAAAGACTGGAAGACGAAGCCCACGTTGTTCAGCCGGAACTGCACCAGCTGAGCCTCGTTCATGCGCTCGATCTGCTTGCCCGCGATGCGGATGCGGCCCCGGGTGGGCTTTTCCAGACCTGCGATCATGTTGAGCAGGGTGGACTTTCCCGAGCCCGAACGGCCGATGATGCAGGTGAATTCCCCCGGATAGATGTCCAGCGATACCCTGTCCAAGGCGCGCAGTTTGGTGCTGCCGATGACATACACCTTGCTCACCTCGCTCAGGGAGATGATGGGGGGAGATTCGCTCTGCAAGGCCCGACCTTCCTTTCGTCCTGTTGTTGCGGCGCATTATACCATAACCGCGTAAAATCCACCACCGGTTCGACGAAAGGGGGCTGAGAATTGTTGCAAAGCCCGGAAATGGCGCAACTTCTTCGCGGATACAATAGATAAAATCAGGGGGACTGCCGAAGCAGCCCCCCTGAAATGCATGGAGAAAGGGTTACCGGAAGAGTTCCGTGAGGACGCGTCCGTCCACCCCCGGCATGGAAAGGCCCAGGGAATGGGCGACGGTGGGGGCGATGTCCACGATGCCCGCCTGTTCCAGCAGGGCGCCGGGACGGATATCGGGCCCGAAGGCCAGCAGGGTGGGCTGGGGCCCCTTGTCCGGGTGATACCCGTGGGTGGCATGAGCCAGTTTGTAATCCGAGCAGTCCACGGCGCGCACCGGGGGCTCCGTCCATTCGTTGCCGAAGGAAAACAGGCCGTTCATCTCCAACACAAAGGAGAAGGGGCCGGACAAACGCTCCAGGCGGGCGGTCTCTTCCCGGGTATAGACCCGTTCGATGCCGTATACCCCCTCCCGGCATGCCGCCTCCAGTACTTCCTTGGTCTTGTTCCACACCTCCCGGTTTTCCGGGTCTTTCAGGTAGATCTGGCAAGAGGCACCGGTGGATTTGGCGATGGCTTTGTAGTCGGCGATGTCCCCCGCTTCGTCCAGCTGGATCAGCCCGGCCCGGACCAGCAGGACGTTGGGGTGGATGCTGCCCCGCACGTCCATCTGCCCGTGGTCGCTGACGATGAAGAGGTTGGTCTCGTCCCGGATGCCCGCAATATCCAGGGCCTGCAGCATATCGCTCAGCCACAGGTCGATCTCGTGGAGCCCCTGCACCGCCTTCATGGAGCGCATGCCCGCCTGGTGCCGGTATCCGTCCAGGTTGCCCAGATGGACCATCAGCAGGTTGGGCGTAAAGCGGCGCATGATCTCGCAGGCGCAGCCGTTGATGAACTGATCGTTCCAGGGGTGCTGGCGCTGGCGTCCCCGGTTGAAGTGGGCGTTGTTGCGGATGACCTCCATGGTCTCGGGACTCGATCCGCTGTCCAGGTGGCACTCGACTTCGTCCTCACCGTGCTGGGGCCAGTATTCGTTTACCAGGTAATCGATGTGGGGATGCCCGCCCGTGACAGGCCAGAAAACCGAAGCGGTGCGCAGCCCGGCGGCTTTGGCCAGGTCGAAGAGGTCGGGGACCTTGACGATGTGGTGAAAGTGCTCCCAGAGGGAGGACACCTCCCCCAGGATGGTCTGCTCGTTGTTCAGCACCCCATGCCTGTCCGGATAGCAGCCCGTGCTCATGGTGGTATGGCAGGGATAGGTGATGGTGGGGTAGATAGAACGCATGCGGTGTACCCGGGCTGACTGAGGCAGAACCGAGGAGAAGGCGGGCAGGCTGCACAGGTACTCCATGTCGTCGTACAGCAGCGCGTCCTCCGAGATCACGACGGTATACTTGGCCATACAGAAGATCCTTTCTTCGGTGTGATGAACCTACTTGATGCCGCTGTACACAAACCCGCTGATGATCTTTTTGTGCAGGAAGACGTACACGATCAGGATGGGAAGGACCAGGATGACGTTGCCCGCCATGACGAGCTGCCATTGGTTGCCATGTTCCGAGTCCCTCAGCTGGGCGATGGCCACGGTGAGGGGACGAATGAAATCCGTGTTGGTCATGACAAAGGGCCAGAAGTAGTCGTTCCAGTGGCCGATGAAGCTGAACATGGTAACTGCCACCAAAGAAGACTTGGCCATGGGCAACATGATGCGGAACATGATGTTGATCTCCCCGGCGTTGTCCAGGCGGGCGGACTCGATCAATTCTTCGGGCACTTGCTTAAAAGACTGGCGCAGCATGAAGATCCCGAAGGCATTGGCGCCAAAGGGCAGGATCTGGGGCCAGAGCGTCTTGAGCATGGAGACCTTGGAAAACATCAGGTACACCGAAATAAAGGTCAACTGGGTGGGCACCATGAAAGATACCAGGACGATGCCAAAGAGCAGTGCCCCGCCCCGGAACTTATAGCGGGCAAAGGCGTAGGCCGCCGGCACCGAGACAAGGGTCTGCAGGGCGATGATGGTCAGGGTGACCGTGATGCTGTTTCGCGCGTAGCGCAGGTAATCGCCGCTGTTCCATACCATGACGAAGTTTTCCCATTGGGGCTTGGCGAAGAACAGGGAGGGGGGGTAGGCGATGGACTCGGGGTATGTCTTCAGGGAGGTGGAAATCATCCAGAGGAAGGGGAAGACAAAGACGACCACCAGCCCGATCTTGAGCAGGAAATTGAGTGCCCTGAACACGGTGCCAAGGGCCCGCTGCAACGGCGTGATCTGTTGAATGGCTCTGTTTTCCATACGCTTTGTTCCCTTCTCTCTATTGGTAATGCACTTTCCTGGAAAGGAGCATGAAGTAGAGCGCGGTGAGCAGGCCCACGATAAAGAGCAGCACCACGCCGGCGGCGCAGGCCAGACACACCTTGAACTGGCCCTGGAAAGCCGTCATGTAGATGTAATACACCAGCACATAGGTGGCCTTGCCCGGACCGCCCCCCGTCATGACCCGGATGGTCTCGAAGACCTTGAAGGAGCCGATGGTCATGGTGATCAGGCACAGGAAGGCCTGGGGCGAGATCATGGGAAAGGTGATGCGGAAGAAGCGGCTGAAACGGCCCGCATTGTCCAGATCCGCCGCCTCGTAGATCTCCGTGGGGATCGTCTGCAGGGCGGAGAAAATGATGACGGTGTAGTACCCCACGCTCTTCCACCAGGATACGATGACCAGGGAGGTCATGGCGGTTTCCGCCGAATTGAGCCAGCGCAGTCCGGGGAGGCCCAGGAGATTGAGCAACATGTTGAGAAGGCCCTTGTCCTCGTTCATCAGCCAGCTCCACACCATGGCTACGGACAGCAGCGCCACGATGTGGGGAGTGAACAAGGCGGTGCGCACCAGGGAGTTGATCCGGGTATTTTTGCGCAGCCATACGGCGAACAGGGTTGCAGCGCAGAACTGAGAAATCACGGTGAGCACCGAGTAATAAAAGGTGTTGCCCAGGGCGTTCCAGAAATCCGAACGGCCGAAGAGGTATCTGTAGTTGTGCAGTCCGACGAAATTCTTGGCGGGCTGCACCAGCTTCCAGTCGGTAAAGCTCATATACACCATGTCCAGCAACGGGTATATGGTGAAAATCAGCAAAAACAGGATGGCGGGCAGAACGAGGGCATAGGGAAGCACCTTCCTGCCCAGTTTTCCGGTATCCTGCATACTTACACCCTCCCCGCTGCGGCCAGGGCCTGCCCGTATCCGTCTTCCTGGGGGTACAGGCGGTTCTCGTCTCTTTTGAACAGCAGGATATCCTCTTTCCGGAGGGAAAAATAGACATCCGTGCCGGGCAAAAAGACATCGGACAGGCTTTTGACCATGATGGACTGCTTGTCGAAGCGCAGCTGGTACAGGGTCTCGCTGCCCAGCATTTCCCGGGTGATGATGCGCGCCTTTTTTTTGAGGAAGGCGTCCGGAGCCTGCTCGGTCAGGGTGACCTTCTCCGGCCGGAAGCCAAAGGACATATCACTGCCGGGCAGCGGCAGGATATTCATCTGGGGCGCGCCGATGAATTGGGCGGTGAACTTGTTGCAGGGGTTTGTATAGATCTCCCGGGGATTGGCCTCCTGCTGGATGACGCCGTTGTTCAGCAGGATGATGCGGTCCGCCATGGACATGGCTTCCACCTGATCGTGGGTGACGTACACAAAGGTGGTTTTGAGGTGGTTGTGCAGCTCGATGAGCTCCACCCGCATCTGGCTGCGCAGCTTGGCGTCCAGGTTGGACAGGGGCTCGTCCATCAGGAAGACCTTGGGCTTTTTGACCATGGCCCGCGCCAGCGCCACCCGCTGGCGTTGCCCCCCCGACAACTGGGCGGGTTTTCTGTCCAGATAGGGCGCGATGCCCACGATCTCGCTGATCTCCGCGATCAGTTTGTTTCTGGTGGGGGCGGGCACCTTTCTGTTCTTCAGGCCGTATTCGATGTTGTCCCGTACGGACATGGTGGGATAAATGGCATAGTTCTGGAATACCATGGCGAGATCCCGCTTGCCGGGGGGGAGGTCGGAAATATCCTGGTCGTCCATCAGGACCTGCCCGGAGCTCTGGGGACCGATGCCCGCGATCGTGCGCAGCACCGTGGTCTTGCCGCAGCCGGAAGGGCCAATGAGCACGGCAAACTGCCCGTCCTCGATGGTCAGGTTCAGGTTCTCCAGCACCACGGTGTTGCCGAAACGCTTGCTCACGTTCCTAAGTTCTATCTTAGCCAAAGTATCATCCTTCCGTCATGTCGTTGTGTGCCCCCATAGAAGGAAAGCCCGCCCATAGCGAGCGGGCTTTCGCGGAAAAACCGGGGAATCCCTGTATTTACGGATAGGTTTCGGCATTGCCGCCGGGCAGCAGATCTTCGCACACGATCAGAAGCTGCTCATAGGCCTCTTCCGCGCTCATGGAGCCGTCCTGTAGCATTTGCTGCAACAGCGCCACGACTTCCAGGTTCAGGGAGGCGAAGTAGGGGGACACGTACTGGTCGTCCACATACTCCAGCTGGTCGTAGGCCACCTTGAACAGCGGGTTCTCGGCCCACAGCTCCTGCACCTGGGGCAGGGAGGCGGAATTCACGTTGTTCAGCATATAGCCCGTGTTCTTGTTGATGAAGGCATTGACCTCTAGGCTGGTGGCGTACTTCATGAATTCCCAGGCGCCGGCTTTCTCGGCATCGGAAATGGTGTTGGGCATGACCAGGTTGTTGCCGCCGGTGGCCACGCTGTATTGGGTGTCTTTCACCAGATAGGCAGCGGTCATGTCGAAGGTGGCGTTCTTGGTTATATTGGTCAGGTTGCCGGTGGACTCATAGATGATGGCGACGTCGCCGTTGATGAATTGTTCCACCGAGTTGGCGCCGTCTACGGTGGGGGCCTTGTACAGGCCGTTGTCCGCCAGGCTCTTCCAGAAGGAGAAGGACTTCAGACCGCCTTCGTCTACCGCGAAGTAGGATTTCTCGCCGTCTGCGCTCAGGAAATGGCCGCCGGAGCTGGTGAGGAAGTTGGCGAAATACCAGCAGACCATGGGGCACATGAAGGGAATCTTGTCGGGGCAGTTGTCCCGGACCGCCTCCAGGGTGGCGACCAGTTCCGTCCGGGTGGTGGGCACGGTCTTGGCGCCGGTGGCGGCCTCGACGATGTCCAGATTGACGTACATCAGGGGGGTGGAACGGCCGCAGGGCAGGGCGTAGAAGCCGTCCGGGCCCGTGCCGTAGTTCATCAGGCCGGGAATGTACTGGCCGAAGTCGAATTCGGGATCGTTGGCGGCGGCATATTCGCTCAGATTGACCAGCATGCCGTTGGCGGTCAACTGGGGCGTATCCACCGAGTCGACGAAGGAGACTGCCGGGCATTCACCCGCAGTGTAGCCAACGGTCAGCTTGGACAGGATGTCGGCGTAGTTGCCCTGAAAAGTGCCGACCACTTCGTACTCACCCTCGTGGAGGGCGTTGAAATCCGAAATGATGGTTTCGATGCATTCGAGGTTGGTTCCCGCGCTAAAGGAGTGCCAGAAGTCGATGGTTACGGGTTCGGCAAAAACGGTGAGGGGCAGACAGCTGATCAAAAGGACCAGCGCCAGAGCGGTTACAAAACATTTCTTCATGGGTTCTCCTCCATTTCTTGATCCATACTATACTATGCAAACCGGACGGATCCGATCTCCTCCTTAATTACGCGAGCCTCCCTTCCTGCGTATTGCAGCGCTGCAGCGTAGGATACACAGCCCTGTATAAATATACTAACACATATCCGGGGAGAATTCAAGACCTTTCCAGGATTTGTCTGCGTTCCATCGAAGCAGTTGTACCTACATCGTCGATTTTACAGTGCGTACGGCTGTCATTCGCGCTTCTCAGCCCCAGACGGCGGGCGCCCTTCTTGCCAGCGCCATCCTTCATGGCCGCCTCCGTTGTCAATATACAAATCCATTATCATGTTATCATACGAGTTGTGGCAAGGTTCGGTTAAAACAGCCCTGAAGCGGGATGCAGACGATCATGGAACGAATATTTCGAAGAAGAAATGAGCCGATACCAGCTGCCTGAGCCACCTTTTTCCGGTGTCTTTCCGCATCGCTCCCCCGATGGACCAGGATTCACTATACAGGAAGAAAACACAATATATGGGTTTCCGGGGGTTGAATTCTACCAGATGTAGGTATATAATAAAAAGCACTGACATTTTGTGGGGGGAATCATCTTGGCAATTTCTGACATAGGAAAAAACGCGCAGGAGGTCCTGCGCAGGCGCTATTTGGCAAAAAATGAACAGGGCGAATGCGTTGAAAGCGTGGAGCAGCTTTTTGAGCGGGTGGCTTGGGCGGTGGCTGAGGCGGAGACCAAGTTCGATCCCAAAGCCGACGTGGATCAGGTGGCCCAAGGCTTTTTGCAGTTGATGACCAGCCTGCGTTTTTTGCCCAATTCGCCTACGTTGATGAACGCGGGCCGGCCCTTGGGCCAGCTTTCCGCCTGTTTTGTGTTGCCCGTGGGGGACAGCATGGAAGAGATCTTCGACGCCATCAAAAACGCGGCCCTGATCCACAAATCGGGCGGCGGCACCGGCTTTTCCTTCAGCCGTCTGCGCCCCAGTGGGGCCACGGTGCGCTCCACCGGCGGCGTGGCTTCGGGCCCGGTCAGCTTTATGCGCGTGTTCAACATGGCCACCGAGGCAGTGAAGCAGGGGGGAACCCGCCGCGGCGCCAACATGGGCATCCTGCGGGTGGACCATCCCGATATCGAGCAGTTTATCCACTGCAAGCAGGACAACGCCGACATCACCAACTTCAACCTGTCCGTGGGCGTCACCGAGGCCTTTATGCGGGCGGTGGAGCAAGACACGCAGTACGATTTGATCGACCCCAAAACCAAAACCCCGGTGGGCAAAAAGAACGCCAGGGAATTGTTCGACCAAATTGTCCAGTCCGCATGGCACAACGGCGAACCGGGCATCATCTTCCTGGACCGCATGAACGCGGGCAATGCGGTGCCTTCTCTGGGCGAGATCGAATCCACCAACCCCTGCGGCGAGCAGCCCCTGCTGCCCTTTGAGAGCTGCAACCTGGGCTCCATCAACCTGACCAAGATGATCAAAAAGACCAAGGCGCGTTATGAGATCGATTACGACGCCTTGGCCGCCACGGTACACGAGGCAGTCAGGTTCCTGGACAATGTGATCGAGGTCAATTGCTATCCCCTGCCCATCATCCAGCAGGTCACCCGGCAGACGCGCAAGATCGGTTTGGGGCTCATGGGCTTTGCCGACATGTTGACCCGGTTGGGCGTGGCCTACAACAGCGACGAAGGCGTGGCCCTGGCGGAAAAGCTGATGGCTTTTGTCCAGGCGGAAGGCCACAAGGCCAGCCAGCTCCTGGCCCGGGAGCGGGGCCCGTTCCCCCTCTTCGACCAGAGCACCTACAAGGACGGGCCGCCCCTGCGCAACGCCACCGTCACCACCATCGCCCCCACCGGCACCATTTCCATGATCGCGGGCTGTTCGTCGGGCATCGAGCCCGTCTTTGCCTACGCCTACACGCGCAACGTGATGGACAACACCCAGATGCCGGAGGTCAACCCCGTGCTGGTGGACATACTGAAAGAGCGGGGACTGTACAGCGAGGCGCTGATGCGCCGCCTGGCCCAGGAGGGAACCTTGGCCCATATGGCGGAGATTCCCCCGGACATCCGCCGGGTGTTCGTGGCGGCCCACGACGTTTCTCCCCTGTACCATGTGCGCATGCAGGCCGCCTTCCAGTGCCACACCGACAACGCAGTGTCCAAAACCGTCAACTTTGCCCACGACGCCACCCAGGAAGACGTGGCCGAGGTCTATCGCCTGGCCTACCGGGAAGGCTGCAAGGGCGTCACCATCTACCGGGACGGCAGCCGCTCCGGCCAGGTGCTCAATATGGGCAAACCGGACCAAGCAGACGAAAAACCCGCCGAAGTCTTGCCGCGGCCCCGGCCGGTGATCACCCAGGGCTTTACCGAGCGGGTCAAGATCGGCTGCGGCAACTTGTATGTCACCGTCAACTACGACGAGAACGGCATCTGCGAGGTGTTTACCTCCACCGGCAAGGCGGGGGGGTGTCCCAGCCAGTCGGAGGCCACGGCCCGCCTGTGTTCGGTGGCGCTGCGCAGCGGCATGCCGGTGAA
Source organism: Clostridiales bacterium (assembly GCA_012520375.1). GTDB lineage: Bacteria > Bacillota > Clostridia > Christensenellales > Aristaeellaceae > Excrementavichristensenella. The sequence continues at coordinate 12,070 of JAAYOH010000089.1, forward strand.
GGAGATCTATGATCAGCTCAAGGGCATCCGCTGCCCCTCCACCATCCGCCAGCAGGGCATGGGCTGCACCAGCTGTCCGGACGCCATCGCCAAGGTACTGATGAAGGTCAACAAATTTATCCAGCAGGGGCAGATGCCCATGCCCTCCCAAATGGACGGCACGGTATCGGCGCCCGCAAGCCGGGGCATGAATTTTTGCCCCGAGTGCGGGGCAAAGCTGGCCCATGAGGGCGGCTGCGTTGTATGCCGCAGCTGCGGTTTTTCCAAATGCGGATGAAATAGGAAGGAAGATCAAAGAACTGGTGCGGCTGCTGGCTCTATGGCCGGCAGCCGCCGGGTATCCGGAAGGATCGCCCGGCGAATGGATATCCCCTTGTATCACCCACAGGGGCTGTAACAAAAGCCCTGAAACAAGATCGTCACGGGAGAAATTCCGTGGCGATTTTGTATATGAAGGGAAGCATAAAAATGGTATAATAGACTTGGTAAAAAAACAAGATAAGGACGAGGGCA
>JAAYOH010000090.1 GCA_012520375.1 Clostridiales bacterium
GACCATCTCGAAGGCGTCGAACCATGCGCTTCCGGTGTTCAGGGCGCCGTAGCCGCCCACCCGGGCCATGAGGGTGAGCTCGGTCTGATCGCTGCCCGTCATCCCATACAGTTCCAGGGGCTCCCACAGCCCTTTCGTGTCGTGAAGGGTATCGGAGGAGACGAAGCTGTCTTTCAGGGACAGCCCGGCCCCCGGGGCGCCAGGGCCGCAGCCCTCCGCCTTCGCACGGCAGCTGATCTTGTAGACGGTGCCGGGTTCTACCTCGACGACCTGCTCGAAGCGGGCGTCATTCTCGCTGAGGTTGCAGATGTACAGGCAATAGCCCTCCCCGGAGGCATCCGGGGCGAATTCCAGCAGGCTGCTCCCATCGGCGTACCACATCCCCTTGGACCAGTCGACGCCCTCTTCGTCGATGCCCGGATTCATGATCAGGTTCTCCTGGGCCAGGGAAGCCAGGGGAGAAAGCAGCAGGACAAGGAACGCAAGGGACAACAGTATTTGGTTGATCCGCATTTTCATCGATTCATACCCATCCTCGTCGATATCCAGAATAAATTCTACACGGGCGGACAGAATTCCTTCTTGCCTGGGGAAAGATCAGAAGATATCCCCGGGAAAGGCGGCCGGGATGTGCCGGAGCCCCTGGGGGCTGATTTCCACCACGTCGAAGCGGATCGGCGCCTCGGACAGCCCGCGGCCCTTCAGATACCAGGCGGCGCTTTTGATGATGCGAGCCCGCTTTTCCCGGTCCACCGCAAAGGCGGGACGCCCGTGGGATTCGGAGGAGCGGGCTTTGACCTCGACAAAGCAAATGCGCCCATCCAGTTTGACGATGAGGTCGATTTCACCAAAGGGGCAGCGAAAATTCCGGGCAAGCACTTTGGCGCCCCGCTTTTTCAGGTATTTTTCCGCCGCCCGTTCTCCGGCGGCGCCGAATGCTGTGGTGTTCACAGGAATTTGGTGATGAAGCTGCGCCGATGCAGGGGACAGGGCCCGTACCGTTTCAGGGCTGCGATGTGTTCCGCCGTGCCGTAGCCCTTGTTCCGGGCGAAACCGTACTGGGGGTACAAGGCATCCTGCTCCACCATCCACCGATCCCTGGTCACCTTGGCGATGATGGAGGCGGCGGCGATCATGTAGCTGGCGGCGTCCCCCTGGGCCAGCACCTTTTGCCCGCCGGGCAGGCGGAGCCCCGTCACGGCATCCACCAGGAACAGGGCGCCCACCGCCTTCCGGGCGCAGCTCTCCATGCACAGGCGGGTAGCCTGCAGGATGTTTATCCGGTCGATGTCACCGGCTTCCAGCCGGGCGACGCCCACGTAGGTGGCCCGCCGGGACAATTCTTCGTACAGGGCTTCCCGGCGCTTTTCCGACAGTTTTTTGGAGTCGTCCACCCCGGGGATCAACCTGTCTTCCGGGAGGATGACGCAGGCGGTCACCACCGGCCCCGCCAGGGGCCCCCGTCCCACCTCATCGATGCCCGCCACCCGCAGCCCCTCTCGCCAGAAGGGCCGTTCGATCCGGGTCATGCGGAGGAGCTTTTCTTCCGCGCTCTCTCTGGCCATGGGCATCCCTCCCGATTTTATTGGGGCTTTTCCAGGGTGATCCGGCCCACCTTGCCCGCCCGGTACTCGTCCAGCACCAGGGCTGCGCCCCGCCGGGTATCCGGCAGGGCGCCTGTCCGGATCCAGCCCCGCCCGGCGCAGGCCATGTCCAGCAGTTCATGCCCGGTCATGCCGGGCTGGGCTCCCTCCATCCGGAAGCGCTGCCGGGCGGCATGGGGGGCCAGTTCCATCAGGCGCTCCAGCAATTGCCCCGCCAGTTCTTCGGAGTCCATGATCTGGTCCCGGATGGAGCCCAGGAAAGCCAGGTTCCGGGCGCACATTTGGTCGCTGAGCTTGGGCCATAGCATGCCGGGGGTGTCCAGCAGTTCCAGGTAGGGCCCCACCTTGACCCATTGGTGGCTGCGGGTGACGCCGGGCCGGTCCGCCGCCTTTGCGATGTTCTGGCCGCGGAGGCAGTTGATAAAGGTGGACTTGCCTACGTTTGGGATGCCGATGACCATCAGGCGCACCGTCTTGTTGACGCCCCGCTGCTGCAGCCTGTCCACCTTGTCCGCGGTCAGCTTGGAGATTTGGGTGAGGATCGCCTTTTTTTTGCCCCCGATGGAGCGGAAGGGGAGGGCGAAGAGCCCCAGTTCCCCGTAGTGGCTGATCCATTTGTTGGTCTCGCCCTCGTTGGCCAGGTCTGCCTTGTTCAGCACCAGCACGTGGGCTTTGCCCCGGCACAGGGCGCGCAGGTCGGGGTTGCGGGTGGAAAAGGGGGCCCGGGCGTCGCACAGCTCCACCACCGCGTCCACGGCTTTCAGCTGTCCCGCCAGCAGGCGCCGGGATTTGGCCATGTGGCCGGGGTACCAGTTGATATCGGACATAGGGGCATATCCTCCGGGCAGTACGAAAAATGAAACAAAAGCCGCACACGGGGTGCGGCTTTTCATGGATGACGTTATTTCTCCTTGACCTTGGCTGCCTTGCCGCTGCGCTGGCGCAGGTAGTACAGCTTGGCGCGACGGACTTTGCCGCGGCGCACTACCTCAAGGTGACTCACGCGGGGCGAATGCAGCGGGAACGTGCGCTCTACGCCGATGCCATAGGATACGCGCCGTACCGTGAAGGTTTCGCGGGCGAACCCGTTGCGGCGTGCGATGACCACGCCTTCGAACGCCTGCAGGCGCTCGCGCGTTCCTTCGACGACCTTCACAAAAACGCGAACGGTGTCGCCAATGCTGAACGCGGGGATATCGGAACGCATCTGGGCGCTCTCGATGGAGCGAATGATCTCATTCATGGATTTGTCCTCCTTCCCTCCGGGACGTTCATGACCGGGCTTCCGGCAGCGGACCGTCCGATTTCACAAATTACATTTTACCATAGATGACCCCTGTATGGCAAGTTAAATCTCCGGGGACCGGTTATTTTCCGCAGACATCCCGCCAATCCCCCGCAATCCTTGAAGGAATGAACTTGGCATAGTATAATGGGGGCATAAGAAAGAGATGGGAGGAAGGGAATTACGATGTATGACTTTTCCGGCAAGGTCGTGGTGGTGACCGGGGGCGCCCGGGGCATCGGGCGCTGTATTTGCGAGGAGTTTCAACGGGAAGGGGCGAAGGTCTGCCCCATCGACAGGGCGAGCAACCCGTACTGC
>JAAYOH010000091.1 GCA_012520375.1 Clostridiales bacterium
AACAAGATCAAGGTCGCTAAGCGAATTGGCTACGGTTACAGGGATGACGATTACTTCTTCACCCTCGTTCGTTACCTCGCACTGCCTGCTCACATTCCACCATCCCTCAACTTTCCGTGAAGAGCCATAAAAAAGCCCCGGCTGAAAGCCCGGGGCTTTTTTTCCATGCATGACGGAGCGAAGGGTCGGGACAGGAAACGGGATCTTCAGCCGGGGCGCATCACCGGGGCTGTTCCATATTCCCCAGCAGGTCGTGGTAGTTCCTGGAACGGCGGTAGATCCTTTCGTAGGCGTCGGCATGCTCCAGGTCGGGTGTGTACAGCACCCGTTCCTTCAGCATCATGCGCTTTTCGGCTTCCTCAAGGGTTGGGTATAGCCCGGCGGCCATGGCCCCGAACACCGCAGACCCCAGGGCAGGCCCCTCGCTCACCGTGGTGGCCTCCACGGGCATGTGCAGGATGTTGGCGTACTGCTGCATCAGGAAGGGGTTTTTGCAGGGGATGCCGCCGCAGCACACCAGTTTTTTTACGGGGGCGCCGTACTCCGCGCAGCGCTCGATGATGTGGCGGGTCCCGCACACGATGCCCTGCATCAGGGCGCAATAGATGTCTTCGGGGCGGGTATCCATGGAAAGGCCCTGGATGCTGCCCCGAAGGCTCATGTCGCAGAGGATGTTGCGGTTGCCGTTCCACCAGTCCATGACGGTGAGGCTGTTGTTCCAGGGTTCGCTCTCGGCGGCCTTCCGGGACAAAAGGTCATGGGGGCTGATGCCCTCGGCCAGGGCCTCCCGCTCTACCGAGGCGGGCAGGGCATTTTCCATATACCAGTTCAGCATGTCGCCAGTACAGTTTTGCCCGGTGTCCACGGCGCAGAGGTCGGGGCCGAAGCCCCCCATGCACACGCCGCACACCCCGGGGATCTCTGCGAGCTCCTCGCTCAAAATGGAAAGGACGATGCTGGTGCCCACCACCAGGGTGGCCTCGCCGGGCTCGCACATGCCCACAGCCATGATGGAGGTGTGTCCGTCGATCATGCCGGGGCCGACCATGACGCGGGGGGAGAGGCCGAGCTGATCCGCCATATCGGGATCCAGGGGACCGATGCAGGCACCCTGCGCAAGAACGGGACCGTCCATGAACCGGTGGTACTCCTCCCCGAAATCCCCGTCCTCGTACAGGCTGGACAGAAATGCCTTGTCGGGATAGCCGATGCCCGGCACATAGTTGCTCTTGAAGCCTGCCGAGTTGAGGGAACGGGTGCGCTTGCCCGTCAGTTTCCAGGTGATATAATCGCACAGGTCCAGGGCGTAGGCGGCGCTGTCGTATACCTCCCGGTCCAGTTCCCGGACTTCCATCAGTTTGGGCAGCGCCCATTCGCAGGAGGGGACAAAACCACAGCGGGCCAGGAAGGGGGCCCGGGCTGCCTCGGCGGCTTCCTGCAGGCGCATTGCCTGGGGCTGGGCGGTATGGTGCTTCCACAGCTTGATGTGGGCGTGGGGACGACGGGCAAATTCCGGCTTTTTGGACAGGATCTCCCCGGCCTCGTCTGTGAGCACCATGGTGAAGGAGGTGCCGTCCACCCCGATGCCCACCACGTCCATGGGGTCGATGGGGGCTTCTGCCAGAGCGCCCCGGATGACCCGGATCAAACCTTCGTCGTAGTCCTCTCCGCTTGCCAGCGCCCATTCGGGGCCCAGCTTTTCCCCGGTGGGCAGAGAATCGGTCATGACGGCGTGGGGATAGGGGTAGGTGCAGGATGAGAGGATGGCGCCGTCCGCAGCATCTACCACCACTGCCCGGGCGGACAGGGTGCCGTAATCGACGCCGATGACATAACATGGCTTTTTCATGGAATACCTCCCCGCATGGTATATTTCACTGCCCACATTATATCACGCTTCCCACAAAAGGTCAAAGGAAAGGAGGGCTGCGACTTCCAAAGGAATTAACAGAAAATGAAAGCGCATATGTTTACAAAAGCGTTGCATAATAATAAATTCTGTGTTATACTGCCAGTACGCCAAGGCCCCAAAGGGCGGCGAAAAGAAAGGGGTTGTCGTCATGAAAAAGTTCCTGTCCCTGTTGGTCGCACTGGTGATGCTGTGCTCCGCGGTCGGCGTCCTGGCCGAAGAGAGCAAGCCCGTCATCGGCATTTCCTGGAGCTATGCCGAACAGAACGAATCTTACCTCAACACCTACTGCCGCGTGATCGAGGCAGCCGGCGGGATCCCGGTACAGATCGCCCAGATCGTCTCCTCTGACGTGGCATACGACGAGGGCGGGACCATCCTCCCCGAGTATATCGAGGAGAGCGGCATGCTGAAGCAGGAATATGCCGACAAGATCAAAGCCCTGGACTACGACACCACCAACCTGGCGGAGGCCATGGAAGGCGTCGACGGCGTGTTCTTCGTGGGCGGCGAGGACGTCAGCCCCACCCTGTTTGCAGCGCCCATGCCGGAGCTGAACAACGGTGAAGAGATCAACGCCACCCGCGACATCTCCGACTACCTGCTGATGGGCTATTGCCTGGACAACGACATCCCGCTGTTTGGCGCCTGCCGCGGCGAGCAGGTACTGGGCATCGTCAGCGGCTGCCAGTTCCTGCAGGATATCCCCAACTACTACGCCTCCATGGGCGCCGCCTATGACGACTGCCACAGGATGCCTCCGGGCACCCCCAACCGCACCTACGCCCGTCATGACGTAGAGCTGGTGGGGACCGACTCCATCTTCTACAGCATCGTGGGCGCCGACACCCTGGAGAACGTCTCTTCCTGGCACCATCAGGCGGTCATCGGCGTCGACGGCACCGACCTGACCGTGGTGTCCAAGACGGTGGCGGAAGGCCTCACCATCATCGAGGGCATTGAGCGTCCGGACAAGACCTTCTGTCTGGGCCTGCAATTCCATCCCGAAAATGACGTGGTGATGATGCTGAACGGCGAAGAAGAGATCTGCAACTTCGAGATCTGCCTGGGCGTGTTCGAAGCCCTGGTGGCGGCGGCAGCCGGCACCGCGGAACTGGACAAGGCGGCATAAACAGCACACAACGAAGGATGGGGGGCGGAGAGGGAACATCCTCTCCGCCTCAAACGTCTTTCAGATAGAGATACAATATAAGGAGGGGCTACTACATGATTTACCACGAGAAGGATATGGAGGAACGGGCGGTCCTGGACGCTGCCATGAAAATGTGCGCAGCGGCGCGGACGGCCCCCAAGACCGCCGGTATCGACCACATCGCCACCATGGTACTGACGGGGGCGGAAAAGGATGAGCTGGCGGATCGCCTGGACAAGATGGGGGAGGAGCAGTCCATAGCCTTTTATCGGCGGGATGCGGGCAACCTGCGAAAGGCCCAGGCGGTGGTCCTGATTGGCGTAAAGGAAGGGACACGGGGCCTGGACAAAGGCTGCAGATATTGCCGCTTCAGTGGCTGCAATGGCTGCAGCGAGGCAGGGGGCGTCTGCATCTTCGATCCCCTGGACCTGGGGATCGCCATCGGATCGGCGGTTTCCCTGGCTGCGGACCTGCGCATAGACAACCGGGTCATGTACTCCGCAGGGAAGGCCGCGCTGGACCTGAAGATTATGGGGGAGGAAGTGTCCATCATCATGGCGATCCCCCTGTCGGCGTTGGGGAAATCCCCCTTCTTCGACCGGAAGTAAGGTGATCCACCCCAAAAGGCAGCTGCGTGACGGCGGCTGCCTTTTGTTATGCGCCTGCAGTCAAAGGGAGAAATTTGCGCACCATGGATGGGGGGAGGGGGAGGGGACCCCTGCCTTGCCAAAGGGCAAAGCTTCCCCCGCTTCCTAAAACTGGTATGCGATCACAACAAAGGCGATGAACATGAGGATGATCCAGATCATAGTAGCGCCTCCCGTGCTCCATTCTTTGTGTTGTATCATACGACAGGCAGGCGCTAAAATGGCGGAAAGAAAAGATTGAAGAACGTACCGGGGCCTTCAAAAACCTGTCCGCATGACAGAAGGACACAAGCGTTCATAAACAGAAAGCAGCGCAGCGCCGCAGGATCCACTCGGGCCGCCGCATGACAGAAAAAGGCCCCGAAACGGACGGGAGCACATGAGGAAGCGCAATTCCTTCAACGGATGATGGGACGTTTGGCGGAATGAAGGGGATAAAACATGCTCACGGGGAGCCGCTTTTCCGGACGCCCATGAGCATGTTTGGATTCGAAGACTGTTACGAATACATCAGCGTATGCCGGTATCATGCCCTTACAGGGCAGGTGCGTGGCAAAGGCTCAGCCGGCGGTCAATCCTTCCTGAATTTCGCCTTGAAGGCTTCAAAGTCCGCCGCGAGCTTGGCGCGGTGCTCCTCAATCTTCTGTTTGCGTTCTGTTTTCCGGGATTCACGAAGCTTTGCCCGGGCCTGCCTTTCCATTTCTTTCTGAGCCTCGATCGCCTCCTGGACTTCCTCGGCGACCTCTGCTGCATCATCCTCCACGATGGAGACGTCGAACTTGGAAAAATGCCGCCGGGCCGCGCCTTCCATCGCTTCCTGTTCCAGGGCAATCAGGACGACCTCGCCGTCAACCAACTGTTCCGCGACCCTTTCGATCAGCGACGCGTTGTGAACGGCATCGCCCGCGTCGACGGCGCTGCCGGCCAGGGCGCCGAGGCTGCCGCCGAGGAGCATTCCGAGAGGTCCGCCCAGGATGCCGATCAACCCGCCGATCAGGCCGCCCATAGAGGTATCGTCCGACGTTTCCAAACCGGTATCAAAGGCGTCCAGGGTCTTGATGCTGCCGCCTTCCTTTTTCACCAGGACGGCCTGTGATACCGTGTAGGAATCGGTGATGGGCGCCCTCTTCAACTCCGTCATGGCTTGATACCCTTCGCTTTCCACTTTGAAGATGACCGAAATGATTTTTTCCATACTTCTTCCTCCTTTTTTTCTCAAAAGCCGGATGGCTTTGGAATCCTGTTTCCTGTTTTATCAAAAGCCGACTGGTTCCCGGAATTGCTCCTGTTCGGCCTCTTTGGGTTCCGCTTTCGTCATCTCTTTGCTATGATCGATTTTCCTGCGGGGCAGGAGTTATTCGGCATCCTCTGCGCACATTCGGGAAAGCAGACCCATCAGAAAGCTGACCGTTTTTCCATTTACATCTCCCGAACAATTCGAGGGTTGGAAATTATTCAGTATAACTATTTTATCAGTACAATGTAAACATACAACCATTTTACCGAAAAAACGAGCAATAGATCGCGTTGAATGCAAGTTCAAATGACGAACGCTGGGTCAGGGTCCTATCGAAGCCTTTCCAAAACCGCACTTGACCAGAGGGGGAAGAGTCGGTATAATAACAAACAAAGCCAACGATGTTCTGGGAGGCTGAAGCATGAGAGTCGTCATACAAAAGGGCTATGAGGAGATGTGCGCCTGGACGGCGCAGTATATCGCGCAGGCCATTCGCGCCAAGGAGCCGGGGGCGTCCTTTGTGCTTGGGCTGCCCACGGGCTCTTCCCCCCTAGGGGTGTACAGGCGCTTGATCGAAATGAACAAGGCGGGGGAGGTATCCTTTCGGGATGTGGTTACCTTCAACATGGATGAGTATTTGGGCCTGTCCAGCGAGCACGAGCAAAGCTATCATCGTTTCATGTGGACCCGCTTCTTTGAACACATCGACATCCCGGGGGAGAATGTGAACATCCTGGACGGCATGGCACAGGACCCGGAAGCGGAGTGCGCGGCCTACGAACAAGCCATCCTGGACGCAGGGGGCATCGATCTCTTCCTGGGCGGCATCGGGGTGGACGGACACGTGGCTTTCAACGAGCCTTTTACCTCCCTGGGCTCCCGGACCGGGGTGCGGACCCTGACGAGCGACACGCGGATCGCGAACGCCAGATTCTTCGGCGGAGATCCGGAGCAGGTGCCCGGGCGTGCCCTGTCCGTGGGCGTGGGAACGGTCTGCGACGCCCGGGAAGTGGTGGTGCTCATCAGCGGATACAACAAGGCGCGGGCCCTGGCTGCTACGGTGGAGGGGGGCGTCAGCCAGATGTGGACGTGCAGCGCGTTGCAGTTGCACCCGAATGCGGTGATCGCCTGCGATGAGGCGGCCTGCGGTGAGCTGAAGGTGGATACCTACCGGTATTTCCTGGATGTGGAGAAGGACCAAAGACTGTGATCGATCCGGCGCAGTGCCGGCGATGATATTTGAGGAGGGAAAAGACATGGATGGAAAAAACATGGCATGCGTACTGACCGCCCTGAACACCCTGGAGTTCAAGGAAGTCCCGATGCCCAAGGCGGGGCCCGGGGAGATTCTGATGAAACTGGAGGCTGTGGGGGTTTGCGGTTCGGATGTACACTATTATCAGCATGGCCGCATCGGCGATTTCGTGGTGGATTTCCCCTTTATCCTGGGCCATGAGTGCGCCGGCACCGTGGTGGAGTTGGGCGAGGGGGTCGCGAATCTGAAGGTGGGGGACCGGGTCGCGCTGGAGCCCGGCGTGCCCTGCGGAAACTGTGAGATGTGCCTGACCGGTCATTACAACTTGTGTCCCGACGTGAAGTTCTTCGCCACGCCCCCCTACGACGGCTGCCTGATGAACTACGTGTCCTTCCCGGCGGAGTACGCTTTTCCATTGCCGGAGAACGTATCCTGCGTGGAGGGCGCCCTGGTGGAGCCCCTGTGCATCGGCATCAACGCGGCCCTGACCGGCGGCGTGCAGTTGGGGGATACCGTGCTGATCTTCGGCGCGGGCTGCATTGGCCTGGTGAGCCTGCTGGCCGCAAAGGCCTGCGGCGCCAGCCGTGTGATCGTATCCGACGTGATCCCCCTGCGCCTGGAGGTGGCGAAAAAGATGGGCGCCATCACCGTGAATTCCAAGGAGGAGGACCTGCTGAAAAAGGTGGCGGAGGTCACCGGCGGCCGGGGCGTGGACGTGGTGCTGGACTGCGCCGGTTTCAGCGCCACGGTTACGGACTCCGTGCGCGCCGCCCGCCCTGCGGGAACCATCGTGGTGGTGGGCATGGGAGAGGACGAGTTGAACGGCATCCCCCTGGGCCCCATCAGCGCAAAGGAGCTGATCATCACGTCGCTGTTCCGCTATAAAAACCTGTATCCCACCACCATCAAGGCCATTGAAAGCGGCAAGATCGATATCAGCGGCATCGTGTCCAAGACCTTCACCTTCGAGGAGACCCCCCAAGCCTTCCGGTCTGCGGCGGATCACCCCGCGGAGACCGTGAAGAACGTGATCGTGTTCAAATAAAATGCAGCGCATGCGTCTATCGCACCGATTTGCCGGGCGGTAGCCGGCCTTGCACAAGGGGCGCGGAGGATGTTAAGTTCTCAGCGCCCCTTGACAACGCCCGCCCGAGGTCTTATAATACAGTGAAGATGCATAATTAAACATGATAAATGAATAATATGCGATCTGAGGAGGTGCTTTCCATCACCAAGGTATTCATCGACGGCAGCGCAGGGACCACGGGCCTCATGATCCACAGCCGCCTGAAAAAGCGGGAGGACCTCGCGCTGATCACCCTTCCGGAAGAGACGCGAAAGGATCCGGACGCGAGGGCAAAAGCCCTGAACGAGGCGGACATCGCCTTTCTGTGCCTGCCGGACGCTGCGGCGATCCAGGCTGTGGGCATGATCGCCAATGAAAACACCGTGGTCATCGACACGTCCACCGCCCACCGGACGAGCCCGGGATGGACCTACGGGTTTCCCGAGCTGATGGGCCGGGAAGGCGTGGCCTCCTCCCGGCGCATCGCCAATCCTGGCTGCCACGCCACCGGCTTTGTGGCCCTGGTGCAGCCCCTGGTCAAGGCGGGCCTTGTGAAGAGGGACGCATGCATTGGCTGTTTTTCCCTGACGGGCTACAGCGGCGGCGGCAAGGCCATGATCGCCGAGTACGAGGATCGGGATCGATCTGTCCTGCTGCAGGCGCCCCGGCAGTATGGCCTGGCCCAGACCCACAAACACCTAAAGGAAATGCAAGCCCTGTGCGGCCTCGTGAAGGCGCCTCTCTTTTCCCCGGTGGTGGCGGATTTCTACAGTGGGATGGAGGTCACGGTACTGCTGGAGAAAGAGGCGCTGGCAGGATGTCCGGAAGACATCCGGACGCTGTATAGGAATACATATGCAAAAGGACTCGTCCGGTATGCCGGGGAAGCGGAGGAGGGCGGGTTCCTCTCCGCAGCGGCCTTCTCGGGGCGGGACGACATGGAAGTCGGGGTGTATGGGAACGAAGAGCGCATCGCCCTGGTGGCGCGTTTTGACAACCTGGGCAAGGGCGCCTCGGGGGCGGCCATCCAGAACATGAACATCGTGCTGGGGCTGCCCGAGGACGAGGGACTGATTCGATAGGGGGATACGGGGATGAAAAAGATCGAGGGCGGCGTTTGCGCCGCAAAGGGATTTACGGCAAACGGCGTGCATTGCGGCATCCGGAAAAACAAGGTCAAAAAGGACCTGGCGCTGGTATTGAGCCAGGTCCCGGCGAGTGCCGCGGCGGTGTACACCACCAATCTGGTGAAGGGTGCGCCCCTGACGGTGACCAGGGAAAACATCGCGGACGGAAAAGCCCAGGCGGTGATTTGCAACAGCGGGAACGCCAACACCTGCAATGCGAACGGCCTGGACGTTGCCCGGGAGATGTGCGGCATCACCGCGGCCCGGCTGGGGATCCGCCCGGAGGACGTCATCGTGGCCTCCACCGGGGTCATCGGCCAGCCCTTGGATCTCACCCCCATCCGGGAAGGGATGGACGGCCTTGTGAAGGGACTCTCCGTCGCGGGCGCCCGGGACGCCGCCCAGGCCATCGTCACCACGGACACCTACGCCAAGGAGGTGGCGGTGGAGTTTGAGCTCAGCGGCGTAAAATGCCGCCTGGGGGGCATGGCAAAGGGCAGCGGGATGATCCATCCCAACATGGCGACCATGCTGGTCTTTTTGACCACGGACGCCTCCATTGCCTCCGAAATGCTGGAAAAGGCCCTGAAAAGCGACGTGCAGAAGACCTTTAACATGGTGTCAGTGGACGGAGATACTTCCACCAACGACATGGTGAGCATCATGGCCAACGGTTTGGCGGGCAATCCCGAGATCGACGGCGAGGGGGAGGACTTCTGCGCCTTCATGAAGGCCCTGAACAGCGTGACCATGTCCCTGTGCCGCATGATCGCCGGGGATGGGGAAGGGGCTACCAAGCTGCTGGAGTGCCGGGTGGAAGGCGCCAGGGATGAGATGACCGCCAGGATCGTGGCCAAGAGCGTGATCTGCTCCTCCCTGATCAAGGCGGCCATGTTCGGCGCGGACGCGAACTGGGGCCGGGTGCTGTGCGCCATCGGCTACAGCGGCGCCGATGTGGACGTGACAAAGATCGACGTATCCTTTCGCTCGCCCAAGGGCGAGATACGGGTGTGCACCGCGGGGGCGGGGGTGCCCTTCTCCGAAGAAAAGGCCAAGGAGATCCTGCTGGAACGGGAGATCGATATTCTGATCCACCTGAACGCGGGGGAGGCGGCTTCAACGTCCTGGGGCTGCGACCTGACCTACGACTACGTGAAGATCAACGGCGACTACAGGACCTGAAGGAGGAACCCCCATGGATAAGTCCTTTTCCAATGCCGAACGGGCCGAGGTGCTGACCCAGGCCCTTCCCTACATCCGCCGCTACAGCGGACGGACCGTGGTGATCAAATACGGCGGCAATGCCATGGTGAACCAGCAGCTGAAGCACCAGGTCATGGAGGACATCGTACTCTTATGGCTCATCGGGGTCAAGGTGGTGCTGGTCCACGGGGGCGGCCCGGAGATCAACGACGCCATGACAAAATTCGGCAAAAAGCCCGTCTTTGTGGAGGGGCTTCGGGTAACCGACCGGGAGACTGTGGACATTGTGCAGATGGTGCTGGCGGGCAAAATCAACAAGACGCTGGTGAACCTGCTGGAGATGGAGGGCGGCCGCGCCATGGGCATCTCGGGCATTGACGGCCGGCTGATCGAGGCGAAGGTCAAGGACAAGCGCCTGGGTTATGTGGGGGAGATCACCAGGATCAACATCAAGCCCGTGCAGGACCTGCTGGAAAAGGGCTATATTCCCGTGATCTCCACCCTGGGCTGCGACAGGGAGGGCAACACCTACAACATCAACGGGGACACCGCTGCGGGCAGGGTAGCCGGAGCGTTGAACGCGGAGCGGCTGATCATGCTCACAGACATCGCAGGGATCCTCCGGGACAAGGATGACCTGAGCACCCTGATCCCCGAACTGACGGTGGAGGAAGCCAAGGCCCTGTGCAAAAAGGGCGTGGTGTCCGGGGGCATGGTGCCCAAGATCCAGTGCTGCATTGACGCCATAGAGAGCGGCGTACGAAAAGTCATCATCATGGACGGCCGCATCCCCCATTCCATCCTGATGGAGCTGTTGACGGACGAGGGCGCGGGGACCATGGTAAGGGGAGGAAAGAGCAATGAGTGAGACGATCAAACTGGACAAGAGCTATGTGGCGGGCACCTATGCCCGCTTTCCCGTGGAGATCGTATCGGGGTCGGGCAGCCTGCTGAAAGACTCCACAGGAAAGACGTACATCGACATGGGCAGCGGCATCGCCGTGAATACCTTCGGCATCGGGGACGCAGCCTGGAAAGAGGCGGTCACAGGACAGATGGAAAGGGTTCAGCATACCTCAAACCTGTACTATACCGAACCCTGCGCCTTGCTGGCCCGGGAATTGTGCCAGCGCACCGGGATGAAACGGGTGTTCTTCGGCAATTCCGGGGCGGAGGCCAACGAGTGCCTCATCAAGGCGGCCCGGAAATACGCGGCGGAGAAAAAAGGCCCTGGATTTTTCACCATCGTTACCCTGAACAACAGCTTTCACGGCCGTACCCTGACCACCCTGGCGGCCACCGGGCAGGACCACTTCCACAAACTCTTTCAGCCCCTGACCCCGGGCTTTGTCCATGCAGGGGCCAATGATCTGGAAGGCGTCAAAAAAGCGGCTCTGGAGAACAAGGCGGCCGCTGTGCTCATCGAGTGCGTCCAGGGCGAGGGGGGCGTGATGCCCCTGGAAAGGGAATTTGTCCGGGGCCTGGCAGATTTTTGCCGGGAGCAGGACGTCCTGCTGGCAGTGGACGAGGTGCAGTGCGGAAACGGCCGCTGCGGCGCCATGTACGCCTACATGAACTACGGCGTCGTCCCGGACATCGTGTCCACCGCCAAGGGGCTGGGGGGCGGGCTTCCCATCGGGGCCTGCCTCTTGGGGGAGAAGGTCCAGGATGTCCTGGGGCCCGGGGACCATGGGTCCACCTTCGGCGGCAATCCGATCTGCTGCGCCGGCGCCCTCTCCGTCATCCGGCGCATCGATGAGGCGTTGCTGCGGGAAGTACGGGAGAAGGGCGATTACATTGTGGGGGAACTCACCGGGACGCCCGGGGTTCTGTCCGTGGACGGTATGGGGCTGATGCTGGGCGTCAAGACGGCCCGGCCTGCCCGGGACGTGCTGGATACCTGCCGGGAGATGGGGGTGCTGTGCCTGACCGCCAAGGACAAGGTGCGGCTGCTGCCCGCCCTGAATATCCCCATGGAGCTGCTGAAGACCGCAGTGGACGTCATCAAAAAGGCCTGTGCCCAGGAGGTTGAAGCATGAAACTGTACGGCAAGAGCTTTCTCACCCTGCTGGACTATACCGCTGATGAAATCCGCAGCTTGCTGGACCTGACGGCAGACCTGAAACAAAAAAAGCAGGCGGGGGTACCCCACAGACTTTGCGCCGGCCAATCCATTGCCCTGGTGTTTGAAAAAGCTTCTACCCGTACCCGCTGCGCTTTTGAAGTGGCTGCGGCCGACTTGGGCATGCATCCCGTGTACCTGGACCCTGCAAGCTCCCAACTCGGGAAAAAGGAGTCCATCGCGGACACTGCCCGGGTGCTGGGGCGGATGTTCGACGGCATCGAGTACCGGGGTTTCGAGCAGGCGAGGGTGGAGGACCTGGCCCGCTATGCCGGGGTTCCGGTGTGGAACGGACTGACCAACGAATACCATCCCACCCAGGTGCTGGCGGACCTTTTTACCATGGAGGAACACTTCAAAGGCCTGAAGGGCAGGAAGCTCAGTTACTTCGGAGATGCCCGTTTCAACATGGGCAATTCCCTGATGATCGGCTGCGCCAAAATGGGGGTGCACTTTACGGCCTGCGCGCCGGAAAAGTATTTCCCGAACCCTGAGCTGATCGCCCGTTGCCGCCGGATCGCCGAGGGGAGCGGGGCCATCCTTTCCTTCGAGACAGACCCCATGAAGGGAGCCCGGGGCGCGGACGTGCTGTATACCGACGTGTGGGTGTCCATGGGCGAACCGGAGGAGGTCTGGAACGAGCGCATCGCAGACCTCATGCCCTACCGGGTCACCCGGCAGTTGATGGAGGCTGCGGGGAAAGAGAGCCGCTTCATGCACTGCCTGCCCGCCTTCCACGACCTGAACACGGGGACCGGCATGGCCATCTACGAAAAGTACGGGCTGGACTGCATGGAAGTTGCCGATGAGGTGTTTGAAGGGCCCGCTTCCATCGTGTTTGATGAGGCGGAAAACCGGCTGCACACCATCAAAGCGGTGATGGCGGCCACCCTGACCTCCGATCTGGTCTGAGTTCTTCGAGGAGGCAAACCATGCCAAGGGACAAGAGCATAAAAAAGGTCCTGGTCATCGGCTCCGGCCCAATCATCATCGGGCAGGCGGCGGAATTCGACTATGCGGGTACCCAGGCTTGCCGCGTGCTGCGGGAGGAGGGCATCGATACGGTGCTGGTGAACTCGAACCCCGCCACGATCATGACGGACAAGGCGATCGCGGATGAGATCTACCTGGAGCCCCTGTGCGTGGAGAGCGTGGCCCGGATCATCGAGAAGGAGCGCCCCGACGGGCTGCTGGCGGGGCTGGGGGGCCAGACCGGCCTGACCCTGGCCATGCGGTTGAAGCATAGCGGCATATTGGAAAAGAACAGCGTACGGCTGCTGGGGACCGACATCCAGGCGATCGAGCGGGCGGAGGACCGGGAATTGTTTCGGGACGCCATGCGGGAGATCGGCCAGCCCGTGGTGCCTTCGGACATCGCCCATGACCTGGAGGGGGCCCTTAGGATCGCCGACCGCATCGGCTATCCCGTCATCGTGCGCCCTGCCTTTACCCTGGGGGGCACCGGCGGCGGCATCGCCGGGACCCGGGAGGAACTGCTCGCCATCGCCAGGAGCGGCCTGGACATGTCCCCCATCCGCCAGATCCTGGTGGAAAAGTGCATCTCCGGGTGGAAGGAGATCGAATTTGAGACCATGCGGGACAGCACAGGCTGCGCGGTGTCGGTGTGCTCCATGGAAAACGTGGACCCCGTGGGGGTACACACCGGGGATTCCGTCGTGGCGGCCCCTGCCCTGACCCTGACCGGGCGGGAGTTTTCCATGCTGCGCCAGGCGGCGCTGGATATCGTGGAGGCGATCGGCATCATCGGGGGCTGTAACTGCCAATTCGCCCTGAAACCCGATGGCAGCGAGTACGCGGTGATCGAGGTCAACCCCAGGGTATCCCGCTCCTCGGCCCTGGCTTCCAAGGCAACGGGTTACCCCATCGCCAAGGTCACCACCAAGCTCGCCCTGGGCTATACTTTGGCCGAGATCAAAAACGCGGATACGGGCTGCAGCCTGGCAGGTTTTGAGCCAGATGTACGATATGTGGTGGTGAAGTTCCCCAAGTGGCCCTTTGACAAATTTGCGGGCACGAGCCGCCGCCTCGGGACCCAGATGAAGGCCACCGGCGAGGTGATGGCCATCGGCCCCAGCTTTGAGATGGCTTTGATGAAGGCCGTGCGGGGCGCAGAGATCGGCCTGGATACCCTGAACGCGCCGCCCCTGGACGGGCGGCCCGTGCGGGAGCGCCTGGGGGACCAGGACGACCGGCGCCTGTTTACCGTGTTCGAGGCCCTGAAACAGGGGGTCACCTTTGAGGAGGTTTACGGGATCACCCGCATCGATCCTTGGTTCCTTGAGAAACTCATGAACCTGGTGCGGCTGGAGGAGGAACTGGAAAAGGGAATCCTGGACCGGGACCTGTACGAAAGGTCAAAGGCCCTGGGCTACACCGACGGAGCCATCCGGCGGATCAGCGGCGTGAAAGAGTTGCCGGAGCGCGGCACGGCTTTTCGGGTCGTGCGCACCTGTGAGGCGGTGTTCGGCTCGGACAAGCCCTACTTTTATTCAACGCATGGGGAACCTTGCGAATCCAGCGCCTTCCCCCGCAGCGGGCGCCCCGTGGTGATCGTGCTGGGCTCCGGGCCCATCCGCATCGGGCAGGGCATCGAGTTTGACTATTCCTCGGTGCACTGCGTATGGACCCTGCAGGACATGGGCTACGACGTGGTCATTATCAACAACAACCCGGAGACCGTGTCCACCGACTACGACACGGCGGACCGGCTGTATTTCGAGCCCCTGAGCGGCGAAGACGTGATGGACATCATCCGGGTGGAGAAGCCCGTGGGGGTGGTGGTGGCCTTTGGCGGGCAGACCGCCATCAAGCTGACCAAGTACCTGGACGAGGCGGGCATCCCGATCCTCGGCACCTCGGCGGAGGGCATCGACATCGCGGAGGACCGTTCGCGCTTCGACGCCCTGTTGGAGCAGTTTGGCATTCGACGCCCCAAGGGCGTGGGGGTGAGCACCCTGGAAGAAGCCCTGGAGGCTGCCCGGGATCTGGGCTATCCCGTGCTGCTCAGGCCCAGCTATGTCATCGGCGGGCAGAACATGACCATCTCACGCACCCCGGAGCACACAAGGAAGTATATGGAGGCCATCCTTTCAGGGGGCATCGAGAACCCGGTGCTGGTGGACAAATACATGCCCGGCACCGAACTGGAGGTGGACGTGATCTCCGACGGCACCGACGTGCTGATCCCGGGGATCATGGAGCACATCGAGCGGGCGGGCATCCATTCCGGGGACTCCATCACGGTATATCCTCCTTACAACCTGACGGATCGCTTCCTGAAAAAGGTATGCGACTGCTCTTATAAGCTGGCCCTGGCCCTGGGCACAAAGGGTTTGGTGAACATCCAGTATCTGGCCCATGAAGGGGAATTGAACGTCATTGAGGTGAACCCCAGGGCCTCCCGCACCGTGCCCTACATCTCCAAGGTCACCGGGGTGCCCATGGTGGATCTGGCTGCCCGGGTCATGCTGGGGGCCAAGTTGACGGACCTGGGCTATGGCGTAGGCCTGTACCGCACGCCTCCCTATTACACGGCGAAGGTGCCCGTGTTTTCCTTTGAGAAGCTGAACGACGCAAACTCCATCCTGGGCCCGGACATGAAATCCACGGGAGAGGTCCTGGGCATCGGAAAAACCGTGGCTGAAGCCCTGTACAAGGGGCTGACGGGGGCCGGGTATACCGTGCCTTCCATGCCCAGCAGCGCGGGGATCCTGTTGTCGGTGGAAGAGAACGACTACCAGGAAGTCCTCTCCCTGGCCAAAAAGTTCTACGACCTGGGCATTCGCCTGTACGCCACCGCGGGTACGGCGGAGAACATCCGAAACTTAGGCATCGAGGTCCGGACCGTGGCAAACGCCACCCAGAGCGACGAACTGATGACCCTGATGGATGAAGGCAAGCTGGACTACATCCTGTACACCGGCATGGCGCGCAACGAGACCATGGGGGACTACATCGCCCTGCACCGCCGCGCCATGCAGCTGGGCATTCCTTGCCTTACCAGCCTGGACACTGCCGGGGCCCTGGTGAAGATCATCGCCAGCCGCTTCAACCCCAACAACACCGAGCTCGTGAACATCAACGACATGCGCCTCTGGAAACAGAAGGTGCGCTTTGCCAAGATGCAGTCCTGCGGCAACGACGGCATCTTCATCGAGAACTTCGACGGGAAAATCACCTGCCCCGAATCCCTGTGCGTGGCCCTGTGCACCCCCCATTACGGAATCGGCGCAGACGGCATCGTGTTGATGGAGAAATCCAGCATTGCCCATGCCAGGATGCGCACCTTCAACAAGGACGGAAGCGAAGGCAAGATGGCGGGGAACAACATCCGCTGTATGGCCAAGTACCTGTACGACAAGGGATATGTTCGCAGCGAATATCGTCCATCGAGACGGGCAGCGGCGTGCACCAGATGCGCCTCTTCCTGCGGGACGGCAAAGTGAGTTCCGTGGCGGTGGACATGGGGGTAGCGAACCTCAACAGCCGCGACATCCCCGCCCTGGTGGAGGAGCCCCGCATGGTGGACTACCCCTTGAGCATAGCGGGGACGACGTACCGGGTCACTGCGGTGAACGTGGGCAATCCCCACTGCGTGGTGTTCCAGGATGCCATAGACGATCTGGACCTGGACCGGATCGGCCCCCAGTTCGAGTTCGCGCCCGTCTTCCCGGACCGGGTCAACACCGAGTTCGTCCGGGTGGTGAACAAGACCACCCTCAGGATGCGGGTGTGGGAACGGGGAAACGGCGAGACCCTGGCCTGCGGCACCGGCGCCTGCGCGGCTGCCGTGGCCGCGGTGGAGAACGGGCTGTGCAGCGCAAACACGGATATCAGGGTGAAATTGATGGGGGGCGATCTGATCGTGAATGTACAGGAGGATCGGATCATCCTCTCGGGCAGCGCGGTGATGGTCTTCGAAGGAGAATTCGAATACTAAAAAGGGATACAAAGAAACCAAAAAGAGCCTGCCTATGGCGCGGGCTCTTTTTGGTTGGCGTTCTACGCTTTACCGTTTGGACACGCTCCCATCAATATTCAATCATAGAGAACAGAGCCTGAAACCGGGATTTGTGCAAGGCGGGAAAAGAACACAGGGTGCTATGGAGGGATCGTTCTTACCTGCTTGGGCAAATGTTCAAAAAATTAATGATGTTATAGTTCAGGTTAATACGAACAATATACGGAATAAACCTTGAAACGGTTCGGGAATAATGGTAGTATTGAGCAGCAGCGCATGTGGGAAGGAAGCATCGGGAGAAGGAGAGAGACCTGTGAAGAAGATCGGGATCGTGATGGGCAGCGACAGCGACTTGCCCGTGGTGAGGAAGGCTACGGAAGTTTTGGACACACTCGAGATCGGATACGAGACCCATATTTATTCCGCCCACCGCACCCCGGAAGAGGCCCGGGACTTTGCCCTGGGCGCCCGGGAAAGGGGCTTTGGCGTGCTGATTGCCTTTGCCGGGATGGCCGCCCACCTGGCGGGGACGCTGGCCGCCAACACCACCTTGCCGGTGATCGGGGTGCCCTGTGCCTCGGGCGGCCTTGGCGGCCTGGACGCTCTCTTGTCCACCGTCATGATGCCTAGCGGCATTCCGGTGGCCACGGTGGCCATCGGGGGCGGCGCCAACGCGGCGCTGCTGGCGGCACAGATCCTGGCGGTGGAGGACGAGACCTTGGCAGAAAGACTGGGCGAACGCAGACGGGACGAGGCAAAAAAGGTTCTGGACAAGGATGCGGCGCTGATGCACAAGGAATAGACGGGGAGAAAGGGAAGGGAACCGCATGGATCGTTTGGTATACCGGGGAAAGACCAAAGACGTGTTTGCGCTGGACAACGGCAACTATCTGCTCAAGTTCAAGGACGACTGCACCGGAAAGGACGGGGTGTTTGACCCCGGAGCGAACAGCGTGGGCCTGTCCATCGAAGGCGTGGGGGACGTGAACCTGCGCATGTCGGCGTATTTTTTTGAAAAGATCACCCGGGCGGGCATCCCCAACCATTACGTTTCCGCGAACCTGAAGGACACCGCCATGGAGGTGCTGCCCGCCAGGCCCTTCGGGAAGGGGCTGGAAGTCATATGCCGCCTCAGGGCCGTGGGCAGCTTTATCCGCCGTTACGGCGAGTACATCAGGGAGGGCGCCCCGCTGCCCGCCTATGTGGAAATGACCTTCAAGAACGACGAAAAGGGAGATCCCCTGGTCACCAAAGACGCCCTGGCAGCCCTGGGGGTGATGAGCGAGGCCCAGTACGACCAGGTCCGGGAGATGACCCGGAAGATCACCGGGATCGTGGCGGAGGAACTGAAGGAAAAGGGCCTGGAGCTGTACGACATCAAGTTCGAGTTTGGGTATGACGGCGAGGGCCGGACCATGCTCATCGACGAGATTTCCTCGGGAAATATGCGGGCATACAAGGCCGGCGCCCCTGTGGATCCCATGCGCCTGTCCCGGCTCTTTTTCGCATAAACCATAAAGGCGGTATACGACCATGGGAGGATTCTTTGGCGCGGTCTGCAAGCGGGATGCCATCGGCGATGTATTTTTCGGGACGGATTACCATTCCCACCTGGGCACCCGCCGGGGCGGCATGGCGGCCTGGGACAGGGAGATCGGCTTGCAGCGCGAGATCCACAACATTGAAAATTCCCCTTTCAGGACAAAATTTGCCCAGGTCTTCGACGAGATGCGGGGCACTTCCGCCATCGGATGTATCAGCGATTGCGAGCCCCAGCCCCTGCTGATCCGCTCCAACCTGGGCACCTATGCCATCTGCATGGTGGGCGTCATCAACAATGCCGCAGCGCTGATCGACCAATACCTGTCCTTCAGCGGCGGCCATTTTGATGCCATGACGGGGGGACGGGTGAACGCTACCGAGTTGACTGCCGCCCTCATCGACCAGAAGAGCAATTTTACCGACGGCATCCGCTTTGCCCAACGGGAGATCGAAGGGACCGCCTCCATCCTCATCCTCAAGGAGGACGGGAAGATCGTGGCGGCCAGGGACCGGCTGGGCCGCATCCCCGTGTGCGTGGGTCACAGCGGGGAGGGGATGTGCGTATCCTTCGAGTCCTTTGCCTATGCCAAGCTGGGTTACGACGACGTGCGGGACCTGGGGCCCGGAGAGATCGTGGAGATCGACGCGGAGGGCATGACCATGCTGAGCCAACCGGGGGAAGAAATGCGCATGTGCTCCTTTTTGTGGAGCTACTACGGCTATCCCACCTCGGATTACGAGGGGATCAACGTGGAGATGATGCGCTACCGCAACGGCGCCATCCTGGCAAAAAATGATGCGGGAAATCCCGAGCTTACGGGCATCGACTATGTGGGGGGCGTACCGGATTCGGGGACGCCCCACGCCATCGGCTACGCCAACCAGAGCGGCAAACACTTCGCCCGGGCCTTCATCAAGTACACCCCTACCTGGGCGCGCAGCTTTCTGTCGGGCCAAGAGAACGAGTGCTGCAAGGTGGCCAAAATGAAGCAGATCCCGATCCGCGATCTGATCAAGGGCAAGCGCCTTCTTTTTGTGGACGATTCCATCGTCCGGGGTACCCAATTGAAGGAGACCGTGGATTTCCTGTACCAGAACGGCGCCAAAGAGGTGCACATGCGTTCCGCCTGCCCCCCTATCATGTACGGATGCAAATATCTGAATTTTTCCCGGGCCACGGAGGACATGGACCTGCTTGCCCGCAGGGTCATCCTGCAACTGGAGGGGGAAGAAGGCTTCTCCCACATCCAGGAGTATGCCGACTCTGGCAGCGAACGGGGCAAGAACCTCCGGCAGGCCATCTGCCGGGAGATGCACTTTTACTCCCTGGAATTCCAGACCCTGGAAGGGGTCCTGGAAGCCATCGGCGTCGACCCCTGCAAACTCTGTACCTACTGCTGGAACGGAAAGGAATGAAGATATGAACAGCAATTCCCGATCGGACAGCTATGCAGCCGCCGGCGTGGACATTACCGCGGGATACCGGGCTGTGGAACTGATGAAGAAGCACGTCGCCGCCACCATGACCCCGGGGGTGTGCTCGGACGTGGGCGGCTTCGGTGGGCTCTTTGAGCTGGATCTCACCGGGATCTCCCGCCCCGTGTTGGTCAGCGGAACGGACGGCGTGGGCACCAAGCTGAAGATCGCCTTCCTCCTGGACAAGCATGATACCGTGGGCATCGATTGCGTGGCCATGTGCGCAAACGACGTGGTCTGCTGCGGGGCAAAGCCCCTGTTCTTCCTGGATTACATCGCCTGCGGCAGGAACGTTCCGGAGCGCATCGCCGACATCGTAAAGGGGGTATGCAAAGGCTGTGTCCAGGCGGGAGTTGCCCTGATCGGAGGCGAGACCGCGGAAATGCCCGGCTTCTATCCCGAGAACGAATATGATCTGGCGGGGTACTGTACAGGCATCGTGGACAAGGAGAAGATCATCGACAACAAGGCCATGAGACCAGGGGACGTGCTCATCGCCCTGCCCTCTTCCGGCGTACATTCCAACGGCTTCTCCCTGGTGCGAAAGGTGTTTGATGTGGAAAAGAAGGACATCAAAAGGCCGCTGGAGGCGCTGGGCGGGCGCTCCGTAGGGGAGACCCTGCTCACGCCCACCCGGATCTATGTGAAGGCCGTGCTGGCTCTGCTGGAACAGGTACAGGTCCGGGCCATCTCCCACATCACGGGGGGCGGTTTCTACGAGAACATCCCACGCGCCCTGCCCCAGGGGCTAAGCGCGCGCATCCATAAAGAGGCGCTGCGGATCCTGCCCATCTTCGACCTGATCCAGCGGGAGGGAGGCATCCCGATGCGGGATATGTTCAACACCTTCAACATGGGGGTTGGCATGAGCATCGTGGTGCCCTGTACACAGGCGGACGAAGCCCTCAAGATCCTTGCGGAGCAGGGAGAGGAAGCCTTTTTGATGGGGGAGATCGTATCCGTGGACCCATCGGGAGAGAAGGTGCAGCTGTGAAGGGGCAGCGCGTCGGTGTCCTGGTCTCCGGGGGCGGCACCAACCTGCAGGCCCTGATCGATGCCCAGGAAAAGGGCATCCTCCGGAGCGGCCATATCGCCCTGGTACTCTCCAACAAAGCAGGCGCCTACGCCCTTACGCGGGCGGAACAGGCGGGGATCCCCACGGAACTGGTGCTTCGCAGCGCGTACAAGGAGGGCTTTGAGGACAAGATCTCGGAGCTTCTGGAAAAATACGCCATCGATATCATCGTGCTGGCAGGATTTATGGCCATCCTGACCGAAAGGTTTACCGCTCGCTATCCCAAGAGGATCCTGAACGTACATCCATCTTTGATCCCCGCGTTTTGCGGCAAGGGCTATTACGGCCTGCGGGTGCATGAGGAGGCCCTTGCAAGGGGCATAAAGGTGACGGGAGCCACGGTGCACTTTGTCAACGAGATCCCCGACGGCGGGGAGATCATCATGCAAAAAGCGGTGAACGTCCATTCGGGGGATACCCCTGACACCTTGCAGAAGCGGGTGATGCGGCTGGCAGAGTGGAAACTGCTGCCCGCTGCGGTGGAAATGGTTTGCAGTGAAAGGGAAAAAGGGAAGCCGGAACAAGGGAAAGGGAAGAAGAAGGAGGAACCGTCATGCAGCAGGATATCTACAAGGTGTGGGACATCGCCGATTTGATCAAAGGCAACGCTTACGTGGGCCGGGGGATCGTCATCGGCCGGAGCGCGGACGGCAGCAAAGCCGTCGCCGCCTATTTCATCATGGGGCGCAGCGCCAACAGCCGCAACCGGATCTTCACTGTGCGGGAGGGAGAGGTTTTCACCGAGCCCTTTGACGCCTCCAAGGTCCAGGACCCCAGCTTGATCATGTATGCCGCCATCAGGAGCCGGGGCAGTCACCTGATCGTGACCAACGGTAACCAGACCGACACCATTTACGACGCCCTCTCGGGGGGCAGAAGCTTTATCGAGGCCCTGAAGACCCGGACCTTTGAGCCCGACGCACCCAACCATACGCCCCGGATCAGCGGCATGCTGAACTTTGGGGAGGGGGACTTTGACTACGAGATGAGCATCCTGAAGTCTGCGGACGCCCAAGGGAGCGGTTGCTGCCGCCAGTTTTTTGCCTATCCTGCGCTGCCCGGCTTGGGCCATTTCCTCCACACCTATGTATGTGACGGAGATCCCCTCCCGAGTTTCCAGGGGGAACCGGAGCGGGTATCTATCCCGGACGACATCGATGCCTTTGCCGATGTCCTGTGGGAGGCGTTGGACAAGGACAACAAGATCTCCCTGTACGTCCGGTACATCGACCTTGCCGGCGGCGGGTCAAAAGAGCGCGTGATCAACAAGAACGCCTGAGGAGGAAATGAACATGAAAAGCTTTGAATTGAAGTACGGCTGCAACCCCAACCAGAAACCTGCCAGCATTTACATGGAGGATGGGGGAAACCTGCCCATCCGCATCCTGAACGGGCGTCCGGGCTATATCAACTTCCTGGACGCCTTCAACAGCTGGCAGTTGGTCAAGGAGCTGAAAGAGGCCACCGGCCTGCCCTGCGCCACCTCCTTCAAACATGTGAGCCCCACCTCTGCGGCCGTGGCGCTGCCCCTGAGCCCCGCCCTGAAGCGGGCCTGCTTTGTGGACGATGTGCCCGGGCTGGAGGATTCGCCCCTGGCTTGCGCCTACGCCAGGGCCCGGGGGACCGACCGGATGTGTTCCTTCGGGGATTGGGTCGCCCTGTCCGACGTGTGCGACCTGACCACGGCCAATTTGATCAGGCGGGAAGTGTCGGACGGCGTCATCGCCCCGGGTTACGTCCCCGAAGCCCTGGCGGTGCTGAAGGGCAAAAGGGGAGGCAACTACAACGTGGTGGAGATCGACCCCGACTACGTGCCTGCCGAGCAAGAGAAGAAGATGGTGTACGGCATCACGTTCGAGCAGGGACGCAACAATTTCCGCATCGACCGGACCCTGCTCGAAAGGATCGTCACAGCCAAAAAGGAACTTCCCGAAGAGGCCGTGCGGGATCTGATCCTCTCTCTGATCACCCTGAAGTATACCCAGTCCAACTCGGTATGCTATGCGGTGGGAGGCCAGGCCATCGGCGTAGGCGCAGGGCAGCAGAGCCGCATCCATTGCACCCGCCTGGCCGGCTCCAAGGCGGACACCTGGTTCCTGCGGCAATGCGAAAAGGTGCTTTCCCTGCCCTTCCGCAGCGATATCCCACGACCCACCCGGGACAACGTCATCGACGGCTACATCAACAAAAACGAAGAGGACGTGTGCACCGAGGGCAACTGGCAGAAGTACTTTACCGCCCGGCCGGAGCCCCTTGGGGACGAAGAAGCCCGGAAATACCTGGACGGCATCAGCGGGGTTTCCCTGGGCAGCGACGCCTTCTTTCCCTTCGGCGACAACATCGAGCGCGCCCACAAGAGCGGCGTGTCCTACGTGGCGGAACCCGGCGGTTCCATCCGGGATGACGACGTGATCGCCACCTGCGACAAATACGGCATGGTCATGGCCTTCACGGGCATGCGCCTGTTTCACCACTGAGGGATTTGGAGGAGCATATGAAAACCATGGTAGTGGGCAGCGGCGGGCGCGAGCATGCGCTGATCCGCGCCATCAGGAAGAACCCGGATGTCGAACAGGTGTACGCCCTGCCGGGCAACGGAGGCATCGCCCGGGACGCCCGGTGTGTGCCCATCGATGTGAAAGATATCCCCGCCATCGTGGCATTTGCCGTGGAAAATGCCGTGGACTATGCCGTGGTGGCTCCGGACGATCCCCTGGTCCTGGGCTGTGTCGATGCCCTGGAAGCAGCCGGGGTGCCCTGCTTTG
Organism: Clostridiales bacterium; assembly: GCA_012520375.1. GTDB lineage: Bacteria > Bacillota > Clostridia > Christensenellales > Aristaeellaceae > Excrementavichristensenella. The sequence continues at coordinate 23,559 of JAAYOH010000091.1, forward strand.
GGCCCCGGGCCAATGCGGCCATCATCGAAGGCAGCAAGATTTTTGCCAAGGGCCTGATGAAAAAGTACGGCATCCCCACGGCGGCCTACGAGCACTTTGAAGATGCCGACGAGGCGCTGGGCTATCTGGAGACCGTGCGTTTCCCCATCGTGCTCAAGGCGGACGGCCTGGCCCTGGGCAAGGGCGTGATCATCGCCCAGACCCTGAAAGAAGCGCGGGATGCGGTCAACGGCATGATGCGGGAAGGGCGCTTCGGGAAGAGCGGCGAGAGGATCGTCATCGAGGAGCATCTGAGCGGTCCAGAAGTATCGGTGCTGGCCTTTACCGACGGAAAGTGCCTGGTGCCCATGGTGTCCTCCATGGACCACAAGCGGGCCCTGGATGGGGACGAGGGACTGAATACCGGGGGCATGGGTACGGTGGCGCCCAATCCGTACTACACAAAGGAAATGGCGGAGCGCTGCATGGACGAGATCTTCCTTCCCACCATGGAGGCTATGAACAGAGAGGGCCGCACGTTCAAGGGCTGCCTCTATTTTGGGTTGATGCTCACGGAAAAGGGACCCAAGGTGATCGAGTACAACTGCCGCTTTGGCGATCCGGAGACCCAGGTGGTGCTGCCCTTGCTGAAGAGCGACCTGCTCACCGTCATGCAGGCGGTGACGAAGGGGGAACTGGCGAACGCCCAGGTGGAATTTGTGGAAGGCGCGGCCTGCTGCGTCATCCTGGCCTCGGCGGGGTACCCGGAGCACTATGAAAAAGGCCTGCCCATCACCGGAGAAGACAGGGTCTGGGATCATCTGTACGTGGCGGGGGCCAAACTGGATGGCAAGCAGCTCTTGACCGACGGGGGCAGGGTGCTGGGCGCCGTGGCCACGGCGGATACCTTGAAAGAGGCGGTGGCCCAAGCCTACGCCGTCGCGGACCAGGTGCAATTCGAAAACAAATACTGCCGACGTGATATCGGGGCGCAGGCGCTGAAAGCGGAGGGCTAGCAATGGTCTATCGCGTGTATGTGGAGAAAAAAACCGAATTGGCCAATGAGGCAAAGGCGCTGATGGCAGAGGCGAAGGATTTTCTTGGCATCAAAGCCTTTGAGAACCTGCGGATCATCAACCGCTACGATGTCCAGGGCATTGAACCCCAGGTCTTTGATTACGCCTGCAAGACCGTTTTCTCCGAGCCCCAGCTGGACATCCTCAGCCGGCAGCCCGACACTGCCGGCGCACAGGTGTTTGCGGTGGAATATCTGCCCGGCCAGTTCGACCAGCGGGCGGACTCTGCGGCCCAATGCATCCAGATCCTGTCCCAGGGGGAGCGCCCCCTCATCCGCACCGCCAAGGTGTACGCGCTATACGGTGCGCTCTCAAAAGAACAGGTGGAGAAAATCAAGGCCTACGTCATCAACCCGGTGGAAGCCCGGGAGGCCCGGCTGGAACTGCCGGATACCCTGGAGATGGAATACGCCATCCCCACGGAAGTAGAGACCCTGAAGGGCTTTATCGCCCTGGAGGAGGCGGCGCTGCAGGACTTTGTGACCGAATATGGCTTGGCCATGGATGCGGACGATATTGCCTTTTGCCGGGACTATTTCCGGGAGGAGAAGCGGGATCCCACCATCACCGAGATCCGCATGATCGACACCTACTGGTCGGACCACTGCCGGCATACCACCTTCCTGACCCGGATCGACGAGGTCAGGTTTGAGGATGAACAGATAGAGGAGACCTACAGGGAATACCTGGCGCTGAGGCAGGAACTGGGCAGGACCAAACCCATATGCCTGATGGACCTGGCCACCATCGCGGTGCAGGCCCTGACCGCCCAGGGCAAGCTGGACAAATTGGACGCCTCTGAGGAGATCAACGCCTGCACGGTGAAGATCCAGGTGGAGGTGGACGGCGTGCAGGAGCCCTGGCTGTTGCTGTTCAAAAATGAGACCCACAACCATCCCACGGAAATCGAGCCCTTTGGCGGTGCGGCTACCTGCATCGGCGGCGCCATCCGGGATCCTTTGTCCGGGCGCGCCTACGTATATGGCGCCATGCGGGTGACGGGCGCGGGGGATCCCCTGAAACCCGTCGAGGCTACCCTGCCCGGCAAGCTGCCCCAGCGCAAACTGGTGACCACGGCGGCGGCAGGCTACGCTTCATATGGCAACCAGATCGGCCTGGCCACCGGCATCGTGGAAGAGATCTACCACCCGGGCTACGTCGCCAAGCGCATGGAGATCGGGGCTGTCATCGGCGCCACCCCGGCAGGCAACGTGCGGCGCGAGGCCCCACAGCCCGGGGACGTGGTGATTCTGCTGGGGGGCGGGACCGGCCGGGACGGGATCGGCGGCGCCACCGGCTCTTCCAAGGCCCATGATGCCCGTTCCGTGGAGACTTGCGGCGCCCAGGTACAAAAGGGCAACGCGCCGGAGGAGCGGAAGCTCCAGCGCCTGTTCCGCAACCCCGTAGCTACCCGGATGATCAAGCGCTGCAACGACTTTGGCGCGGGCGGGGTATCCGTGGCCATTGGAGAGTTGGCGGACGGACTTGTCATCGACCTGAACGCCGTGCCCAAAAAATATGAGGGTCTCGACGGCACAGAACTGGCCATCAGCGAGTCGCAGGAGCGCATGGCCGTGGTGGTGGATCCGGGGGACGCGGAAGCCTTTGTCGCTCTTGCCGGAGAAGAGAACCTCAATGCATGCCCTGTGGCGGAGGTGCAGGAAGAAAAGCGGCTGGTGATGTACTGGAACGGAAAAAAGATTGTGGACGTCAGCCGGGATTTCCTGGATTCCAACGGCGCCCCCAAGCACATCGGGGTCGTGGTGCAAAAGGGCTGTAAGCCTCCTGAGAAGGTGCCGGAAGACTTTCTGGAAGGGTACAGGCGGTTGGCAGAGGATTTGAACGTGTGTTCCCAACGGGGCCTTTCAGAGCGGTTCGATTCCACCATTGGGGCGGGGACCGTAATGATGCCTTTCGGGGGGAGATGCCAGTTGACCCCGGCCCAGGCCATGGTGCAAAAGATCCCGGTTGAGAAGAAGCATACGGACGACTGCTCCCTGATGGCTTACGCCTATGACCCGTACCTCTCCGAATGCAGCCCTTATCACGGCGCGTATCATGCGGTGGTGGGCTCCGTCGGCAAATTGATCGCATCCGGCGCCTCTTTTGAGGAGGTATATCTGAGTTTCCAGGAATATTTCCCGCGCCCGGGCAAGGCGCCGGAGCGTTGGGGGGCACCCCTAGCGGCGCTTTTGGGGGCTTTCAAGGCGCAAAAAGCCTTGGGTATTGCCGCCATCGGAGGCAAGGATTCCATGTCCGGCAGTTTCGAAGACCTGGACGTGCCGCCAACTTTGGTTTCTTTTGCCGTGACGACAGAAAAAGCACGGAATATCGTGTCCCCCGAGTTCAAACGGGCGGGCAGCCGCGTGGTGCTTTTAACCCCCCGCTATGATGGAAACGGCTTGCCGGATACGGCCTCCCTGTTGGAGCTGTTCGATACGGTAACCCGCTTGTTGCGGGAGAAGAAGGCGTTGGCTTGCCATGTGCCCGGCCATGGCGGCCTCGCGGCCTCCGTGCTGAAAATGGCCATGGGCAACGACCTGGGCTTTGCTTTTGAGGATGGAATCTCCCTGAAAACCCTGTTCGGACGGATGGACTATGGATTCCTTTTGGAATTGGCCGATACATCCCAACGACCCGAAGGAGCGCTGATGGTGGGCCGTGTCCTTTCGAAGAGAGAATTTACCTGGCGAGGCAAGTCAATAGAAACCAAAGTCTTATTTAGACTGTACGAAAACAAGCTGGAGTCTGTATTCCCCTGCAATATCAGGCAGGAGTCGCCTTGCCAAACCTTTACTTCTCACAACAGTGTCGCCAGGCATTCTGCCATCAGGGTTTCAGGGCCCCGGGTGCTGATCCCGGTGTTTCCTGGTACCAACTGCGAATATGACACAGCCAAGGCACTGCAGGATGCAGGGGCGGTTCCGGAGGTCCTGGTGATCAACAACCTTTCCTCCAGCGGAATCCGGGAAAGCGTGAACGCCTTTGCCAAGATGCTTTCAAACGCCCAGATGATCTTCATCCCCGGTGGTTTCTCCGGGGGAGACGAGCCGGACGGCAGCGGCAAGTTCATCACTGCTTTTTTCCGAAACGCCGCGATCAAGGACGGGGTCACAAAGCTGTTGGACCAGCGGGACGGGCTGATTTGCGGCATATGCAACGGATTCCAAGCCCTCATTAAATTGGGTCTGGTACCCTACGGAAAGATCATAGATACCGACGCGTCCTGTCCCACCCTGACCTACAACACCATCTCCAGGCACCAGTCCCGCATCGTACGGACCCGCATCGCCTCCAACAAGTCTCCCTGGTTATCCCGGACGCGGACAGGAGAGGTATACAGCGTCCCCATATCCCACGGCGAAGGGCGCTTCTTGGCGGATGAGGCGCTGATCAGGGAATTGGCTGCCAAGGGACAGATCGCTACCCAGTACGTGGACATGGAAGACAAGGCCACGAGCGATGTGCGCTTCAACCCGAACGGCTCCGCCTTCGCCATCGAAGGGATCACCTCTCCCGACGGACGGGTATTTGGCAAGATGGGCCACAGCGAACGCATCGGCTCCGGCCTATACTGCAATGTACCCGGCGTGTATGATATGCACATGTTCGAAGCTGCAGTGGCTTACTACCAATAGCGGGCGCTGCGTGGGGGCTGCCCTGTCTGTGGCATCCCCTTTTTTATGCAAAAACGGATGATACCGGAAAGGGTATTCAGCAGAAAAAACAGGGGTCAATAGCCAAAGTAAATGCAGTAGTGTCAAAGAAAACGAGGGAGGGTGCAATAAGTATGGCAAACTAGTGAAGAGGATGAAGATTAGAGGAACAATGCACAAAGAGCGAGCAAAGAAGTAATCA
>JAAYOH010000092.1 GCA_012520375.1 Clostridiales bacterium
ACCAATGAGCAGGTAATTGCAGAACTGATCAAAATGGCCAAGGAAATCAATAACGCCAAGGCTGAAGGAGAAGCCATGGGGTTGACAGAAGAAGAGTTAGCCTTCTATGATGCCTTGACCAGTCCTCAGGCCGTTAAAGATTTTTATGAGAACGATGTACTGGTGTCCATGGCTCGTGACCTTACAGAAATGCTGCGAAAAAACCGTACCATTGATTGGCAGAAAAAGGAATCTGCCCGAGCGAAAATGCGGCGCATGGTAAAAAAGCTGCTGCGGAAATACAAGTATCCGCCTGAAGGGATGGAAGACGCGATTGCTACGGTGATTGGGCAGTGTGAGATGTGGGCGGATGGATAATGAATTGAAGATGTGCTGCTCTTATTGAGTCATGTGATACGGAGGTGCTGATTTGAAAATTGACTTACATTGTCACACAAAAATGACGAAAAAGGGAGATGGCGAGGGACGAAATGTAACAACTGAGGTATTTCGTCAAAAGGTCGCCAATGCGGATGTTAAGATTATTGCAATAACGAATCACAATCACTTTGACTATACGCAATATATCGAGCTTCGTGATGTGGTCAACGAAATATGTCAAGTATGGCCTGGGGTAGAGATAGATATAAAACAGGAACATGGTAGCAAATGGCATTTAGTTGTTGTGGCGAATCCTGATAATGCGGAAGAGTTTGCCCAAAAAGTAAATAAGCTGTTTTCGGGGAAGAGCATTGAAACAGTAACGTGTACAATTCAAGAAGTATATAAAGCGCTAAACGATTGCGATACAATTTATATAGCGCACTTTCATAAAAAACCATCAATTTCCGAGGAAGATCGAGAAGAACTACTTCGAGTTGTTGGTGACACGGCTAGAGTTTTCAATGAAACTTCTGACCATAAGGCATTAGGTGTTTTTGCTAACCATGGTTTTAATGTGCTAATAGGTAGTGATGTAAAAAACTGGGATGATTACGAGAAGTCAACATTTGCGGAGCTTAGGTTGCCTGTAGCAAGCTTTCAACAATTTTGTTTATTAGCCAAAAGGGATTCCACGGTTGTTAACACATTGCTCAACAAGAAAAAGTATAATACTATGACGGCCTCACCTCATCATACAGTGAAAATAAAACTCAATATTTACGAGGACATGAACATTGTTTTCGGACAAAAAGGAACAGGAAAAAGTGAAATTCTTCAAACACTCTACAATGAAGCAAAGGCCTTGGGTATAAATAGCCTTTTATATAAGGGAGTAGAGAAGGATGAAAAGTTTAGTGAAATTTTAGATACGAGAAACGTTGATCGAGATATATCTAAAATCAATGCCAATGACTGTGAATTAGAGTTTACCAGAATATTTGAATGGACAGAAAAAACTCCCACTCTCTTAGCGAGTTATTTGTCATGGTGCTCAACGAGAGATCATAATACGAATAAAAGCAGAATGAAAATCACTGATTCATCTGACCTTGTAGATTTGGAACCAAGCTGTACTAGGATTCATCATTCGAATTACAAGCAAATCAAGTTAATTAATGAGACTATTAGTAAAATCGATCCTTCACTATATTTAGATGAACATGATGTTAAGAAATTAAAAGAGCTCTTAGAAAAGCTACTTATAAACAATAAAAAGAAGTTGTTGCAGTGTATTATCGAAGAGCAAGCAACTTTACTTGTTAACTTTAGCTTGAGATCTATAAAATCCATTGCTGATAAAAAATCAAGCACTGTATCAAAACCTGCTTCTACTGGGTTTAGAGAATTTGCATTGAATCGTATTGAGTTAAAGCAACATGCAAACTCTATCATTAAGAACCTTCAAAGCAAAGAACACAACGAAACGAAATACTTGGGGGAAATTGATGGGAAAGGCCAAGTTTATATTAACACTAAATATAGATTATTATGTGATGAGTCAAGAACGAATGAGTTTTTCCTAGGCATAAGAAATTTGAGGGATGTTATTGCTAAATTGCGTGATATAGAAAGAAATGCCTGCAAAATAGACGTTGCGAATCTAGTCGTTGAGTTCGCCCAAAAGTGCCACGAAATGCAGGTGGATTCATTAGAGAAATTCTTGGGAATCTCTAGGCAAATTGTGTTAGAGGACGGAAGTCTATACTCACCGTCAAGTGGAGAAAAGAGCATACTCATGTTGCAGCAGGTGTTATCTAGTGATGCAGATGCCTACTTTCTTGATGAGCCGGAGTTGGGGATGGGGAATTCCTATATAGACAGTAGTGTTAGACCGATATTGTCTGATCTAGCAAAGAAACACAAAATGGTGGTAGTTGCTACTCATAATGCAAACATTGCTGTAAGAACGCTACCCTACATGTCAATACTGAGGACGCATAAAAATGGTGTTTATGCCACATATACTGGGAATCCTTTTGACGATAGACTGGTAAACATAGAGAATTCAAATGATGTTAGGAGTTGGACAGAAGAAAGTCTCCATACGCTTGAAGGGGGAAAAGAAGCTTTTTATGAAAGGAAGAGCATATATGAAACAAAGTAGCCAACAGTCAGTTCGTGTTATTGTCGAACTAAAAGAACTTAATAATGAAGATGTGATGGTTTTTAAAATGGATGAAGATGAAAATAAGTACGTGATTTACATGAATAGATCAAGTGGTCAAGCTGAGATGAAAGATGTTTTCACTAAGTTATTAGAGTTGCTTATGAACAACAATGTTACTGTTGAGTTAGTAATTGCTGATGGCTATGCCAAGGGGTTATATAAGGAGGTTTGTAGCGAGTATGTAAGTGAACTAAATCGAGAACTAATTCAAGTTAAAACAAGTATGGAGGAACTACTTAAGTAAATTGTTTTTGATTATGCATTAATTGTAGCCGGAATGTAGTTAATCGAATAAAGAATGATGTGGCGACGTATTCACCTGGCAACAACAAATATGATAGCCAATACCACCGGGATAATGTAGACACTCGAGATAATGAGCACGATAAAGCTAAACAAAAAAGCTTAGATGATGTTTCTCTGCATCGAGTGGGAGTGACAAAAATAGGTCAATGGATAATGCAGCGCTGATAAAATGAAGAATTGAGCAGATAAGAGAGGGGAAAATGACCAGACATCAAACCATTACCCACCCGCTCCGGCCTCTTTTTCGAGCTGATTCAAGAATTCTGATCCTGGGTTCCTTTCCCTCTGTCAAAACCAGAGAATATGGCTTCTTTTATGGACATCCCCGGAATCGTTTCTGGCCTTTGCTTGAGCGGATTTTTGATGTGAAACTGAGCATTGATATAGAAGAAAGAAGAGCCTTTCTTTTGCAGCATCATCTTGCCCTCTACGATGTCATTTACCAGTGTGATATCATCGGGTCCAGTGATGCCAGCATTCAAAACGTAGTTCCCTCCGATTTAAGCCCGATTTTTATAGAGGCGGATATAAAGCAAGTTTTCTGCAACGGCGGGACTGCCTATCGCTACTATCAAAAATACCAGGAGCAGAACACGGGATATCAAGCCATTCAACTGCCCTCTACCAGTCCAGCCAATGCAAGGTCTTCGATGGATCATTTGTATGATCAATGGAAGGTGATCAGAGAGGATTGATTTGGGATCCCATTCAGATTGGACAATCGAAACCCGGGGTGTTGCCGGGCCTACGGTGATTTGATCCGATCGTTCAGCGTTTCTCAGGACCACCGATGCAAGCCCAAAGCATTGCGAACTTGCAGAAAAAAGGAGACGGCGTTATGAAAAGAACGGGGAATGCATTATCAAGGGGATGCGGGGGCATGCCTGCCAAACAATGGATGCCCTGATGCTGGCGCTTATCCTGTTGCCGGAGCCATTTGCGGTTGACATGAACCTCCCCGACGCCAAACGAGCGCCGCATGCGATTGAAAAGAGCACACGGATACGGACTTCAAATTTACCGATTTATTCAAGAACAGGCGTTGACAAAAAAGGGCAAACGTGATACAACTAACATACCGACAGGGTGCCGGTCGAAAGAGAAAAGGATCAAGGAAGCCATGAGAGTTGTAAAATCTGCAGAAGAGAGAAAAAACGAAATACTGGATGTGGCGGAGCAGTTGTTCGCAGAGAAAGGCTTTGACAATACCAGTACGAACGACATCATCAGCAAAATTGGTATTGCGCGCGGCACGCTGTATTACCATTTCAAAACCAAGGAAGAGATCCTCGATGCCCTCGTAGAGAGGATACGATGCGAAAAGATCGAACAGGCAGAGGCGATTGTTTCGGACCGGAGCATCCCGCTCCTGGAGCGCCTTACCGGATCCGTTCTGGCGCTGAACATCGAGGGCGGAATCGGCACCGAGGTATTGGAGCAGATCCATAAACCCCAGAACGCTTTGCTTCATCAAAAAATGCAGGAGCGTATCATAAAAGGAATCGTTCCTGTGATCGCAAAGCTGATCGAAGAGGGCAACGCAACCGGCATCTTCGACACGGAATACCCTTCGGACGCGGTGGAGATGATCCTTACGTATTCGAGCAATGCCTTTGATGAGCTTTCCGGCTTGTCGCCTTCGGCAATCGAAAAAAAGAGCAAGGCGTTCATCTACCATACCGAGAGGATTTTGGGCGCACGGGAAGGCAGCCTCACGGCGGCGATCAGGAAGATTTTTTCCAAATAGAACAGGTTCGGGAAAGCGGGATCTACCCCATCGCATGGTAGGTCCCATACATTGGCGACAACAACCGACAGGCAGACGGTCGATAATACAATTCGGAGAGTGGAACGTGAAACGGAAAACGAACTACAGCAAATTTTTGCTTCTTTGGAGCGGAGAACTGGTGTCGGCGATAGGCGGGGGGCTCACCAGCTTCGGGCTCGGCGTGTACGTGTTTCAAAAGACGGGAAGCGCCGGCAGTATGGCGTTGGTGACCTTGCTGGCATTTTTGCCCAAATTGCTGTTGAGCGTGCCGGCGGGCATCGCGGCCGACAGGTACGACAGGCGGCTCCTCATGATCATAGGCGACGGCCTGTCCGCGCTTGGGCTCGTTTATATCCTCGTCTGCATGCTGATGGGCGAGGCGGCGCTGTATCAGATCTGCATCGGCGTATTTGTCAGTTCCGTCTTTTCATCCCTTCTGGAACCGTCCTACAGGGCGACGGTGACAGATCTTCTCACCAGGGAGGAATTCTCAAAGGCGAGCGGCATGGTAAGCGTCGCGGGAAGCGCCAGGTATCTTGTTTCGCCTGTCGCCGCAGGGCTCTTGCTGGCCGTAAGCGACGTAAAGCTCCTGCTGCTCATCGATATCGGCACATTTTTTTTCACGGCAGCCTGTACTGCGATCGTAAGAGCCGGCCTTCCGTCCCAAACGCCTGAAGACAACGTGACGTTGTTGGATAGCTTCAGGGAAGGATGGAGCGCCATCACAAAAAAGCGCGGCGTTCTGATCCTGATTGTCGTTTCATCCATCATGACCTGCTTTATGGGCGCCATGCAGGTCTTGTCGGAGCCGATGATTCTTCATTTCGCAAACAGCAGCGTCCTCGGCGCCGCAGAGACCATCTGCGCATGCGGGATGCTTGTATCGAGTGTAATTTTGGGGATTTGGGGAGTAAAGAAGCACTTTGCAAGGGTGCTCAGCGCATCCCTGATTTTGGCGGGCCTTGCAATGGTCGGCTTTGGCTTGAAAGAAAACATCTATACAATCTGCTGTTTCGGCTTTCTGTTTTTCTTCACGCTGCCTTTTGCCAATAACTGCCTGGACTACCTCATCAGGACGAATATAGATGCCGATGCGCAGGGAAGGGCATGGGGACTGATAGGCCTCCTGTCGCAGTTTGGTTACGTCGTGGCATACGGATGTATGGGATGGGTGGCAGACAGGGTAGGCTCGGTCAGGCAGGTAGGCGTTGGAAGGGGGGCGGCATATGTGGTGATGGTCTCGGGCGCGCTTCTTGCCATGGTTGCCGTGGCACTTATTTTTTTCAAAGACGTGAGGGATTTGGAGCAAAATGAAAAAACGATTGATCGTCAATGATTTACAGGCGAACAAGCTGGTCGCCGTATCGACCTGCATCTTTATGGCGGCTTCTGCCATGCTGCTTGGGCTTTCAATCCTTCTGTTCGGAAGCCTTTCAAGCTCCATCGACTGTTTGATGGAAACCGCACAGACCCCGGATTTTCTCCAGATGCATGCCGGAGAGATCGATGAAGAGGAGCTTGCCCTCTTTTCGGAGGAGAGAGGCGACGTGGAGGCCATGCAGGTATGCAGATTCCTGAACTTGCAGAATTCCCAGCTATCGATTGGCGGGAAATCGCTTATCGACAACATGCAGGACAACGGGCTGTGCTGTCAAAATCACTCGTTCGATTTTCTCATCGACGCGGAGAACAAAAGGATCCAGCCCGATCCGGGGGAAGTATACGTCCCGGTCTGTTATAAAAGGGAGTACGGGATCCAGACAGGGGATGTCATGCAGATCGGCCTGCAAGAGCTCGGCGTTGCGGGATTTCTGAGGGATTCACAGATGAATTCCATGATGGCTTCTTCCAAGAGGTTTCTGGTGAACCAAGCGGATTATGAAAGGATGAGGCCTCTTGGACACGAAGAGTACCTGATCGAATTCAAGCTTCGAGAAGGCAGCGATACCAACGCATTTTCCACGGCGTATGAGGATGCGGGCCTGCCGGGAAACGGCCCTACGATCACGTATCCCCTCGTCAAAATGATGAACGCGCTTTCCGACGGAATGATGATCCTTGTCATCTTGCTGGTCAGCGCCGTGGTGCTTTTTATCTCCATGCTGTGCATCCGATATATCATACTGACACAGCTTGAAAAGGACAAACGCGAAATTGGCCTGCTGAAAGCTGTCGGTATTTCGAAAAGAGACGTTCGCAGCCTGTATTTTTCCAAGTATTTGCTGTTGTCCGTGTTCGGATGCCTGGTCGGCGTCATAGCGGCGCTGATCGCTGCGGAGCCGCTGGGCGCGCAGATGCGGGAACTATACGGCGAGGCAGGCCATATGGACCTGATCTATCCCTTGATGATCCTGGGTTCTCTTGCGGCAGAAGGGATCATTTTGCTGTCCGTGTACCGCACGCTTGGCAAAATGGAAAAAATGTCTGTTGTCCGGGCGCTGTACGGACAGGGGAACTACGGAAAAAAGAAGAATCTTTACCTGCCGATCGGAATCATCACCGCGTCAGCAGTATTTATGATCCTGGTGCCATGGAATATACAAAGCACCATCGCAGCGCCCGGATTTGTCACGTATATGGGGATCGGAGAGAGCCAGGTCCGAATCGATATCAGGCAGACCGAGGCGGTTGAAGAAAAAGCAAAGGCCGCTGCGAGGGAAATAGAGCAGGATGCGTTGGTGCGGGATTATGCGTTGATGCATACCGGTTCTTACAAGACGGTGCTGCCTGACGGAACTGCCTACAATCTGATGATCGAAAACGGAGATCACGGCAGATTCCCGGTGCGTTACCTGGAAGGCAGCCATCCTGACAGCAGGGATGAAATAGCGGTATCGATCCTGAATTCAAAGGAAATGAACGTCCACGTAGGCGATACGATCCGCGTCTATCCTGATTTGGGGGATAACCATGCGGGCCCTGTGTCCTGCACAGTCTGTGGAATCTATTCGGACGTCACAAATGGGGGCAAGACGGCCAAAGCCTGCTTGGCCGGTTATGAAGATCAGACGCCGGTCATGTGGAGCGTGATCTATCTCTCCCTGGAGGATGATCGACTCGCGGGCGCATGGGTTGAAGCGTACCGGACAAAGTATTCTTCCCACGATGACGGAATCAAGGCGGCCACGATCGCGGACTATATCAGGGGGACCTATGGGCAAACCATCCGCAACATCCAAAAAGCAGCCGTCGTGTCGGCCGCCTCGGCATGCCTGATCCTCTTTGTGGTGACGCTCTTGCTCTTGCGCCTGGCGATCTGGCGAGAGCGCAGCGATAGCTCGCTCAAGAAAGCGCTGGGATTCACCTCGGCAGATATCAAAGAAGCGTATGTGAAAAAGACTTTTCAATATGTTTTGCCGGGCATTGCGGTCGGGTGCTTTGCCGGGATCGTCCCGGGACAAAGCCTTGCCGGCGCATTGCTGGGCTCCATGGGGGCATACGGATTTCATTTTATCATCAATCCGATCGCGGTATTTGTGGTTGCGCCCGTGGCGATCGCAGCGGCAGCGGCGCTTGCAACCTGGGCAAGCCTGAAAGAAGTTGGCAGGATTCGGGCATACGAATGCCTCGGCGCCCGCACGGGCAATGATTGATTTGGAGGGTGAAGAAAGCCATGGGTACAGTCCTAACGGTCAGGGATCTATGCAAAGGGGATATTCTCAAAAGCATCGGTTTTGAAATCCAGGAAGGGGAAATGATCGCCTTGATGGGGCCTTCGGGTTCCGGCAAATCAACGCTTTTGTACAATGTGTCCGGAATGGATCAGGCGGATGGCGGAGAGGTCCGGCTCGGCGGCATTGAAATCGTCGGCCTGCGCGAAGATGAGAAGGCGCGTTTGCGGCTGAACCAAATGGGGTTCGTATTTCAGCAGATGAACGTATTGGCCAACCTAAACATCATCGACAACATTGTTTTGCCGGCGGTTCATGCAAAGAAGAAGCAGAGGCGGGAACTGTACAAACGGGCACGGGCCCTGATGGATGGTTTTCACATCGGAGATCTTGCCGAAAGGCGGGTCCATGAAGTGTCCGGCGGACAGCTTCAGAGGGCGTGCATCTGCCGCAGCATGATGATGGAACCTGAAATCCTGTTCGCGGATGAACCTACCGGGGCTTTGAACCAGGCGGCCGCGATGGACGTGATGGAGGCGTTTTTGCAGATCAACCGGGCAGGGACCTCCATCCTGATGGCCACCCACGACAGCAAAAATGCCGGGGTGTGCGAGAGGATCTTGTATATCCTGGACGGCGAGATCAAAGGCGAACTGAAACTTGGGAAATACACACGGGACGACGCGAAAGAACGGGAGAAAAAAACGCTCCGCTGGCTTGATGAGATGGGGTGGTGATCGGCGATCCGGCCGGGATGGCCAAGGGATCGAACGCGGTGCAAAACAAACTCTCTGAATGGAAAATGGGTACGTCCATGTTGATTTTTGAATGTGCTTGTGCTACACTGCATATGCGCCAAAAACCATGTTTGCGCACAGTGGATCGGTGGAAACGGCTGCACAGCACATCCTTGGAGCGGGGGAGAATCAATTATGAAAAAGATCGGCATCCTCGGCGGCATGGGGCCCATGGCCACGGTGGATCTGTTCCAGCGCATCGTGACGGGGACCCCGGCCCGGTCGGACGGGGAGCATATTCATATCGTAATCGACAACAACACCGCCATTCCCGACCGGACCCGGGCGCTGCTGCACGGGGGCGCGGATCCCCTGCCGGAAATGGTGAACAGCGCCATCCGCCTCGAGGCCATGGGCGCGGATTTTCTCATCATGCCCTGCAACACCGCCCACGCCTTTTACGACAGGCTGCTGCCCTTTGTCCACGTACCCTTCCTGCACATGATCCGGGAGACCCTGGAGGAGACCCGGCGGCGGGGCGTCCGGAAGGCGGGTCTGCTGGCTACAGACGGCACCCTCCGCGCCAGGATATACCACGACGTGTTCGAGCCGGCGGGCGTTGCATTGATCGAGCCGGACACAAAGGGCCGGGAGGAAGTGATGGGCCTTATCTACAAAGGCGTCAAGGCGGGAAAGAGGGACTACGACACCGGGCCCCTGCGCCGCGCCCTGGACGACATGCTGTCCCGGGGCGCGCAGGCGCTGATCCTGGGCTGCACGGAATTGCCCCTGGCCTTTGCCCAGTACGAGGGCCTTTCCGCGTATCCCACCATCGACCCCACCGCGGTCCTCGCCCAAGCCGCCATCCGGGAAGCCATGGGATGATGCGCAAAGGAGGACGGGTAGCCTGGTATAAAAAGGCGCCCATCCCCCTGATGTTGTCGCTTTCTCATTTACTTTTCCTGCCCTATTCCCACGCAAACCCCCTCATGATCTCAAGCACGGCCTCCTGCAGGTGCCCGTTGGTGGCCATCATGGAGCGGACCCGGCCCCGCATCACCAGGGGCTTCCCCTCGCAGTCCGTGGCCACGCCCCCGGCTTCCTCGAGGATCAGCCGGCCCGCGGCGTAGTCCCAGGGATGGATGGCGTCGAAGACGCAGGCGCTCAGGCGGCCGGCGGCCAGGTAGCACAGGTCCAGGGCAGCGCTGCCCAGCAGCCGCACCCCGCTGGACGCCTGGTGCAGGGCGGTGACCCGGGCCAGGTATCCGGCTTGTTGTCCCTTGGCGCAGGGGCCCAGTTCAAAGCTGATCAGGGCGTCCGCCAGGTCGCGGGTGTCGCTGACCCGGATGAGCTGCCCGTTCAGGAAGGCGCCGCCCCCCTTTTGGGCGTGGAAGAGTTCGCCGCTAAACGGGTTATATATTGCCCCCGCCCGGACGCAGCCGTCGGTGACCAGGGCCGCGGAGATGGCGGACAGGTTCAGGCCGAACATCACGTTGGTGGTGCCGTCGATGGGGTCCACCACCCAGGTGTTTCCGGGATAGTCCCCGGGGTCGATGGGGGTCTCTTCGGTGTACATCCGCCCGGGCACGAGCCTGGGCAGTTCCCGGATCAGGAAGGCGTCCACCGCCCGGTCCACGTCGGTGACGTAATCGCTCGCCCCCTTGGTATGGGGATGCAGTTCCTCAACGGACAGGGCGACCCGGCCCGCCCGGCGCATCACTTGGATCAGGGCCCCCATGTCAAAATCCATTATGAATCCTCCCAACTCTTGTACTGGGTGACCCCATCCAGGGCGGCCTCGACCAGGCCCTCCACGTCCAGCCTGGCCTCTGCCTTGACCAGGTCCGCCAGCCTGGGCTTTGTGACGGGATGCCGGGGCGTGAACACGGTGCAGCAGTCCTCGTAGGGGAGGATGGAAGTCTCGTAGGTGCCGATCCTGGCGGCGATGTCGGTGATCTCCAGCTTGTCCAGCCCGATCAGGGGGCGGAACACGGGCATGCCCGCCACCGCATCGGTGGCGGCGATGGCTTCCATGGTCTGGCTGGCCACCTGGCCCAGGCTCTCCCCGGTGATCAGGGCGCCGCAGCCCTGGGCCCGGGCGATGCGCTCCGCGATGCGCATCATGAAGCGGCGCATCAGCACGGTCCCCAGCCCGTCGGGGCACTTTTCATGGATCTCCAGCTGGATCTCGGTGAAAGGTACGATGTGCACCAGCATGCCGCCGGCGTACTCTCCCAGGATCCGGGCCAGTTCGCACACCTTTTCCCGGGCGCGCTCGCTGGTGTAGGGGAAGGAGAAGAAGTGCACCGCCTGCACCCGGACCCCCCGCTTCATCACCTGGAAGCCCGCCACCGGGCTGTCGATGCCCCCGGACAACAGCAGCATGGCCTTGCCGCCGGTGCCCATGGGCAGGCCCCCCACCGCCTCTACCTCGTGGAGGCGGATGTAGCAGTGATCCCGGATCTCCACGTTCAGTTTGTGGTCGGGACGGTGCACGTCCACCGTGAGGTGCGGATTGGCTTCCAGCACCCGCCCCCCGATGATCTTCTGCAATTCCATGGAATCCAGGGGGAAGGATTTGTCGCTGCGCCGGGCGATCACCTTAAAGGTGCCCGTCAACCCTTCGGCCATGCGGGCGCACTGCTTGCAGATGGCCTCCAGATCCTTTTCCATTTCCACCGCGGGGCACACCCCCAGGATGCCGAAAACCCGGCGCACCCGCTGGGCGCAGGCTTCCATGTCGGGGCAATCGGATACGTAGATGCGGGAATCGCTCATCCACACCCGCCCCCCCAGGGGTTCCACGGCGCGGCGCACATTGTCCACCAGCTTGCGCAGAAAATAGGGCCGGTTCAGCCCCTTCAGGTGCACTTCGCCGAAGCGCAGCAAGAGCACGTCTCTCATGTCATTTCCTCCTGAAACGTTTGAGGGTATCATACAGCTCACCGGTACAGCGGCAGGCGTAATCGATCTGGCTTTCCCGGGTGTCCGGGCACAGGCTGAAGCGCAGCGCGCCCTCCGCCACGTCCAGGGGGATGCCCATGGCGCTGAGCACCCCGCTCACCTTGCGCTTTTTGGACGAGCAGGCGGCGCCGGTGGACACGTACACCCCTTTGGCCTCCAGGGCGTGGAGCAGCACCTCTCCCCGGACCCCGGGGAAGCTGAGGTTCAGGATGTGGGGCGCCCCCGCACCGGGATCGGGGCCGTTCACCTTTAGGTCCGGGATCCGCTCCCGCATCCCCTTCAGCAGCCGCATTTTCAGTTCCATCATGGTTTTCGCTGCCGACGCCGGATACCTCTCTACGGCCGCCAACAATCCCGCGATGCCGGGGGTGTTCTCGGTCCCGGAGCGCAGCCCGTCCTCCTGATCGCCGCCCAGCTGCCGGGGCGCCAGCCGGACCCCCTTGCGCACCCACAGGGCGCCTACTCCCTTGGGCCCGTGGATCTTGTGGGCGCTCAGGGTGTACAGGTCGAAGAGACGGGCGTCCGTGGGCAGGCGCAAAAAGCCCTGTACCCCGTCCAGGTGCAGCAGGGTGTTGGGGGACAGCCGGCGGGCCAGTTTGGACAGTTTCCGAACGTCCAGCACCGCCCCGGTCTCGTTGTTGACCTGCATCATGCTGATCAGGTCCGGGGGGTCGCGTTCCAGCAGATCCTCGAGTTGCGCCCAGTCGGGTTCCCCCGTCCCGTCCACCCGGATCAGGCTGAGCCGGTGCCCCAGGCGCTCCAGGGCCCGGGCGGCCTCCAGCACCGAGGGATGTTCCACCCGGCTCACCGCCAGATGCCGCATCCCGTACATGGCTTCCACGGAACCCATCAGGGCCAGGTTGTTGGCTTCGGTGCCCCCGGAGGTAAAGAGCAGCTGCCCGGCAGGGGCATGCAGTATCTCCTCGATGACGGCCCGCGCCCGCTTCAGCTGTTTTTCCGCCTCCATGGCCGGAGCGTAAAGGGAGGAGGGATTGTAAAACCCCTCCCGCATACAGTGCTCCATGGCCGCGATGACCGCCTCGGAAGGCCGGGTCGTGGCGCTGTTGTCCAGGTAGGCAGTCATTTCTGCCACACCCCGAAGCCCAGGTATCCCGCCTTATTGACCATGGCCACCATTTCGTCGGACAATTCCACCACCATCAGGTGCTTTACCTGGTTCTTGGTGAAGTAAAAGTAATACAGCTTGGCTTCCCGGTTCACGAACCAGTTGTGCTTTTTGACGTCTTTCATGGAGACCAGGCGCCGGAAACCCTCGGAGTTCACCGGGCCCGCCGCATCCACGTTTTTCATGTTCAGGCAGGTCAGGTACTTGCGCTTTCTGTTGTTCATCACCTTGGACACGTCCAGGTCCCCGTTGGTGAAGGTGTACTCGAACTCGGTTTTCAGGTTGTCCTTGTTGCGCAGGCACAGAAAGAGGGCCAGGCCGAAGAGCAGCGTCAAAACGATGTTGAACAATGCGGTGCCGTCAAAGCCTGTTGTGGTGATGGCCAGCAGGACGCCCTGCAGGCTCATAAAGGCCATGATGCCGCTGAGGACGATGATCACCCAGCACAGGATATACATCAGGTTGTACAAACCGGGCTTTTGGCGCACGGCCACCTCTTCCCGAAAATTGTCCATCATGCGTATGTTCCTCCTGATCCGTAATGCTATCTTCCATTATACCACATCAACGGCATGATGGGGGCAGATTTTTCGGGGGAATTTGTGAAGTTTGCCACAGGAAAGGGGCAAACCGGCTTTTGCATCCCAATGGATCTGCGGCGGGGGGCTTCCGGCGGGGCGTTCCGCCTCGGCGCAACGCCGGCAAGGAAATCCCCATTTAGCATCAGATTTCCCTTCCCGCGCTTTTCTTTTGCCTGCCGTTGTGCTATGATAAACTATAGCTACATCCACGGGAAAGGTGAGGAATGTTGTGGCCTGGAACATTTTCAATCGATTCTATTACGGCAAGGCGGGTCAGGCGGATTTCACCACGGAAAACCTGCCCGCAAACCGCTGGCAGCTGTTCTGGCAGATGCTGCGGGTGCGGCTGAGCAGCCTGGTGGGGGTCAACCTCTTGTACGCCCTCTTCTGCCTGCCCGGCATCGTGTGGACCGTCGTCAACTTGATGGCCCTTTTGGGCAGCGCCCGGGAGGGCTCCATAAACCTGATAGAAAACGGCCTCATGACCATCTACCTCCTGGGCATGATCCCGTGCCTGGCGGTGGCGGGCATCGGCGCCACGGGGGAGATGTACGTGCTGCGCAACTGGGCCCGGGACCAGCATGCCTTCGTGCTCAGCGACTTCAAAGACGCGGTGAAGGGCAACTGGAAGTACGGGCTGCTCGTGGGGCTGATCAACGGGCTCTCCCTGTTTCTGGTGTACATCTGCTACATGTTCTACGGCCACATGTCCAGGGAGAACTGGCTCTGGGTGATCCCCCAGATGCTTTCCCTGACGGTGTGCGCCCTGTGGTGGATGATCAACATGATCATCTATCCCATGATGGTGACCTACGACATGAAGTTCAAGGTGCTGGTGCGCAACAGCGCCATCATGGTGGTGGCGCGGCTGCCCTGGTCCCTGCTGTTCCTGGCCACAACTTCGGTGCTGCCCGCCCTGTTGTCCATGGTGTACCTGCCCTACAGCGCCCTCATCGTCGCGCTGTTCTTCCTCCTCATCGGCTTTGCATTCAACGGCTTCATCTATGCCTCCTACGCCAACAGCTGCTTTGACAAGTACCTGAACCCCAGGATCGAAGGGGCTGCCGTGGGCCGGGGCCTGCGCCAGGATGACGACGAGGACGACGAGGACGTCGAAGATCCCAATCCGGTGATCTAAGGGGAGGCCCGGCATGTATACCCCCCAATTTGCAGCTTTGTACGACAGCCTGATGGAGGATTTCGACTACCCCGCCTGGGCGGACTACTACCTGGAATTGATCCGGGAGAGCGCCGGGGGCAAACCAAAGCACCTGTGTGAGTGCGGCTGCGGCACCGGGAACATGACCCTGGAATGGGCGGCGAAGGGCATCCGGGTGACCGGGGTGGACCTGTCCGCCCCCATGCTCCAGGTCGCCTCGGACAAGGCGCGGAAGCGGGGGCTATCCCTGACCTTTGTGTGCCAGGACATGACCCGCCTGGCCCTGCATCGGCCCGTGGATGCCATCGCCTGTCCCTGCGACGGGGTCAATTACCTGCTGGATGACGAGGCAGTGGCTTCTTTTTTTGCCCGGGCCCATCAAAGTTTGCGCCCCGGCGGCGCCCTGGTCTTCGACGTGTCCACCCCGCACAAACTCTTTGGGATGGAGGGAGCGCCCTACTACGAGGACCGGGAGGACCTGACCTACCTGTGGACCGCCCGGCGGCGGGGGGGATTGGTGGACATGGCCCTCACCTTTTTTCTGCGCCGGGGGGGCGGCCTGTACCAGCGCTTCGACGAAATGCAGACCCAGCGGGCGCACCGGGCGGAAGACCTCGTCAAGGCCCTGGAAAAGGCGGGATTCACGGGCATCGCCCTGTACGGGGACAGGCGCCTGGATCCGCCGGAAGACCAGGAACTGCGCTGGCATTTCGCGGCGCGGAAAAAAGGCGCATCACAGCGCCCGACAGTCGGGAAGGAAACGATCGGCGTATGAATCAGACGGTTCCGGCGGATATCCTGTATCGGATCGATCTGCTGAATGGACAGGCCCGGGGGCTGCTGTTGCGCTCCACCGCCATGGCGGAGGAGGGGCGGCGGATCCACGGGCTCAGCCGCACCGCCACCGCGGCCCTGGGCCGGCTCATGAGCATGACCTGCATCATGGGCGCCCTGCTGAAGGAGGACAAGGGTTCGGTGAGCTGCATCGTCCGCGGGGACGGGCCCCTGGGCACCATGATCGCGGTGGGCCGCCCCACCGGGGACGTGAAGGGCTACGTACAGCAGCCGGACGTGGAGCTGCCCCGGGTAGAGGGCAAGCTGCCCGTGGGGGACGCGGTGGGCCGTCACGGAACCCTGCAGGTCATCAAGGACCTGGGTTTTGGCGAGCCCTACTCCGGACAGGTCAACCTGGTCTCCGGGGAATTGGGGGAGGATTTCGCCCTGTACTTCACCGCCTCCGAGCAAACCCCTTCTCTGGTCTCCCTGGGGGTGCTCACGGGGGACACCGTGCAGGCCGCAGGGGGGCTGCTGGTGCAGCTGCTGCCCGGCGCTTTACAGGAGGCCCCCGGGCTTTTGGAAGCGAGGGCCCCTGTCTTTTCCCACATCTCTTCCCTGTTGGCAGAGTGGGGGGACGAGGCATTGATCCACAGGCTCTTTGAGGGGCTGGAGCCCAAGGTGCTGGGTACCCAGTCCGTCCGTTACGCCTGCGACTGTTCCCGGGAGCGGGTGGAGCGGGCGCTGATCTCCCTCGGGCGGGCTGAATTGGAGCAGCTGATCCGGGAACAGGATCATTGCACCGTGGACTGCCAGTTCTGCAACAGCCGGCGCGCCTTCAGCGGGCAGGAGCTTCGCGCCCTGCTGGACGTGGCGACCCGGCCCTGAACGGAGGATTTTGCCATGAAACTGATCCCCTTTGACGAGAAATTTCACGAGTACCTGCACCGGTGGATCCAGAAAAACGCCGCCCGCTATCCCAAACCCGAGGACATGGAGGCGCAGCTGCCCGAGGTGTACCTGCGATTCATCAACCAGCCCTTCCCCTGGCTGGAGGGGCAGTCTCCCGCCGGGTATTTCGCCTCTTTTGCGGACCCGGGGCAGCTGATCGACCTGCTGAAGGCCTACGAGGAGGCGGACATGCCTGCGCCGGACCTTTTGACCGATCGGCTGGCCGCCCTGGGGGAGGCTTCCGTAGTGCCCCTGATGGCACTGGTGAACGACCCTTCCGCCTGTTCCGGCCTTCGGACCACCGCCCTCAACATCCTCATCGAGATCGGGACCGATGCCCCCATGGCGGACTGCCTGCTTCTGGTGGACCGGGGCGAGCCCGAGGAACTGGCGGACGTGGCGGCGGAACTGCTCCAGAGCCTGGGGGAAAAGCCGGTGTCGGAGATGCTGGAGCGGCTGGAAGGGGCGAAGCCCAGGGCGCTGGCCACCTACCTGGACCTGTTATGCAACTTTCCGGGGGATCAACGCATCTATGATTATACCATGCGGGAATTTTTGCAGCGCACCGGGGAGCGGGCCATGTTCGCCTCCTTCCTGGGCAAGCTGGGAGATCCCCGGGCCATCGATGCCCTCCGCATGGTCATGGGCATGGAGGACATCAATTACCTGGATTACCTGGAGATCGCCAACGCCATTGAGATGCTGGGGGGCGAGGCCGGGGACAGGGATCGGGATTTCTCCGGAGATCCCTACTACGAATCCCTGAGGGATATGTAAACGGAGGCAGTATGTTCTGTATCAGTTGCGGCAAAGACAACCCGGACGGCGCGCTGTACTGCGCCTTCTGCGGCGTGCAGCTTTTGACCGGGGAGCAGGAAACGGAAGACGAGCGCTTCAAGCGGCCCGATCCTTCCCGGCTGGTGGTCCCCCTGGAGGAGAACCCCGCCCAGCCCGTAAGAAGGACGGAGGCCAGGCGCAGGAGGAGGGCTGAACCTCCGCCTCCTCCCCGGAAAGAACCCCGGGAGGAGCCTTGGGAGGAGTCCTGGGAGGACCTCTGGGAAGAACCCCGGGAGCCCCGCCGGAGCATTCCGGAGCGCCGGGCGCCGGTCATCCCCCGCAAGCGGGCGGACCGGGAGAACCCCAACACCATCGTGCCCCGGAAGCGGCGGGTCCGGAAAGAGGACCCTTTCTTTGAAATGGACGAGTACGACGAAGTGGAAAGCGCCTATGGGCGGCACGTCAAGTCGGCGGTGGCGGGCCTGTTCCTGTTGGCGGTGCTGGCGGGCATCTTCTATCTGCTGGTGATGCCCGGCGGGCAAAAGCTTCGGGCAAGCATGGGCCTGGGGAGCAAGGCCTGGGCCTATGCGGCCCTGGGGGACGAATACCTGGAGGGGGGCAGCGTGAAGCGGGCGGCCGACGCCTACTACGACGCCCTGCGCATGGATCCCGACAATTTCGACTACGCCCTGAAGGTGGCGCGCACCCAGGAGATGATCGGGGATCGGGACAAGGCCCTGAACGCCTATGCCAAATGCATCGACCTGGATCCCGCCCGCCCCGAGCCCTACACCGAGGTGGCGGAGCTCTACCGGCTGATGGGGGATGTCGAGCGGCAAAAGAACAGCCTGAAGGCGGGCTTCGACCGCACCGGGGACACCGAACTCTTCCGGGCCTACGAAAAACTGATCCGGGAAAAAACGACTCCGGAGCCTACCCCGGAACCTACCCCGGAACCCACGCCCACGCCTACCCCCACGCCCAAACCGGTGTGGATGCCGGAAAAGACGTCGGGATAAGGCGGCGATCGGTTGCAGGACGGTGTTGCACAAGAGGGGTTGTTGCACAAAACATGCAGCGGCCCTTCTTGTTTTGCTACCGGCTGCGCT
This sequence comes from Clostridiales bacterium, assembly GCA_012520375.1. Taxonomy (GTDB): domain Bacteria; phylum Bacillota; class Clostridia; order Christensenellales; family Aristaeellaceae; genus Excrementavichristensenella. Next base: position 18,454 of record JAAYOH010000092.1, read on the forward strand.
TTAACCCCCGCAGGGTTTGTTTTTCCTTGAGGGGGATGCGGCGGCTCTCCAGGGCCTTTTGGATGGCCTTGTTGTGCACCCAGGCCTCCATCCGGTTCTCCTCGAGATAGGGGAGGGCTGCCTCGTACTTTTTGGCCAGGGCGGTGGCGAAATACCAGGCGATCATCATGTTGACGTAGTAGGCATCGGAGCGGAGCCGGGCGACCCACGCCAGGTACGACGGGTCGAAATCTTCCCCCAGGAAGTGTTCCATCAACATGCCGATGCCAAAGCGAAGGGTGTATTCGTGGGGGGAATCCAGCCAGCTCCGGATACGGGTCAACAGTTCGGGGCGATGTTTCCGGAAGACCTTGGGGGACAACTGGTCGCAGGTGGCCCAGTTGTTGATATGGGGCAGGAATTCCTCCAGCCCCTCGATGCAGGTGTCGTAATCCCTTTCCAGGGAGAGGATGAAGGCGTGGAGCTGGTCCTCCTCAAAGTACCGGTGGGGCAGCGCGGCCAGAAAGGGACCGGATTCCCCGCTGTGCACAATTTTCTTGGCCAGTTCCCGCAGCGCCGGGGTACGCACCCCGATGATGGCCTCCGCCGGTAGGTTCGGGATCAGCCTGCACTGAAAGGCCCTGTATGCCCCGTCCTGCCGGGCCAGCAGTTCCCGGACGATGTCCATGGGCTAAAGCCCCCCTTTCCCTCGTGCTCACCAAATCCATTGTACACCGGGACGGCTTTCCCGGCAAGGGGGGATGGGCGAAAGATCGGAACGATAGGTGGGCGAAAGATCGGAACGATAAGGGAGATCACCCTTGTGCGGGGAAAAGGTCCGCGAAAAAAGGACCGCCGCCCAACACTGGTGCGGCAGTCCTCTTGGCCACAGGGCTTTACTTCTTGTAGAAGGGGCCGTAGTTGGCGCAGGCGCGGTAATCCGAACCCTCTTTGCACATGCCGAAGGCGTTCCAGCAGGAGGGGCGGAAGATTTTGTCCAGGGACACGTTGTGCATAGCTACCGGGATGCGCAGGATGGAGCAGAAGGTGATCAGGTCCGCGCCGATGTGGCCGTAGCTGATGGCGCCGTGGTTGGCGCCCCAGTTGTTCATGACCTCGTAGGCGGTCTTGAAGGGGCCGTCCTTGCCGTCGCAGCGGGGGGCGAACCAGGTGCAGGGCCAGGTGTAGTCGGTGCGCTTCCACAGGGTGTCGGTGACCTCGTCGGGAAGCTCCACGGTCCAGCCTTCGGCGATCTGCAGCATGGGGCCCAAGCCGTCCACCAGGTTCAGCCGGATCATGGTGGCGGGCATCTGGCAGTCGGTGACGAAGCGGGAAGAGTAGCCGCCGCCACGGAAGTAGCCCAGATCGGCGTAGTTCCAGGTGGTGTGGGCCATGATCTCTTTCTGGTCGGCCTCGGTGACCTCGTACCAGGGCTTCATCAGGCGCTCGCCCGCCTCGTTCACGGCGCGGCCGTTGGCGTCCAGGCAGCAGGCGCCGGAGTTGATCAGGTGGATGATGCCGCCGTTTTCCTTGGCGACGCCCTTCAGCTCGTAGCCGGTGACCCGCTTGACGGCGTCGGGGCTCCAGTAGGTGCGCACGTCGGCGAACATCTGGGCGCGGTTGGTCAAAAGCTTCATGAACAGCATGCTCAGGCCGTTGAGGACGTCGTTCTCGGTGGCCAGCACGTAGGGCTCCCGGGCGCCGTTGTGGTCGAAGCTGGTGTTCAGCATGGCCTCGGGGAAGTCGCAGTTGGGGTAGAAGTCGGTCCACTGGCGCTGGCCCTGGAAGCCGGCGGCGATGGCGTTGTGCCCCACGGCCTCTTCCTCGCAGCCCTTGGGCAGGTTGGGGTTGCCGTTCATCAGGTCCTTGATGATCAGGTACATCTTCAGGGTGAACAGCCAGTCCTCATCCTTGGCTTCCCGGGTCTTCTGGAGCTCGGGGGGATTCTTGTCGAAGCCCTCGATGACGTGCTCCTTGGCCCAGGCCTGGAGCTTTTCCAGTTCCTTGGCGTCGTAGATGCCGTTGGTCATGCGGCGGATGACTTCCACCTCGTCCACGGATTCCACGCGCATGCCCAGGTATTCTTCGATGAACTTGGAGTCGATGATGGAGCCGCCGATGCCCATGCAGACCGAACCGATCTGCAGGTAGGACTTGCCCCGCATGGTGGCGGCGGCGACAGCGCAGCGGGCGAAGCGGAGCAGCTTCTCTTCCACGTCCGAGGGGATGGAGGTGTCGTCAAGGTCCTGCACCTCGTGGCCGTAGATGCCGAAGGCGGGCAGCCCCTTCTGGGCGTGGGTGGCCAGGACGCTGGCCAGGTACACCGCGCCGGGGCGCTCGGTGCCGTTGAAGCCCCACACCGCTTTGATGGTGTTGCGGTCCATGTCCATGGTCTCGGAGCCGTAGCACCAGCAGGGGGTGACGGTGAGGGTGATGGCGACGCCGTTTTTGCGGAACTTTTCTTCGCAGGCCGCGGCCTCGGCGACCCGGCCGATGGTGGTATCGGCGATGATGACCTTTACCGGCTCGCCGTTGGAGTAGCGCAGGTTCTCTTCGTACAGCTTCTTGGCGGCCTTTGCCATGTTCATGGTCTGGTCTTCCAGACTCTCGCGCACCTTCAGGGCGCCGCGACGGCCGTCGATGGTGGGGCGGATCCCGATGACGGGATACGCGCCGACATATCTGTTTTCTGCCATGATCTTTGCCTCCTGTTGATGGTTTGTATCTGAGTGTGCCTTTTGCACCCTTACCCTTAATAATAACATTGACAGCGGGGGCTGTATAGTGTTATAATCACAAAAAATCGTCAGATATTCACCGGAGGACCATTGTATGCATTACCTGGATTACCGGGAACAGATCAAGCACAGCACTGGGGATCTCCCCCTGGCATATTACTTTGTGGACGAGCACTTTCCCCGCTACCGCATGCCCGCCCACTGGCACAAGGAGACCGAGGCCATCCGGGTGCGCTCGGGCCGGCTGCGGCTGTACCTGGACGAGGAGGAACTCACCATGGAGGCGGGGGACGTGCTGACCGTCAGCGGCGGCGTCATCCACGGGGGGGACCCGGAGGACTGCGTATACGAGTGCGTGGTGTTCGACGCCCAGGCCCTGCTGCCGGGGATCCGGAGCGCCCGGGCCGGTTTGCAAAAGCTGCAGCAGCACAACCTGCTGATCAAAAATGGTTTTATCGGGGACAGCCGCGTTCTGGATACCTTTTTCGAACTGGCCGCCGGAAACGTCCAGAGGCACAGCCTGGAGATGCTGTGCGCCGCCCTGAACTTCCTGACCGTCCCGGTGGGGGAGGGGCCCGGGATCCGGCGCAGCACCGTCAGCCGGCGCAACTGGCAGAAGGCGGAGCAGATCAAACCCGCCCTGGAATACATCGAAAAAAACTACAGCACCCGCATCACATTGTCCACCCTGGCGGCGCTGGCGGGTTTTTCCCCCAAGTATTTCTGCCGATACTTCAAGTCCGTGGTGCACAGGTCTCCCATCGACTACCTGAACTACTACCGGGTGGAGTGCGCCGCCCACCTCCTGACGGACGGGAACATGAACGTGGCGGAGGTGGCGGCCCGCTGCGGTTTCGCGGATTCCAGCGCCTTCATCAAGCAGTTCCGCCGCTACAAGGGGGACACCCCCAAGCGCTACAAGAGCCGGATGCTGGAGAGCCGGGGCCGGGATCAGCCTTTTGGGCCGTAATGAAAAATGGAAAGCTCTGCACCCGTCGCTTCGGCCCTCAATATTCCCATTGCCTTACAGGAGATAGCCTTTGCGATATGGCTCATCGTCAAAGGTGTGAAAACCAATAACGAACGATAACGTGCGACATCCGTCGCAAAGACGGACACCTGGTAAACATATTGACAAATGATGTCTTTGGGAGGTGGTGCGTGATGTCCAATATCCTGATCGTCGGAGCCAATCAAGGCATTGGGTATTACATGGTGAAACAATTGCTTGAGGACGGCAACAAGGTTTCGGTTTTGGATATTCAAACAGATCATGTCGATAAACTGAAGGCGTTGTATCCTGAAAACCTGTTTGTTACTTATGCGGATGCGACTGACGAAACTTCGTTGAAGCAGGGGATACAGTCCGCCATGGATCGCCACGGCACGATTGACATAGCCGTTCACAACGCTTGCATATGCACGTTTGACAGCGAAGCGGATACGGATTATGAAGTCTATCGCAAGGTGATGGATGTCAATTACTATGGGGCATTACGGCTCTCGAAGATCGTCCTTCCTTACATGCGCAAAGCAAAGAAAGGAAGAGTGATTTTTACGAGTTCGGGAGTGGGCGTTACCGGGTTCGGGAATATATCTCCGTTTGCCTCATCAAAGGGGGCCATCGAGGCATTGGCAAAGTGCCTGGCCATTGAAAATGAAGCATACGGCATATCATTTCACATCATGCACCCGCCTTTGACAGACACGGCTTCGGCTTCAGGGTTGCCTGTTCCCAAACAGTTCAAAGCGGATGCGGAAAAAGTAGGCAGGGGACTCGGGAAGAAGATAAAGTCCCGGAAGTTTGTCATCTGCCATTCATGGAATCAGGGAATTCAAATGAGGATCTGCTATCGATGCCCTTTGCGCATGGGAAAAATGATGTGGAAAATGACGCAGAGAGGCAAATCACAAACATAGTTTTTGCTTCGGGAAACATCGCCTAAGGAACCGCTGATTTCATCGTCGTTCAGCATATGGGATACTCATCTCATCAAGAGCCAAACTTCGAAGAGGATGAAGCAAGCAAACCGCAACCTGCACCGACCGGGGAGCCGGGTGCGCTTACAGAAAACCTGATGAGGTGAGTTTATGAAGTGGGCAGAGTACTATGACAGGTGCTGGCAATGGGCCGAAAGCACGCGCATCAACAGGATCTCCACGCTGACGGATTTCACGTCTTCAGCCGAAGTGGCTGAAATTGCCCCTACATTCTGCGATGAAAAGATCGGTTCGCGTTTGGTGAAACGCGCCATGCAGCACGGCGTTCGCTTTACGCCTTCAGAGATCATCGAGCTTGACAGGAGCGTAACCGATGAGACGCTGCGCGAAGCCATCCTGAACCGCCGCGGGCGCTTCAACGCAGAAGAAGAGTATGAATGGTTGGAGAGCGCTTATTACGGGGACCCCTTGCTCGAAACCGTAGCCAAAGAGGACGGCATCCGGCGCGAAGACGATGACCTGCCGTTCGGACCCGGAACAACTGCAGGGCAGCCGGCCGAAGCCGGAACTACCGCAGCGCAGCCGGCAGGGTCTCCGGGGCTGCTGTCCCTGCTCTTTGGCCTTGGCGGGCAGAATGCCGGCAACGCAGCCCACCCGGGGCGATGCACACGCGATTGCGCCAACTGCCCCGCCCACTACGGCTATCGCTATGGCCGGTGGTATTACGGCCATCATCATGCGTACGGGTGCGAATTCGGCGGCAACGACGGGAGCGGGAGACCATAACGGGAGACAGAACAGGACTGCCGCAGCTCTTGCGCCGCGGCAGCCCTGTTTTACCGTTTCTGTTTCGCTATTCGCCTTTTTCCGCCAGGCTCTTGATGTGCAGGTCTTTCAGCTGCTCGTCCCGCACGTCGGCGGGGGTGTCCATCATCAGGCAGTTGGCGCCCTGGGCCTTGGGGAAGGCGATGACGTCCCGCAGGCTGTCCCGGTTCAGCAGCATCATGACCAGGCGGTCGATGCCGAAGGCGAACCCGCCATGGGGAGGCGTGCCGTAGCGGAAGGCGTCCAGCAGGAAACCGAAGCGGTGCCGGGCCTCCTGGGGGGTGAGCCCGATGAGCTCGAACATCTCTTCCTGCCAGTCGCTGCGGTGGATCCGGATGGAGCCGGAGCCCATCTCGATGCCGTTCAGCACCAGGTCGTAGGCCTTGGCCCGCACGGCGCCGGGCTCGGTCTTCATGAGTTCCCGGTCCTCGTCCATCACCGTGGTGAAGGGGTGGTGCATGGCCACAAAGCGCCCGTCCTCCTCGTCCCACTCCAGCAGGGGGAATTCGACGACCCAGAACAGGTCGAAGCGGTCGCAGTCGATGAGGTTGTGGCGCCGGGCGATCTCCTTGCGCAGTTCGCCCAGGGACTGGAGCACCACCGACTTTTTGTCCGCCACGAAGAACAGGGCGTCCCCCGGCCTGGCGTCCAGGGCGGCGAACAGGGCGCTCTTCAGCTCCTCGGTCAAAAAGCGGTTGAAGCTGGAGCGGAGGGTGCCGTCCTCGTTCAATACGACCCAGGCCAGGCCCCTGGCGCGGTAGGTCTTTGCGTATTCGCCCAGGGAATCCAGCTCTTTTCGGGACATGGCGGCGGCCAGTCCTTTGGCGTTGATGCCCCGCACGGTGCCGCCGGCAGCCACCGCGTCCTCAAAGACGCCGAAGCCGCAGTTTGCCGCGGCGGCGCTCACGTCCACCAGCTTCAGGCCGAAGCGGGTGTCGGGCTTGTCGGAGCCGTAGTTTTCCATGGCCTCGGTCCAGGTCATCCGGGGCAGAGGCAGGGGCAATTCGATGCCCTTGACCTCGCGGAACACCTGGGCGAAGGCCCCCTCGATGACGCCCTGGATGTCCGCGGGCTCGATGAAGCTCATCTCCACGTCGCACTGGGTGAACTCGGGCTGCCGGTCGGCCCGGTTGTCCTCGTCCCGGAAACAGCGGGCGATCTGGAAGTAGCGGTCGAAACCGGACAGCATCAGCAGCTGCTTGTAGATCTGGGGGGACTGGGGCAGGGCGTAAAAGGCGCCGGGGTGCTGGCGGGAGGGGACCAGGAAGTCCCGGGCGCCCTCGGGGGTGGACTTGGTCAGGATGGGGGTCTCCACCTCGATGAAGCCGCAGTTCTCCATGAAGCGGCGGATGACGCCCACCACCCGGCTGCGCGTCCGGATGGCCTGCTGCATGGAGGGGCGCCTGAGGTCCAGGTAGCGGTACTTCAGCCGCACGTTTTCGTTCTCGTTGGCGTTGTCGTCGATGTAGATGGGGGGCGTGTCGCTTTTGTTCAGCAGCAGCGCCTCTTCCACAAAGACTTCCACGTCGCCGTTTTCCATCTTTGCGTTGACGGCTTCCGGGGCGCGCATGCGCACTTCCCCCACCACGCTGACCACGTATTCGGCCCGCAGGGAGGCGCCCAACTTGAAGCACTCTGCGCCGCAGGTGCCCTCGTCGAACACCAGCTGTACCAGGCCTTCCCGGTCCCGCAGCCATACGAAGACCACGCCGCCCAGGTCCCGGGTGCGCTGTACCCAGCCGGAAAGGTGTACCCGCTGCCCCGCCAGATTTGCGCGGATTTGGCCGCAGTAATGATCCCGCCTGTAGTTGATCGCCATGCTCAATCCCTCCCTAATCGCTCTTTCAGTGTGGGTATCAGGTGTTCAAAGGGGACCTCTTCTTCGCTGCTGCCCGCCATGTCCCGGAGCTTTGCAGCGCCTTTTGCCAGTTCGTCCCCCGCCAGCACGACGACGTAGGGGGCGCCTATCTTGTCGGCGTACTTGAACTGGGCTTTCAGGGAGCGGGCCGCGTGGTCCAGGTCGGCGGACAGCCCGGCTTTCCGCAGATCCGCCACCAGGGACAGCCCCTTCAGCCGGGCGTCGCGGCCCAGGGTGCACACGAAGGCGTCGTACAGCCGGGGCGCGGGGGGCGCGGCGCGCTCCAGCTCCTGCACCATGAGCAGCCTTTCCACCCCCATGCCAAAGCCGATGCCGCAGGTGGGGGGGCCGCCCAGTTCCCCGATCAGCCCGTCGTAGCGCCCGCCGCCGCACACGGTGAGATCTCCCGTGGGCAGTTTTGCGATGAGCTCGAACACGGTCTTGGTGTAGTAGTCCAGGCCCCTGACGATGCGGCTGTCCACTTCGTAGTCGATGCCAAGGGCGGCGAGGTAGCCCTGCAAGGCGTCGAAGTGGCCGGCGCAGTCGGCGCACAGGTGGTCCAGGATGCCGGGGGCGCCCTGGATGGCCTTCTGGCAGGCCTCCTCCTTGCAGTCCAGGATGCGCAGGGGGTTCCGCCCGAAGCGGTCCCTGCAGTTTTCACACAGGCCCGGGAGTTTGGGGGCCAGGAAGGCCTGCAGGGCCTCGTGATAGGCGGCCCGGCACAGGGGGCAGCCGATGGAATTGATGCCGAGGTGCAGGTTCTTCACCCCCGCCCGGTGCAGCACGTCCATGGCCAGGGCGATGACCTCGGCGTCCACGCTGGCGTCTTTGGCGCCGAACACCTCGATCCCGTGCTGGTGGAACTGGCGCAGGCGGCCCGCCTGGGGCTTTTCGTAGCGGAAACAGGGGGTGGATACGTAGTACATCTTGCAGGGCAGGGGCTCCTGGTACAATTTGCCCTCCAGAAAGGCCCGGGCGACCCCCGCGGTGCCCTCGGGCTTGAGGGTGATGGAGCGGTCCCCCTTGTCGGTGAAGGTGTACATCTCCTTTTGCACCACGTCGGTGGTGTCCCCCACGCTGCGCTGGAACAGTTCGGTGTGCTCGAATACCGGGGTGCGCACCTCCCGGTAGCCGTACAAATCGCACACCTGGCGCATGATGGCTTCCACGGCCTGCACGCGGTAACTCCCCTGGGGGAGCAGATCCTGTGTGCCCTTGGGCGCCTGTGTCAACATGATATCAATCCCTTCGAAATCGTACCGTCAATCACAAAGAAACCCCCTCGCCCGCAGGGGCGAAAGGGGTGAACTCCCGTCGCTTTCGGGATACCGTGCCCGGAATTATAGCGCGTCGGCCCGGTTCTGTCAAGCCGGGTTTGGTTATATGTGATGGTTCCCCCGGAAGGGGCGGAGCCATGGATGCAAAAACGCCCCGGCGCGTGGCGCACCGGGGCGCGCCGTTTTTCTTCAGGCGCCCGAGTCGGAAGCTTTCCGGCGGATGACGTCGATGATGACCGCCACCACGATGATCAGGCCCTTGACCATTTTTTGGGGCCCCTGGGCCACGCCCAGCAGGTTCAGGCCGTTGGCGATGATGCCGATGATCAGGATGCCGATCAGGGTGCCGATCATGGAGCCCTCGCCGCCGCTCATGCTGGTGCCGCCGATGACCACCGCCGCGATGGCGTCCATCTCCTGGCCGTCGGCGTTGGTGGGCACCGCGGAGTCCAGCCGGGAAGAGAGCAGCAGGGAGGCCACGCCGCAGCACAGGCCGCTGACCAGGTATACAAAGCACTTGACCTTCCTGATGTTGATGCCGGACAGCCGGGCGCAGCTCTCGTTGCCGCCCACGGCGTAGGTGAAGCGGCCGATGCGGGTGTAGCGCAGCACGTACCAGCCCAGCAGGATCACCGCCAGCATGATCAGGGTGGAGTACAGGGGGATGCCCGCCACCCGCCCGGATACGGCGGTGAAGCCGGTGGGGAAGGTGTAGATGGGCTGGCCCCCGGTCACCGTGTAGGCCGCGCCCCGGACGATGGACATGGTGCCCAGGGTGGCGATGAAGGGGGGCAGGTCCAGGAAGGAGATCAGCACGCCGTTCACCAGGCCTATGAAGCCGGAGAACAGGATGCAGACGATGATGGTCACCGGGACGGGCACGCCGAAGTTCTTCATGAGGATGCCCATCAACAGGCCGGACAGGGCGATGTTGGAGCCCACCGACAGGTCGATGCCCCCGGAGATGATGACGAAGGTCATGCCCACCGCCACCACGAAGTTGATGGAGATCTGCTGGAACACGTTCAGGAAGTTGCTGCCCGTCAGGAACACGGGGGAGGCGATGGCCAGGTCCAGGCACAGGGCCAGCAGGGCGATGAGGATGCCCAGCACGTTGCTGCCGGAGCCCGGCTTTTTGTCGGAGCCCGCCGCCTTGCCCCGGGCCTTGTACAGGCTGAACAGGATGCCCCCCACCCCGATGATGAGGAGGTCGATGCCCAGCACCATGAGCAGGGTGCGGGCGCCCTGGAGCGCCATGACCAGTTCGTCCATGCGGGTCAGGGTCACTTCGTCCGGGACCACCACGGTGTCGGGATCGATGCCCAGGATATCGGCGGCCTGGATCTGGGCCAGGGCCTTTTTGCGGGCGGCCTGCTGCGCCCGGATGTCCTCCAGGTGGCCGTACTGGGAGGCGGCGAACAGGTTGACCGCCAGACAGACCAGACCCAGCGCGATGCACAGGATGAAGATGAGCTTGCGATTCTTTTTCATGGTGTACGACCTTCTCTCTTGATGTTACGCGGTGTGCTTTTTGCCGCCCGTCGCATAGTACAGCACCTTTTCCTGGGTGAGCGTTCCGTCGTTGTCGAAGATGCCCGTGATCTCTCCCTGGTGCATGACGGCGACCCGGTCGGACATGCCCAGGATCTCGGGCAGCTCCGAGGAGATCATCACCACCGCCACGCCGGAGCGGATCAGGCTGTTGATGATGTTGTACACCTCGATCTTGGCCCCCACGTCGATGCCCCGGGTGGGTTCGTCAAAGAGGATGACCTTGGCGTCGCTCAGCAGCCACTTGGCCAGCACCACCTTTTGCTGGTTGCCCCCGGACAGGTTCCGGGCCAGCTGCAGGTGAGAGGGCGTCTTGATGTCCAGCTTGTCGATGAAATCCAGCACGACGGCCTTCTCGCCCCCCAGGTCCAGGCGCAGGGCAGCGCCGAACTTTTCCAGGGTGGCCAGGGTGATGTTCTGGCTCACCGGCATGGTGAGCACCAGGCCTTCCCCTTTGCGGTCCTCGGTGACGAAGCCGATGCCCGCCCGGATGGCGTCCAGGGGGTGCTGGATGGAGACCTCTTTGCCGTCCACGGATACGGTGCCGGACTCTTTCGGGTCCATGCCGAAGATGGCCCGGGCGGTCTCCGTGCGCCCCGCGCCCACCAGCCCGGCAATGCCCAGGATCTCGCCGCTGCGCACGGAAAAGCTGATGTTTTTCACCTGTTTGCCCGCGTTCAGCTTGTCCACCTGCAGCCTGGTCTCTCCGATGTCCGGGTGGATCTTGGGAAATTTCTCTTTCAGTTCCCGGCCCACCATGTAGCGGATGATCTCGTCCAGGTTGGTCTCCGCCACGTTCAGCACGGTGACGTTGCGCCCGTCCCGCATGATGGTGGCCCGGTCGCACACCTCCATGACCTCTTCCAGGCGGTGGGAAATATAAATGATGGATACGCCGCGGCTCCTGAGCATCCGGATGGTATCGAACAGGGTCTTGATCTCCCGGCTGGTCAGGGGCGCCGTGGGCTCGTCCATGATGAGCACCCTTGAATTGATGGAGAGGGACTTGGCCAGCTCCACCATCTGCTTGTGGGCCACGCCCAGGTCCCGGACCAGGGCTTGGGCGCTGATGTCCACCCCCAGGTCGTCCAGAATGGTCTGGGCCTTCGAAAACATGCCCTTCCAATCCACCATGAAGGGGCCTTTGGTCGGCTGACGGCCCATGAAGATGTTTTCCGCCACGGTCAACTGCTCCGTGAGGTTCAGTTCCTGGTAAATGGTGCTGATGTTCAGGGCCTGGGCGTCGTGGGAGGAATGGATCTCTACGGGTTTGCCGTCAAACAGGATCTCTCCCTCGTCCATCCGGTAGGCGCCGGACAGGATCTTCATCAGGGTGGATTTGCCCGCGCCGTTCTCCCCCAACAGGGCGTGTACCTCCCCTTTGCGCACGGACAGGCTGACGTTGTCCAGGGCCAGCACGCCGGGGAACCGCTTTGTGATGCCGCGCATCTCGAGGAATTCTGCCATGGGATCATCTCCCGCCTAAAGATATAGAAAATCCAAAATGCGGCGACGGCAAGGCGCCGCCGCCGCAGGGAAAGACCGGATTATTTGATGTAGTCGTCCACCAGGGTGATGTCCACAACGGTGGTCTCGGCTTCGATGACCTTCTCGGTGCGCTCCACGCCGTCGATGGCATCGGCCAGGGCCTTGATGGCGTTGGCGCCGATGGCCACGGGGCCGCAGTCCAGGGTGGCGGTCAATTCGCCGGCTTTGACGCTCTCAAAGGCGTTGGGGTTGCCGTCGAGGCCTACGCAGATGATGTCGGTGCGGTTGAGCTGTTTGCAGGCCTGCACGGCGCCCAGCGCCATCTCATCGGACAGGCCGTAAATGACGGAAATTTCGGGATGGGCCTGGATCATGTCCATGGCGGCGTTCATGCCCTTCTCACGGACCCAATCGCCGGGCTGGCTGGCGACCACGATGATGCCGGGATAGGCTTCGGCGCAGCGGTCCACAAAGCCGCCCATGCGCTGGGTGGTGTAGTCGGAGGGCAGGCCCTCGATGATGGCCACGACGGCTTCGCCGCCGGTCTGGGCGTTGACCCAGTCGGCGATCTTGCCGCCGCCGTTGTACTGGTTGTAGCCGGAATAGGCGTACACGTCCACGCCCTCCAGCTCGGTGATGGTGTTGAACATGACCACGGGTACGCCGGCCTCGTTGGCCTTTTTGATGGCGGGGATCAGGGCGTCCAGGTTGATGCCGCACACCGCGATGCCCTTGACGCCCTGGGTGATGAAGTCTTCCATCATGGACGTCTGGGTGGCGTAGTCGTCTTCAGATTCGGGGGCCATGATGACCAGCTCATAACCCAGGGCTTCGGCCACGGGGGTGGCGCCTTCGATGCAGCTGGCATAGAAGGGGCTGGTCATGGCGGGGGGCAGGAAGCCCAGCTGATCCGCCGCGAAGGCGGAGGAAGTCAGGGCCATCAACAGAACGAGAACCAGAGCCAATGCTTTTTTCATGGGGTCTACCTCCTTTATTGTGCCAAATGGCTGATAAAATTGTACCATATTGCGCTAAAAAACGCAACTTTATTTTCCGGGGCGAGATTGCTTCAAATTTCTTTGCGCATTATGCTTGATTTGAGGGGAGGGTGGTGTTATACTTGAGGGAAGATGTGAGGGGTCATGATGGGAGATGGGCATGTGCGTAGGGTCCTTGCGGTTCTGTTGACGGTGCTGTTCGTTTCCGGGGCCTGTGTTGCCGGGAGCGAAACCAAGCGCACGGCGACAGGCTTTTATTTTGACACCGTGGTGACCCTGACGGCCTACACCGACGACCCGGAGCTTTTGAACGAGGCGTTGGAGGAATGCGCCCGATACGAGGGGCTCCTCAGCAAGACCCTGCCGGAGTCCGACGTGTGGCGCATCAACCACGCAGGTGGGCAGCCCGTCACGGTGAGCGATGAGACGGCGGAGGTCCTGGAGCTCGCCCAAATGGTGTCCCGGCTGTCCGGGGGCGCCTTCGACGCGACGGTGGCGCCGGCGATGGCCCTGTGGGATTTCACGGGGGACGACCCCAAGGTGCCCGACCCGGCGGAACTGGCGGAGGCGGCACAAAAGGTAGACTACACGAAGCTGATCCTCGCGGGCAATGCGGTCACCCTGCCGGAGGGCATGCAGATCGACCTGGGGGGCGTGGCCAAGGGCTGGATCGCGGACAAGATCGCCGAACTGCTGCGGCAGCGGGGCGTCACCAGCGGGCTGCTGAATTTCGGCGGCAACGTGGTGACCATCGGGGAAAAGCCCGACGGGGCGGGCGCCTGGCGGGTGGGGATACAAAACCCCGAAGAGCCCCGGGGGGACCACCTGGTGGCCCTGTACGCAAAGGACCTGGCCGTGGTGACCAGCGGTACCTACGAGCGGGGCTTTGACCTGGACGGGGTGCGCTACCACCACATCCTGGACCCGGACACCGGCATGCCCGTGCAGAACGGCCTGACGGGCGTCACCGTCGTAGGCCCGGATTCCGGCCTGGATGACGGCCTTTCCACCGCCCTCTTTGTACTGGGGCTGGAGGAGGGCATCCGGCTCGTGGACTCCATGGAGGGCGTGGAAGCCCTGTTCATCACCGACGAAGGAAAGATCATGGCGACACCGGGCGCTGCGGCGCTCGTCGTATCATAAACGAACGCATACGGAGGGGGAAGGACCATGAAAAAACAGCTTCCGGCATGGTTGGCGCTGTGCATCATCTCGCTTGTCGCGGGCTTGCTGCTGGCGTTGACCAATCACCTGACGGTGGATCGCATCGCCGAGCAGGGGGCAGCCAAGGCCAACGCGGCGCGGCAAAGCGTCATGCAGGGGGCGGAGAGTTTCACCCTGCTGGAGTTGAACCCGGAATGGCTGAAGGATTGCGGAGTGGATGACTGTTATGAGTGCCGGGACGGGGAAGGCGCGCTCACCGGCTATACCAGCCAGATCACGGTGAAGGGATACGGCGGGGCGATCGAAGTGGTCACCGGCATGGACACCGCTGGCGCCATCACCGGCATCGACGTGGGCGGTTCCGGCTTTGCCGAGACGGCGGGGCTGGGGGCCAAGGTCAAGGATGCCGCCTTTACCGGACAATTTGCGGGCAAGGCCGTCCCCTTGGCGCTGAAAGAGGACATCGACAGCATCACCGGCGCTTCCATTTCTTCCGGCGCCGTGGTGGGGGGTGTGAACAAGGCTGCCACCTACATGATGTACCAGGCGGGGCTCGCCCAGCCAGAGGAGAACCCCCTGGAGGGCGCCTTTGAAGTGCGCACCGCCGAAGCCCAGGGTTTTGCGGGGCCCGTATTCCTGCAGGTGGGCGTGGATGAGAGCGGCGCCATTACCGGGATCAAGGCCGGGGACGAGCGCTTTGCCGAAACCAGCGGCCTGGGCGACCGGGTGAAGGAGAAGGTCTTCCGGGATCAGTTCCTGGGAAAGAGCGGCCCCTTGAGCTACGGGGAGGATATCGAAGCCATTGCCGGCGCGACCGTCACCTCCGACGCCTTCATGGCTGCCTTGAACGAGGCTTTGGGGACTGCGGCGGAGGAGCCTGCAGTGGAGCCTGAGGAAGCTGTGGAAGAAGTTGCAGAAGAGACCGCAGAGGAGCCTGCGGCGGAGCCCGTTGAGGAAGTTGCGGAAGCATCTGATGCCGAATCCTTAAGCGCCTCCGGCCAAGGCTTTGGCGGGCCCGTGGAGGTCACCATCACATTGAACGCGGACGGCACCATCGCTTCCCTTGAAGTCGGGGGCGAAGGGTTTGCCGAGACGCCGGGGCTGGGCACCAACGTCCAGGAGCCCGCCTTTACGGACCAGTTCATCGGGAAGAAGGGCCCCTTCGCCTTCGGCGAGGGCGTGGAAGCCGTGGCCGGGGCCACCGTGACCTCGAACGCGGCCCTTGACGCCCTGAACAGCCTGTTCGCCGCGGAAGAAGCTGCGGACATTGCGGCGGAACCCGTTGAGGAAGTTGCGGAAGAAGCGGCCGGGGGGCCGGAGGAAGCTACAGAAGC
>JAAYOH010000093.1 GCA_012520375.1 Clostridiales bacterium
TGCGAATGTAGCGCGCTACCAACTGTGCTAATGCCCCTAACTTTAATGGTGATTTGTTTGCAGCCCACCATCGAAGCTGCTATCAGGAAAAGCTACCGTTGGGGATGAGTTAGAAGTAACTCGTTCTACCAACTGTGCTAATGCCCCATGCGAGATATTATTATACAGGAGCGCCGCGGGCTTCACAAGGGGAGAACGCCGCGTTTTTTGTTATTCTTTCGTTATCCCCTGCCCGCCTGCAGCAGCTCCATCAATCGGGCGTAGAAGCGGAGGTTGTGGGCGGTGGCCAGGCGCATGGCCTGGGCGTCGCCGATCTTCAGCAGGTGGTGCAGGTAGCCCCGGGAGTAGCGGCGGCACAGGGGGCAGGTGCAGTGTTCGTCCACGGGCCGCTTGTCCGCCAGGTGCTTGTCGTCCAGGGCGTAGTGGTAGGTGTAGAAGCGCTCGCCCCGCAATTTTTCCGGGTCTTCATAGCCGGGGCGGAAGACGTACAGCCGGTTGTGCCGCGCCTCCCGGGTGGGGATCACGCAGTCGAAAAGGGTGTAGCCCATGTCCGTAAGCAGCACGATCTCCTCGGGCTTGCCCAGCCCCATGGCGTACTTGACGGCGCCTTGGGGCATGGCGTCGCAGGCCCACTGCAGGATGTCGGGCCGGAAATTGCCCCGGCTGTCCAGGGGCCAGCCCCCGAAGCCGTAGCCGTCGAAGCCGATCCCGGCAAGGCGTTGGCCGCATTCCATGCGCAGTTCCCGGCTGCCGCCCCCCTGCACGATGCCGAAGAGTTTGGGGGGATGGGGGTCGTTCCGGGTCAATTTCAGGAACTCCGCCTTGCACCGGGCCGCCCATTTCACCGTGAGTTCCACGCTGCGGCGCTGCACCGGGGGCGGATCGTCGGGGTGGGTGCACATGTCCAGGGCCATCAGGATGTCCGAGCCGTACTTGACCTGGGCCTGGATGCACTTTTCCGGGGTGAAAATCACTTTCTTGCCGTCCTGGGCCGGGCGGAAGATGATCTCGTTGTCCCGGATCTCCCCGTACGCCGGGTTCTCCCGGATGAGGGAGAAGAGCTGGAAGCCCCCGGAATCCGTGAGCAGGGTGCGGTCCCAGCCCGTGAAGGCATGGAGCCCTCCCATGCGCTTTATCACGCTTGCGCCGGGCCGGGTATACAGGTGGTAGGCGTTCATGACCAGGCCCATGAGGCCGGCCTGCTCCGCGTCCTCGAAGCCCGTGGCCCGGAGGGCGCCGTAGGTAGCGTCGGGGAAAAATGCGGGGAGAAGGACCCGCCCGTGTCGCGTGTCAAGGCTGTCCACGACCGTCCTCCCTTCTTTCGGCGATGCGCAGCAGGGCGCTGCGGGCCCTGGGGTTGGCCGCCAATTCCTCCGCCCCGGCGGTGATGGGCTTGCGGGTGACCAGGCGGACCAGGGGCTTTTTGCCGCACACGCACACCGGCATGTGCTTCGGGCAGGTGCAGGGGTCCGCCAGGCTGCGGAAGGTGTTCTTGACGATGCGGTCCTCCAGGGAATGGAAGGCGATGACGCACAGGCGCCCCTTCGGCGCCAGCAGTGTAGCGAGGTCCCGGAGGGCCCCTTCCAGGGGCGCCAGCTCGTCGTTCACCGCGATGCGCAGGGCCTGGAAGCTGCGCCGGGCCGGGTGGGAGCCGTCCTGCGCCCGCACCTTTTTGGGGATGGCCGCGTCGATGACGTCCACCAGGGCGGCGGTGGTGGCGATGGGGGCCTTTCTCCTCCGGTCGCACAGCACCCGCACGATCTGCACCGCCCACTTTTCCTCCCCGTAGTCCCGCAGGATGCGGACCAGTTCCTCCGGGGGCCAGGTGTTCACGATCTCCCCGGCGGTGAGGGCCTGGTCCGGGTCCATGCGCATGTCCAGGGGCGCGTCGTCGTGGTAGGAAAAGCCCCGGCTACGCTCGTCCAGCTGGTGGGAGGACACCCCCAGGTCCAGCAGGATGCCGTCCAGGCGCCGGACGCCCAGTTCCCCCAGCAGCGCCCCGGCATCGTGGAAATTGCCCCGGATGGGGGTGAAGCGGGGATCCTCCAACCGGGCGGAGGCGGCGGACAAGGCCTCCGGGTCCCGG
The DNA here is from genome assembly GCA_012520375.1 of Clostridiales bacterium. GTDB lineage: Bacteria > Bacillota > Clostridia > Christensenellales > Aristaeellaceae > Excrementavichristensenella. The sequence continues at coordinate 2,087 of JAAYOH010000093.1, forward strand.
TCGATGCCGTAGAGGCGGCCCCGGGGACCCAGGCGCTCCAGGATGCCCGCGGCATGGCCGCCGCCCCCCAGGGTGCCGTCCAGGTAGACGCCGTCGGGCCGAAGGGCGAGCCCCTCCATGCACTCCCGATACAGCACGGATACGTGGTGAAAGTCCATGGTGCGCTCCCTTCTTCCTTTTTCCGGTAAAAGCCGTCCCGCGCCCATGCGGACACGGCGGAATCCGACGCTTCAGGGGATTTGGGCGGAACTGCCCGGCCCCTTGAGGATCCGCTGCAGCAGCCAGCGCAGGCGCTCGAAGGGCTTGAGCTGGCGCTGTAGGCGTTCGTAGGCAAACCGCGCCTGCCGGATCGCTTCCGCGGGCACGTTTTGCCCCGCATAGCGGTTCATGCTGATGCTCTGCGCCACCAGGAGAAAGGCCTCGTCCGTGATCCCGGCCTCGGCCATGCGCAGGGCAAACTGCTCCGGCGCCTCTTCGGGGTTGGGCAGCTGCCCCTGCTGTTCCAGCAAAGTGAGCAGGGCGCGATACCATACCGCCAGTTTGTCGTCCGCGCTGCGCCGCCGCCTCGCCAGTCGATGGGGATCGCTTTTGCGAAGCCGCTGCATCAACAGCAACACGGCCAGGGCGATGAGGGCCAGCAGCAGGAACAGCCACAGCAGCTTCGGCCGGTCCTCCTGGTCATTGTCCCGGGGCTCCTCCTCTGCCTCCTCCTCCGGGTCTTCCGCGTCTTCCGCATCCTCGATCTCCTCGGGCTCCTCCTCGATCCCGGCGGGCAATTCCTCTTCCTGGGCCTGTCCTTCGCCGGTCTCTTCCGTGGCGGGGGGATCCGGCGTGGGCCCGGGCTCCTCCTCCGGGTCTTCGGGTTCCTCCGGCCCCGGTTCTTCCCCCGGGTCCTCATCCCCGCCGCCCCCGGGCTGGTCCCCCCGGGGGGGATGGTAGCTGTCGCCGCTGCCGGGGGTGGGGTCAAAGGGCAGCCAGCCCACCCCTTCAAAGTAGATTTCCACCCAGGCGTGGGCATTTTTGCCCAGCACGGTGGTGGAGCCGCCGGGGCGTTCGGGCACCAGGTAGCCCTCCACGTAGCGGGAAGGCAGATCCACCATCCGGGCCATCACCGCCATGGCCGAGGCAAAATAGGAGCAGTATCCGGTCTTGCTGTCCAGCAGGAAATGGCTGACAAAATCCTGTCCCTGGGGGGGATAGTCCACGTCCAGGGAATACTTGTACCCGTCCAGCAGGTGGTTCTTCAGGGCCAGGGCCTTGCCGTAGGGGGAGGGGATGCTCTGGGTCAGGGTTTTGGCCAAATGGTACACCTTCCGGTCGATGCCCTTGGGCAGCGCCAGGTAAGCGGCCCGGGCCTCCTCGTACCCGCCGTCTTTGGCCCCCACCGCCTTCTCCAGCAGGGAGCGCATGGGGTTGGTATCCCCTGCGGGCAGCATGGCCTCTACGGCATAGGCATCCCCCGCCTGCACGTTCCTGGTGATAAACACCTCGCCGGTGGAGCTGAAATAGGTGACCAGGTCCAGGGGCGCATGATAGTCCGTGAGCCTGTGGGGCACGAACAGGGTGGACAGCCCCTCGCTCAGCATGGTCACATCGATGCGGGCCTCCCGAAAGGCCTTGCCGTAGGGCAGGTCCTTCAGCCGGGTGCTGTCGAACACCCTTTCCCGGATGGCCCGGCGGGTGGGGTCGATCATGACGTAGCGGCTGTTCACCGCGTTTTCCGTCCAGGAGTAGCCGGTATAGGTCCGCTTCAGCGAGCCCCGCAGCAACAGGGGCTGATCGGTTTTTACCTCCATGATCTGTGCCATGACGGGCTGGGCCGGCCCCCCCAGCACCTCGCCCCGGGGCTGAAAGCCGTCCAGGCTGATGGAGTAGGTGGTGCGGGGATCCGTGAACATGAAATAATCGTTGAACAGGTCCCGGGCCTTTTGCGCCGCGTCGTACAGGGGCTGCCAGGTCAGGGACCCCGCCGGGAGGATGGCCACCGCCAAGGCAGCCGCCAGCACCGCCGCAGGGATCGCCCGCATGTAGCCGATCTTTTCGTCGTTGGACCGGGCGAACATGGCGGCCAGGGCGGCAGCGGCCATCAGGGCGTAACCCCCGTGGAGGCTGCCCGCCAGGTACCAACAGGCCATGAGCAGGATGACGGACAGGGTGAGGGCGGGATACACGCCCCCCGCCATCCCCGCCATCCAGAACAGGATCAAGGTGAGGAAGACCGCCAGGGCGCCCCCGATCAGGGGAACAGCCCCCTCGGGCATCGCTATGCCCACCTCGGGGGTGACCAGGGCTTCCAGCAGTTCCCGGACCCTTTGCAGCAACCGGAAAGGAGTGACGCACAACAGCAGCATGGCCAATGCCGCCAGCAGCAGCGCCGCCACCCGGCCGCCCCGGTTCAGGCCGCCCAGCCACAACAGGCCGACGCACAGCAGGGAGCAGAGGAAGGGGACGCCAAAGGCCAGGGGCACGCCAAAGGCCCCGGACAGCATCATGGTCATGGCCGTGCCCCAGCTCAGGGCGATCAGGGCTGCCCCCGCCCGGTTCAGCATTTTCCTGCCCTTATCCATGGACGGCTTCCTTTCCGATGATCTGCTCCCGGGTCAGGCCTTCGCCCCAGGGATCCACCCGAAAGGCCCGGGCGCCCCCCACTTCCAGCAGGGACAACAGGGAAAGGGCCTCCTCCTGTTGGCTGTCCGAGATCCAGCACAGGGTGACCTGCATACCGCTGCGCTTGAGCTGCATGGCCAGGTCCGCGATCCTGGGATTGAGCCTGGGGCTGATCAGCACCGCGCTGGCGGTGCGCTGCATCCGCCGCATCCCCAGCAGCAACACCTGTTCAAAGGAATAGGGGCTGTCAAAGGAGACCCGCGCCAGGGCCCGCACGAATTTCCCCGCATCCCCCGCTTCATCCCCCGCCACCTCGGTGGGCCGGGCGCTCATCAGGGGCATGCGCACGGGAAAGCTCTGTTTAAGCTGGGCGCTCGCCAGGGCGGCAGCGGTTTCACACACCGCATCCTCCACGGTGAGGCTGTGGCTCTTCAGGGTATTCAGCGGTTTCAGGTCCAGCAGCAGCAGGGTGTCCGGCCGGGCGGATTCCTCATAGGTGCGCACCATCAGCTCCCGTTTGCGCATGGACAGCTTCCAGTGCACCTTTTTCAGGGCGTCCCCCGGGACCCAGGTCCGCACGTCGGAGGGCGAGGCGTTGTCCTCGGTCATGCGGGTGAATCGGCTGGAAAAGTCCTCGCCCCCCTTCACCTCCATGGGGGGCAGTTCCCGCACCCTGGGCAGCACTTCCACCTGAAAGGAGGCCCGGATCCTGGCATTGGTCAGGGTGAACAGGCCGAACACGTCGGTAACCGACACCCCCGCAATGCCCACGGAATACAGGCCCCGGTGGGGCGCTGCCAGGGACAAATCATATGTTTTTGTCACAAAGGGCAACGCGGTCAACTCCATCTCGTCCGGGGCTCCCACGTCCCCGGGCAGGGACAATTTCAAGGCGATGGAGCGCACGGGCAACAGGCTCATGTGCCGCACCGTAGCCTGGACCGGAAAGCTCTTCCCCCGCTCGGTGGAGCGCCTGGGGCAGCGGATGGTGGCGCGCACCGTCAACAGGGCGGTGAGCACCGAAGCCAGGGCCACCAGATGCATCATGAGCAGGGTGAAGGATATGTAATAATACACCTGTGCGCCGGTGGACAGGGCCACCACCAGGCCGGTGAAGGCCACCAGCAGCAGGCTGAAGGAAAGCCTGTTCACGCCGTTCTCACCGGTACCTGGACCGACCCGATCACGGCCTGCAGGGCGCGTTCGGGGGTGATGCCGCGCATCCGCGCCTCCGGGGAAAGCTGCAGCCTGTGGGCCAGCACCGACTGCGCCATCTTCTGAATGTCCTCCGGGATCACGTAGTCCCTGCCGTTCAAGAGCGCCCGGGCCTGGCCCGCCCGCATGAGGGCGATGGCGCCCCGGGTGGAAATACCCAGGGACAACCCCGCGTATTTCCGGGACGTTGCGGCGATCTGGGACACGTAGGCCCGCACCTCCTTGGAGGTATACACCTTGCTGACCTCCGCCTGGTACAGCAGGATCTCCCGGGCGGAGCAGACGGGCCGCAGTTGGGCCAAAGGTTTGGTGCCGACGGTATACCGCTCCAGGATGTCCGTCTCCTCCTCCACGGTGGGATAGCCGATGGAGATCTTCATGAAAAAGCGGTCCAGCTGGGCCTCGGGCAACGGATAGGTGCCCACGAAGTCCACCGGGTTCTGGGTAGCCAACACGATGAAGGGCTGGGGGATGCGGTAACACACCCCGTCCACCGTGACCTGCCCCTCTTCCATGACCTCCAGCAGGGAGGACTGGGTCTTGGGGGAGGTGCGGTTGATCTCGTCCGCCAGCACCATCTGGCTCATGACCAGGCCGGGATGGTATTCCATCTCACCGGTCTTGAAGTTGACGGCGGAAAAGCCCGTGATGTCCGAGGGCGTGATGTCGGGCGTGAACTGTATGCGCCGGAAGGAACAGTCCAGGGATCGCGCCAGGGCGGAAGCCAGGGTGGTCTTGCCCACGCCGGGCACGTCCTCGATGAGCACGTGGCCCTGGCACAGCAGGGCGATGAGCATCAGGTCCACCACGTCCTGTTTTCCCACGATGACCTTGCCCACATTTTGCCGAAGGTTTTTGACCAGTTGTTGTGTCGGCTGCATGACGAACCCCCGTTATTCATGATAATACTTAGTTGCCGGAGGGACAATAATTGTTCCCCGTCCATAGTATACACGACCCGCCGGGGCCTCCACAAGCATTTCCATGAAAAAAGCATGTGGCGTCACATAGCGCAACCATTCGCAATTGCTTATACACACATACCAAAAAGTATCTTGACGAACCGGAACCGCCCCCGTATAATAACGTGCATAGTGGCGCATTTTGCGCAGTTTAAGGGGGAGTATATATGGGTGTTAAAGTTTGCAAATTCGGCGGTTCCTCTCTTGCGGATGCGGGGCAATTCCGGAAAGTCCGGGATATCCTGTTGGCCGATCCCACCCGCTGCTATGTGGTGCCTTCGGCCCCCGGCAAACGCACCCCTGACGACGACAAGATCACCGACCTTTTGTACCGCTGCTACCGCAAGGCCCAGCGCAGGCAGCCCTACGCCCCGCTCTTCGATCAGGTCGCCGGGCGCTACATCGACATCGTCAACGATCTGGGCCTGGATTTCGACATCGAGCCCCTTTTGATGGAGACCCTCGAGCAGATCCGCACCGGGTCGCCGGATTTTGCCGCCAGCCGGGGCGAGTACTTCTCAGGCTTGGTGCTGTCCAAATACCTGGGCTGGGATTTCGTGGATCCCGCCGACATCCTGAAATTCGACCGCCAGGGCGCCTTTGCCTCGGAATGGAGCAACGAACTGGCGTCTGCCGAACTGGCGCGGCACGATCACGCGGTGATCCCGGGCTTTTACGGCTCCCTGCCCAACGGCGACATCCACACCTTCAGCCGGGGCGGCTCGGACATTTCCGGCGCGGTGATCGCCCGGGCAGCCGGCGCCGAGATATATGAAAACTGGACCGACGTGTCGGGTTTCCTGATGGCGGATCCCCGCATCGTGGACAACCCCAAGCCCATCAAAACCCTGACCTACCGGGAACTGCGGGAGCTTTCCTATATGGGCGCCACCGTGCTCCACGAGGAGAGCGTGTTCCCCGTGCGCAAGGCGGGCATCCCCACCAACATCCGCAACACCAACGCCCCCGACGAGCCCGGCACCATGATCGTGCTGCGGGCCGAGGATTGCATCCCCACCGACACCATCACCGGTGTGGCGGGGCACAAGAACTTCTCCCTGCTCACCATCGACAAAGCCATGATGAACAGCGAGATCGGCTTTGGCCGCCGGGTGCTCCAGGCCATCGAGGACTTCGGGGTCTCCTTCGAGCACCTGCCCACCGGCATCGACACCATGTGTGTGGTGCTGCCCGACGCCGACCTCTTCCACCGCAAGGAGCAGATCATCGAACGCATCCGGGACAACGTGCACCCCGACACCATCGAGCTCACCAGCGGCCTGGCCCTCATCGCCACCGTTGGGCGGGGCATGGTGCGCACCCCCGGCACGGCAGCCCGCCTCTTCGGCGCCCTGGCCAAGGCGGGGATCAACGTCCGCATGATCGACCAGGGCTCCTCCGAGCTGAACATCATCGTGGGGGTGGACGTAGAGGAATTCGAACCGGCCGTCCGCGCCATCTACGAAGAATTCGTGGATTCCTGATTTTTTGGCATGGGTGCCAGTTTTTTGTGCTTCCGGTGAAATATATGCCCTTGCTTGTACCTTAACAGTGTGTTGGGGTATCATGGGAACCGCATTAGATCAACGGAAGCGGAGGGATGTATGGTGAGGATTCGCGTTCATTACGTCAGCCCCAAAGGGTCGGCCGAGCAGATCGCGGAGGCCATCGCCCGGGAGGCAAAGTGCGTCAAAGAACCGCTTTTGCCCGCCTATATGCCGGAAAATGTCAACCTGATGTTCCTGGGATGCGAGGGGAACAAGGCCGACAAGGTCACCCTGGGCTTTATCTCCTCCCTGTCCCCCAACCGGGTCACCCACGCCGCCCTCTTCCTTTGCGGCAGGGATACCCACCCCCTGCAGCAGATGCGGGAGGCCCTCACCCAGCGGGGCATCAAGGTCCTGGACCCCACCCTGACTGCCCCCCTCAAGGGTTTCTTTGGCAAGGGCCCCGGCCCGGAAGATCTCCGCCGCGCCGCCCAGTTCGCCCAGGACTGCATCGCGTCGGTGTCCTGAACCAGGCAGAAAACCAGCGCTCACTGCCCTGTGGCAGCGGGCGCTGGTTTTTTCTTACACGCCGGGACGGCGCTCCCCGCGTCCCCCGGCACGTGGTAGTCGCCGCAATATCCATCGGCCGGAAGCCCTGCGCCTCCGGCCGAATGTTTTTTGCGCTTCTTTTTACAGCAGCGCCATGGCCTGCTCCATGGTGGGCATGGCGGCCTGGGCCCCCTGGGCGGTGGTGCTCAGGGCCCCCACGGCGTTGGCCAGTAACGATGGCCTCCCCCAGTTCCCAGCCCATGGCCAGGCCCACGCCCAGCCCCGCGTTGAAGGAATCCCCGGCGGCGGTGGTGTCCACCACCTTCACCTTGAAGCCGGGATACAACTTGTAGCCCTGTGAAGTGACCAGCAAAGCTCCCTGGGCTCCCCGCTTGTTGATGACCGCCCGGGCGCCCTGGGCGATCAGCTTCATGGCCGCCGCAGCCGCTTCCTCCAGGGTGTCCACGGGCATGCCGGTGAGCAGGTTCAACTCGGTCTCGTTGGGGGTCACCACATCGCACAGGGCAAATATGGCGCCGGAGACCTTGGTGTGGGGAACCGGGGCCGGGTCCAGGATGACCTTGGCGCCGGCCTGCCGGGCGATGGCCATGGCGTGGTTGATGGCGGGCAGGGGATTCTCCAGCTGGAACAGGCACACCCCGGCGCTGCGGATCAGGGCCTCCTTCTGGGTGACGGCTTCGCAGCTCAGTTCGTCGTTGGCGCCCTTGTTCACCAGGATCCGGTTCTCCCCGGCGGGATCCACCTCGATGAAGGCGATGCCCGTGGGGCCTCATGGGTGAGGACGATGCCCTCCCGGCTGATGCCCTCCCGGTCCAGGGCTTCCAGGTAGATGTTGCTGAAAGAGTCGTTGCCCAGGCAGCCCACCATGGTCACGTCCGCGCCCAGCCGGGCGGCGGCGATGGCCTGGTTTCCCCCCTTGCCCCCGGTATAGGTGTTGAAGCTCAGGGCGAACATGCTCTCACCGGGCAGATGAAAGCGGGGCACGGTCACGGTCAGGTCCACGTTCATGCTTCCCACAACGCACAGTTTATCCATGTTCCTCTCTCCTTATTGCGCCCGGCCACTCCCCCGTGAAAACGGTGCGCGCCGGACCCGTCATGATGATGTGGTCGTCCTCCCGCCAGAGGATGTCCAGGTCTCCGCCGGGGAGGGTGACCCGGCACCTGCGCTCCACTTTCCCTTCCCTGCAGGCCGTCGCCATGGCGGCGCAGGCCCCGGTGCCGCAGGCCAGGGTGCGGCCGGATCCCCGCTCCCACACGTCCACCCGGATGTGCGTCCGGCTCATTGCGTGGCAGAACTCGATGTTGGCCCGGTCGGGGAAGGCTTCGTGCCGCTCCAGCAGAGGGCCCGCCTCGCAAAACAGCTTGATATCGATGGGTTCCGGCATCAGGCACACCCCGTGGGGATTGCCCATGCTCACTTCCTGCAGGGCCCAGTCCCGTCCCGCCGCCCGGGCGAAAACGGTCTTCCCGAAGACCGGGATCCCCATGTCCACCCCTGCCCCGGTGCAAACGCCATCTTCGATGGTCAGTTTCAGGCTTCGGATGCCCGCCAGGGTGTCCACTCTGAGGGTTTCCCGGGTGCACCGCCCGGAATCGTACAGGTACTTGCCCACGCAGCGGATGCCGTTGCCGCACATCTTCGCCTCGCTGCCGTCCGCGTTGAACACCCGCATCCGCGCATCCGCCCTGTCCGAGGGCCCGATGAGGATCAGCCCGTCGGCGCCCACCCCGAAATGGGGCCTGGAAAGGCGCACCGCCAGGGTTTCCGGGGGCTCGGGCAATTGCTCGCGGAACAGGTCTACGTACAGGTAATCGTTGCCCAGGCCCTCCATCTTGACAAAGCGCATGAAAGCCTCACGATCTGCTCAGCGCACAGGCCACGTCGGCGGCCAGGCGGGCATTGTTCAGCACCAGCTGGATGTTGGCCTCCAGGCTCAGGCCCCCGGTGGCCTTCTGGATCCTGTCCAGCAGGTAGGGGGTGATTTCCTTGCCCCGGATGCCCAGGCGCCGGCATTCCGCCACCGCCTCTTCGATGCCGGCGTTGATGTAGGCCGGGTCCATGGAGTATTCCTTTGGAATGGGGTTGGCCACCAGCATGCCCCCCGCCCCGCCGCAGCCCTGCTGGGCCAGGAACGCCTTGGCGATGTCCTCGGCTTCTTCCAGGCGATAATCCACGGGAAGGCCGCTTTTCCTCGTGTAGAACGCGGGCAGTTCCTCCGTCCGGTATCCGATGACCGGGACCCCTTTGGTCTCCAGGTATTCCAGGGTCAGGCCCAGGTCCAGGATAGACTTGCAGCCGGCGCATACCACGCATACCGGGGTACGGCCCAGCTCCTCCAGGTCGGCGCTGATGTCCATGGTGGTCTCTGCGCCCCTGTGTACGCCCCCCACGCCCCCGGTGGCCAAGACCTGCACCCCCGCCATGGCCGCCCCGATCATGGTGGTGGCCACGGTGGTGGCGCCGTCCATGCCCCGGCTCAGCAGCACGCCCAGGTCCCGGCGGCTGGCCTTGGTCACCGCCAAGCCCTTGCTGCCCAGGTAGTCGATCTTTTCATGGGCAATGCCCACGCTCATTTTTCCCCCGATGATGGCCACGGTGGCGGGGACGGCGCCCCTGGCCCGTATCGCCTGTTCCACCCGCATGGCCGTCTCCACGTTCCGGGGATAGGGCATGCCGTGGGAGATGATGGTGCTCTCCAGCGCCACCACCGGCCGGCCCGCCTTCAGGGCCTCCCGCACTTCCGGGGAAATCCACAGATAGGGACTTGTCACGTCATCCCTCCATATCCTTTGCACACGTCCACCCATTCCCGGCAGCCGCTTGCCAATTCCAGTTCCTCCACACTCAGGCGCACCATGCTGCTGGAGGTTCCGGCGGCGGGATACACGACGTCGTAGCGGCGGATGGACTGGTCCGCGCACACCCGGACCCCGTCCCCCATCCCAAAGGGGCACACGCCCCCCACGCCGTAGCCGGTGAAGGCCTGCACCTGCTCCGGGGACAGCATCCGCGCCTTGATGCCGAAAGCCGCTTTAAACTTGCCGTTGTCGATCCGGGCGTCTCCGGCAGCCAGCACCAGGATACAGCCGCCCTGGCCGTCGGAAAAAGACAGGGTTTTGATGATGCGGCCGGGCTCGCAGCCCACCGCCTTGGCGGCCAGTTCCACCGTGGCGCTGGACACGGAAAAGGTATGGATCCGATCCTCCAGCCCAAAAGCCTTCAGATGGGCTCTTACCCGTTCAATGGACATGGGCTCTCCTCCCATTCGATCGGTTGCCGCGGCGCTCCACCAGGGCGCCCCGGATGCCGGAAGCCATGTTTTCCTGCGGCAACGGGCCGCGCATCCCCGCCGCGGGCCCCGTGCAGGGCTGTACCGGCCCGGTCCTCTTCCGATACGTGATATACGAACGACCATGCCCCAAAGGGCATGGTCGTCTTGTACGTGGCGGATTACGCCTTTCCGGCGCAGCCCAGGACGTTGACCAGCTTGTGGCGGACCATAGCCTTGATGCTCTCGCGGCCGGGCTTCAGGTACTGCCGGGGGTCGAAGTGGTCGGGGTGCTGGCCGAAGTGCCGGCGGATGCTGGCGGTCATGGCCAGGCGCAGGTCGGAGTCGATGTTGATCTTGCACACGGCGCCCTGGGCTGCCTGGCGCAGCTGGGACTCGGGGATGCCCACCGCATCGGGCATCTTGCCGCCGAACTCGTTGATGATCTTCACGAATTCCTGGGGCACGGAAGAGGAGCCGTGGAGCACGATGGGGAAGCCGGGCAGCCGCCGGGCGATCTCCTCCAGGATGTCGAAGCGCAGGGGCGGGGGGACCAGCAGGCCTTCTTCGTTGCGGGTGCACTGGTCAGCGGTGAACTTGTAGGCGCCGTGGCTGGTGCCGATGGCGATGGCCAGGGAGTCCACGCCGGTCTTGCTGACGAACTCTTCCACCTCTTCGGGGCGGGTGTAGCTGGAATCCTCGAAGGACACATTCACGTCATCCTCCACGCCGGCCAGGGTGCCCAGCTCGCCTTCCACCACCACGCCGTGGTCGTGGGCATATTCCACGACCTTCCGGGTCAGGGCGATGTTGTCCTCGAAGGACTTGCTGGAGCCGTCGATCATGACGGAGGTGAACCCGCCGTCGATGCAGCTCTTGCACAATTCAAAGGTGTCCCCGTGGTCCAGGTGGATGCAGATGGGCAGGTCGAAGCCGGCGGACTGCTCGGCGTCCTCGATGGCAGCCTCGATCAGCTTCATCAGGTACACGTGCTTGGCATACTTGCGGGCGCCGGAGGACACCTGCAGGATCAGCGGCGAACGCTCTTCCATCGCGGCCTCGGTGATGCCCTGGATGATCTCCATGTTGTTTACGTTGAAAGCGCCGATGGCGTAGCCGCCCTCATAGGCCTTCTTGAACATTTCCGTAGAGGTTACGATTGCCATACTTCATGCATCTCCTTTGCATTTTCTGTGTCCGATTATACCAGCGACTGATGGGCAAATCAAGTGAAGAATGGGAAATTTTGCGTTCCCCGGGCCGATGGACGCCGGCAATTGCGTTTTTTCCCGTTTTCGGGTACAATATGGGGGAGAAAAAAAGCATATTCGCCCGCCCCGGCGCCCGGGGCGGAGCCGCAGGAGGCGTTATGGCCGGTACGCAATATGGAGAATTCGCCGAACTGCGCCGCCAGGAGATCCTGGACAGGCTGCAGTGCCTGGGAAAGATCACGGTGGCCGAATTGTGCGAGCACTTTTCCCTGTCCCCCGCCACCATCCGGAACGACCTGGCGGAACTGCAGCGGGCGGGCCTGCTGCAGCGCACCCACGGCGGCGCCATCCCCTGCCGCAGGCGCTCCGGCCACGAGCCCACCTCCCTGGAGAAGGAGAGCCGGAACGTGGAGAGCAAGCGGGCCATCGGGTACCGGGCGGCGGACATGGTGAACCCGGGGGACGTGATCGCCCTGGACACCGGCACCACCACCTACGAATTGGCCCGGTGCATCGTCTCGGTGCCCAACCTGACGGTCATCACCAACGACCTGCGCATCGCCGCCCTGCTGGAAAACAGCCCGGGGGCCACCGTCTTTCTGCTGGGGGGCACGGTGCGCCGGGGCTTTTCCTGTACCATCGGAAAGAGCGTGCTGGACAGCCTGTCCCGCATGTACGTGGATACCCTGTTCCTGGCCACCAACGGCATCTCCCTTCGCCGGGGTTTCAGTACCCCCAGCGTGGAAGTGGCCGACATCAAGCGCCAGTTCATCGCCGTGGCGGGGCGGGTGGTCGCCCTGGCGGACAGCACCAAGATGGACACCGAGGCCTTCACCTCCTTTGCCGCGCTGGAACAAATCGACCTGCTGGTCACCGACAACGGCATTGCCCCGGATTTCAAAAACGCCCTGGAAGAACTGGGGATCGAGGTGGTATCGGTATAAATCGACAATATTCGCTGATAAATCGATAGTATTCGCTTGCAATCGATAACGAATTGCAGTATACTTGCAGTATGCTTTAAAAGCGGCCCAGATCATGTCGAAAGGAAGAGAAGGATGGAAGCAAGGGTACGGGCTTGTCTGATCGGCTGTGGTCGGGCGGGCATGATTCACGCGCGAAATTACAGGAACAAGATCCCGGAGGCAGCCATCACGGCGGTGGTGGATACCCTGCCCGAGGCTGCCCAGGCAGCGGCAAAGGAACTGCAGATCCACCGCTGGCATACCGACTACCGCCAGATCCTGGGGGATAAGGCCATCAACGCCGTCATCGTGGTGGCCCCCACCGACCTGCACCGGGACATCGTGGTGGACTGCGCCAACGCGGGCAAGCACATCTTCTGCGAAAAGCCCATGGCCATGACGGTGGAAGAGTGCGACGAGATGATCGCCGCGTGCCGGGCCAACGGGGTAAAACTGCAGATCGGCTTCATGCGCCGCTTCGACGCCAGCTTCCGGGAGGCCAAACGCCTGGTGGAGTCCGGCGCCATCGGGGACCTGGTGCTGATCCGCTCCAATACCCGGGGCCCCAGCAAACCCCGGCCCTGGATGTACGACATCGGCAAGTCCAACGGCATCCTGGCCGAGGTAAACAGCCACGACATCGACTCGGTGCGGTGGATGGCGGGCAGCGAGATCCGGTCCCTGTACGCCCTGGCGGGCAACTTCAGGAACCCGGAGGCCCGGGAAGCCTATCCGGACTACTACGACAGCGTGCTGGTGAGCGGCACCATGGAAAACGGGGTGCACTTCTCCGTGGACGGCGCCGCCTACGTGCAGTACGGATACGACAGCAAGATGGAGCTGGTGGGCACAAAGGGCAAGCTGGAGGTGGGCCGGAGCGAGCGGGACTTTGTCCGCCTCACCACCCCGGAGGGCGGCACATCCACCCCCTTCATCAGCAGCTGGATGACCCTGTTCACCGAGGCCTACCTGGCGGAGGATACCGCCTTTGTCGAAGCAATCCTGCAGGATGCGGAGCCCCCCGTCACCGGCCTGGACGGCAGGATGGCGGTGGCCGCGGTGGAGGCGGGCAACCGCTCCATCCGGGAAGGCGTCATCTGCACCCTGCGCTGATCAATCGGGAGGTGAAGACCATGCTTGCGCTCAGACTGTATGGAGCCGGGGACATCCGGCTGGAAGAGATGCCCATCCCCTCCATCGGGCCGGGGGAACTGCTGCTGAAGACCGAAGCCGCCGCCCTGTGCGGCACCGATATCCGCATGTGGCAAAACGGCATGAAAGGGGTGGACGAAGCCCATCCCCTGGTCTTAGGCCACGAGTTCGCGGGCACCGTGGTGCAGACGGGGGAAGGGGTGCCCATCTACCGGGAAGGCATGCGCCTGGCCATGCAGCCCAACATCGGCTGCGGCCTGTGCGACCGCTGCGTCCGGGGCGATTTCCACCTCTGCGACGATTACCGGGCCTTTGGCATCAACATGGACGGCGCCTTTGCCGAGTATGTGCGCATTCCCGCAGACGCGGTGACCCGGGGCAACCTGATGCTGCTCCCCGAGGGCGTGTCTCCCGCCGAGGCCGCCGTCACCGAGCCCCTTTCCTGCGCCTACAACGGCTTCCTCAAGTGCCTGTGCCAGCCCGGGGACCTGGCCCTGGTGGTGGGCGCGGGGCCCATCGGCTTCTGCCACGCCATGCTGCTCAACATGGGGGGCGCCAAGGTGCTGGTGAACGACCTGTCCCGGGAACGCCTGGCGGACATAAAGGCCCATCTTCCCTATGTGGACACCTACTGGGGCGAGGACCTGCCCGGGGCGGTACAGCGCTTTACCCGGGGCCGGGGCCTGGACATCGCCATCACCGCCTGTCCCGTTCCCTCGGTGCAGGCCGCCATGCTGCCCCTGATGAACTACGGGGGCCGCATCAACTTCTTCGGGGGCATCCCCGCGGCCAAGCAGCCCGTAGCCCTGGACACCAACCTGATCCACTACCGGGAGCTGATCGTCACCGGCTCCACCCGCTCCTCCGTGGCCCAGTTCCGCAAGACCCTGGAATTCGTGTCCCAGGGCCTGCTGGACGTAGAAACCATGATCACCCACCGGTACCCGCTCCGGGACATCCTCACGGCCTTCGAAAACGCCAAAGCAGCAAAGGGGATCAAGCATGTCGTCGAATTCCGCTAAGGTGCAAACCGTGCTGGGCCCGGTGGCGCCCCGGGATCTTGGCCACATCCAGTGCCACGAACACATCTGGCTGAGGAAGGGCCCCTCCTATCGCGTAAATCCCGCCCTGTGGATGGAAGACCACGGGCGCTCCCTGGCGGAACTGCTGGAATACCGGGCGGCAGGGGGCGGCGCCATCCTGGACGCCCAGCCCGGAGGATTCGGCCGGGACGCCGGGGCCCTGGTCTCCCTGTCCCGGGAGAGCAAAGTGCACATCCTGGGGATCACCGGATTCCACAAGCGGATCTTCTGCGAAGACCAAAGCCTGTACGAACTGGATGAGGCGGCCCTGGCAGAGCGCTTTGCCGGGGAGGTACTGCAGGGCATGCTGAGCCCGGACGGCAAACCCACCGGCGCCCGGGCGTCCATGATCAAGGGCGCCATGGAGGGGGACGATTTCGACCGTCGCCTGTTCGGGGCCCTGGCCCGGGCAGCCCGGGAGAGCGGCGCCCCGGTGATGATCCACACAGATCCCCGCCTCTCCCCCCTTCCCCTGCTGGACTTCCTGGAGGAACGGGGCGTGGCGCCCCGGCGGGTCCTGCTGTGCCATTGCGACCGGACCCAAAGCCCAAAAATCCTGCCCGATTTGCTGGATCGGGGTTGCTTTTTGTGCCTGGACAGCATCAACCGGCCCAAGTACCTGTCCCACGAGGCGGAACTGGACCTGATCGTTTCCCTCCTTCGCCGGGGGTATACAGACCGGCTCCTCCTCAGCCTGGACACCACCGCGGCCCGGCTGCGGGCTTACGGGGCCAAAGACATGGGCCTCGACTACATCCTGCGGGATTTCCGCAGCCGGCTCGCCCGGCGGGGCGTCACGGAGGAAGAATGGGACCGGCTCACCCGGCTCAACGCCCTGTCCCTGATGATCGACGAAAGCGAGGAAGCGATCCTATGAACCTGATTCCTGCGACCCAACCCACCATGTACTTCATCGGCGTCACCACCGGCTCCTCTTCCATCATGCGGGTGTTCCCGGAATGGGCGGATGCCCTGGGCCTGAAAGACACCGTCATCCAGGGCATCGACATCGCCATCCACGAAAAGCCCGAAGTGTACCGGAACGTGGTGCGCTTCATCAAGGAGGATCCC
The DNA here is from genome assembly GCA_012520375.1 of Clostridiales bacterium. GTDB lineage: Bacteria > Bacillota > Clostridia > Christensenellales > Aristaeellaceae > Excrementavichristensenella. The sequence continues at coordinate 17,680 of JAAYOH010000093.1, forward strand.
CTGTCCGTCGGCGCCCTGGTCACCACCCACAAGATCGACCTGTACGACGCCGCCAAGGACCTGTTCGAATACCTGGACCCCTACGCCCTGCAATTCGGAGAATTGAGTTCCATTTCAAAGCAGGGGGACAAACTGTGCGGCCACGCCTACGACCCCATTACCTGCGGCATGGCCATGGAGGAGTTTGTGCCGGAACGCTACTGGGCGGACCATCCACAGGCCGGGGTCTTCATCATGGGGGCGGGGGGCAGCGCCATCTCCATGTGCAGCTATTTCATGCGCAACGCGGGGCACAGCAACGACCCCGCCGAGATCGTCATCGCCAACCGCAGCCAGCCCAGGCTGCAGGAGATCCGGCGCATCAACGAGGGGATGAACCCCGCCGGCATCCCCACCCGGTACTACCTGACCCCGGAGCCCGGCCAGAACGACGCGGTGCTGGCCACCATGGGAGAAGGGTCCCTGATCATCAACGCCACGGGCCTGGGCAAAGACCGGCCGGGCTCCCCCCTGACGGACGCCGCCCGCTTCCCCAAGGGCGCTCTGGTCTGGGAGATCAACTACCGGGGCGACTTGAAGTTCATGCACCAGGCCCTGGCGCAAAGGGAAACACAACAACTCACCGTCGTCGACGGCTGGATGTACTTCATCTACGGCTGGACCCAGGTCATCGCCGAGGTCTTTCACACCCCCATCCGGGGGGAGCGGCTGCGGGAGATGGACCGGATCGCCGCCCGTTTCAACAACAGAGCATAGGAGGAAATGACCATGGCAGGCTTTAACGTATCCGACAAGGCGCTGGACTTTCTCTTGGGCTGCACCATCGATTTCGACCTGGACACGGGCCTCAGCTCCAAATTGGACACGGGCAAGCGCTACCTCAGCCAGATGCGGGGGCTGTACCGGGACAGTGCGGCTTTTGAAGCCATGCTCCGGAAGGAAGATACCCTGGTATACGAGTTCCACGGCATGCCCGTCCCCGAAGACCCCGGCGACCTGGCCTTTGGCTGTTCCATCCTGAACCCGGGCAAGGTGGGGGACGAATACTTCTTCACCAAGGGGCACTTCCACACCATCCTGGAGACCGGCGAGGTGTACTACTGCCTGAAAGGGCACGGCTACATGATGCTGGAAAACCCGGAGGGAGAATGGTCCGCCCACGAATTGACCCCGGGCCAGGCCGTGTACGTGCCCAAGCGCTTCGCCCACCGCAGCATCAACGTGAGCCCTGCGGAGCAACTGGTCACCTTCTTCGCTTTCCGGGCCGACGCGGGCCACGACTACGGCTCCATCGAGACCCGGGGCTACCGCAAGCTGCTGGTGGAGCGGGACGGTGCGCCGGCCGTCATCGACAACCCCAACTGGGCCTGAGGGCACGGCGATGAAAGCCTTTGTGTCCACCACCTCGTTCCTGAAGCCCGGAGGCGCTGCCGCCCGGGAACTGCTGGAATCCTTTTTCCATGAGATCGTCTACAACGAGTTGGGGGTGCCCCTGAAGGGGGCCCAGATCCTGGACAAACTGGACGGATGCGACGCCTACATCGCCGGGCTGGACTACATCACCCGGGACGTCATCGAAAAGATGCCCCCCACCCTGAAGGTCATATCCCGCTACGGCGTAGGGGTGGATCGGGTGGACCTGGCCGCCGCGTCGGAGCGGGGCATCGCCGTCACCAACACCCCCGGCGCCAATGCCCGGGCGGTGTGCGAACTGGCCTTCGCCCTGATGCTGGCGGCCGCCCGGAACGTGCCCGCCCTGCACAACGCGGTGATGGACGGCGCCTGGCCCCGTAGCCAGGGTTTCGAGCTGGGGGGCAAGACCCTGGGTATCCTGGGCCTGGGGGCCATCGGCAAGCTGCTGGCCCTGCGGGCCAAGGCCTTCGAGATGCGGGTCGTCGCCTATGACCCCTGTTTCGACCAAGCCTTCGGCAAGGCACACGGCATCCAAAACCTGCCCCTGGAAGAGCTCCTCCCCCAGGCCCACATCCTCTCCCTGCACCTGCCCCTGAACGAGGAAACCCGGTATCTGATGGATGCCCGACGCATCGCCATGCTGCCCCGGGGCGCCCTCCTGATCAACACCGCCCGGGGCGGCCTCTTGCACGAGGCGGCCGCGGCGGAGGCCCTGAAGAGCGGGCAGCTGGGGGGCCTGGGCCTGGACGCCTTCGAGGAGGAGCCCCTGGGAGATTCTCCCCTGAAAGGGCTGCCCCGGGTCGTCTTCACCCCCCACACCGGCGCCCACACCGAGGAGGCGGTGCACAACATGGCCATGCTGTCGGTGCGCAACGCCATCGACGTGCTGAGCGGCCGGCCCTGCCCCCACCTGCTGCAACATCCCTGAAGACCCCGGGAAGGAGGATCCTTCATGACGGAAAAACTCTACCTGGCCCTGGATCTGGGCACCAGTTTTTTGAAGGCGGGCGTGTATACCAGGGACGGGCGCTGCCTGGGCAGCTGCAGCGAGCCCGTCCGGGACGAGCGTCCGGGCCCCGGCATCTTCATCCAGCGGGGCGACATGCTGTACGACGCCATCCTGCGCTGCATCCGGGGGATCACGAGCCGCCTGCCCGACCCCGGCGCCATCGCAGCCATCGCCTTTACCGGGCAGATGGCGGGCTGCATCGGCGTGGACGAGCACTGGGGCGACGTGACGGGCTGGACCTGTTCCCTGGACAGCCGTTACCTGCCCTTCGCGGACAGCCAGCGGGCCCGGCTGGGGGAAGAGATGTTCACCATCGGCGGGACCGTGGCGCCGGTGCTGTGCGCCAAGTACGAATGGTTCCGGGAGAGTTTCCCGGAGGCCCACAAGCGCATCGCCAAGTACCTCCTGTTGAACGGCTACATGATCGGGCGCCTGTCGGGCATCCCCATCCACCAAGCCCGGATCGACCACTCCCTCATCGCCTGGACCGGCCTGTCCGACATCCGCGCCCGCAGCTGGTCGGAGACCATCTGCGGCAAGCTGGGCATCCCGACCCGGCTGCTCCCGGAGATCGTGGACTGCAGCGCCGTCGGCGGCTTCCTGGAGGAAGGAATCGCCAAAAGCCTGTCCCTCGCCCCCGGCATCCCCCTGGTCCTGGGGGCCGGGGACAAGGTGAGCGGCTGCGTGGGCGCCGCCGTCCTGGGGGAAGGGGAGCGCATCTTCGAGGCCTCCTCGTACGGCGCCATCAGCAGCTTCGTCCGGGAGGTGCGCCAGGACCGCGTCAAGCGCAACTACGACGTCATCGGGGGCATCGACCGGAGCGGCTATTACGCCCACAAATACATCCAGGGCAGCGGCATCGTGCTGGACTGGTTCGTGGACAACATGGTGAAGGCCGGGGACGACTCCCGCGGGGCCTTCCGCCGGGCGGACGCCCTGGCAGCCGCCGTGCCTCCCGGCAGCCAGAACATGCTGGCCATCGGGCTGCTCAGCGGCAGCGCCATGCCCTTTGACGCGGATATGCGGGGCATGTTCCTGGGCCACACCCTGTCCCACGGCAAGGGCCACTTCTACCGCGCCCTGCTGGAAAGCTTTACCTACGACCTGGCCCTCACCCTCCGGAGCATGGACGCCTGTTATCCCGAAAGCGCGGGTACGCCCATCAAGCTGATCGGCGGGGGCGCCAAGTCCGACCTGTGGCCCCGGATCCTGGCCGATGTGTGCGGCTGTCCCTTCGTCACCCTGGACCGGGAGGACCTGGCCCTGTGGGGCGCCGCCCTGCTGGCGGCCCGGGCCACGGGGGATATCCGGGACATCCGCGAGGCTGCGAAAGCCCGGGTGCGCCCGGTGCAGCGCTTCGACCCCGACCCCGGGCGGCACGAGGGGTATCAGCCCTACGTGGACCTGTACGGGGAAATGACCCTCGCCATGAAAAAATACTATCAAAAGCTGGCCGCCCTGTAGGCCAAAGCAAGGAGCGAGATATATGCACGCCATGGAAAGATGCGAAGCCTGCGGGATCGTCCCCGTGGTGGTCCTGCAGGATGCAAAGGATGCCCTGCCCACCGCAAATGCCCTGCTGGCGGGGGATATCGACGTGATGGAGATCACCATGCGCACCGCCGCGGGGCTGGACGCCATCCGGGCGGTGGCGCAGGAGTGCCCCGCCCTGCTGGTGGGGGCGGGCACGGTGACCACCACAGCCCAGTGTGAAGCCTGTATCGAAGCGGGGGCCCGCTTTATCGTGTCCCCGGGGTTCGACCCGGACATCGTGGACCTGTGCCTTGAAAGACAGGTCCCGGCGCTCCCGGGCTGCGTCACCCCCACGGAGATCATGGCGGCCCTGAAGAAGGGGATCCGCATCCTCAAGTTCTTCCCCGCCAATATCTACGGGGGGCTTGCCGCCATGAAGGCCCTGAGCGGCCCCTTCGGAGGCGTCCGCTTCATCCCCACCGGGGGCATCAACGCCGGGAACATGGCCGAATACCTGGCCTCTCCCCTGGTCCCGGCGGTGGGGGGCAGCTGGATGTGCAGCGCCGCCGACATCAGCGCCGGGCAGTTTGAGAAGATCACCCGGGCATCCCGGGCCGCCCGGGCCGTGGTGCGGGAGCTGAGGGGGTAAACAGGAAGGGAGGAAGCGCCACGGCCTTCCTCCCTTTGCCTTTCGTCCTGTTGCCAGATAAGAACCACATTCACTCAAATGTCTTTCTTTTCATATACTTTGTTTGATATGGCATACGAGAGTCCATAAAGGCATACGGTAGCACCTAAAACAAAATACTTGCCAAAATCGCCGGACAAAACGGAATGTATGTTAAGACCGATCGTGTTTTCAATAAAATTGAGAAGAAGGTCAATCAAACGGGGAGATAGTAATATCAAAGCGTAGATGATAAGATTTATCCATGCCATCAACTTCATGGAACTCATTGATAGGAACACAGGAAACAGCAACGCAATCATAATCAATAGAGTAACAAACAATCTGTATATAAACTCCATTTGTATTTGAACTTTTATCAAGCCGGCAAAATTTGAGACCATGATAATTAGAATGCTAATAAACAATTCCAAAAATAGCATCATGAAGGGAAAGAGATATTTGGAAGCTATAAATTCTCGCCTTGATATGGGAAGACTACAAATGAAACAATCATTTTTCAAGGTCAAATCTCCAAACAAACTGCCCATAATAGTGGAAGCAATAATAAAGAGCGGGGCGATAAACAATAGTATCTCGCTTAGGTTCTGTTTTGCCACATAGCCTACAATTAGAGCTGCAATATTTATGAACAGCAAATTTGGCAAATTGATTTTTTTAATTTCAA
>JAAYOH010000105.1 GCA_012520375.1 Clostridiales bacterium
ATAGGCGAGCACTTCCACCGCGCCGGTGGCTTTCAAAACGCCGGCCTGATCCCCCACGTACCCCAGGATCATCGCATGGTTCTGGGTCGCGTTGTCCGCTATGGCGACGTTTACCCCCACAGACACCCCGCCTATATTCCCGGCAAAGGCTTCTGCCCGCGCAATCGACGTGTTCTGTTCCTGCATCGTGCCCGCGTTCACCGCGACGTTCTTTGCGGAAACCGTCACGCCGGTCACGTCGACCAACGCCATGTTCCGGGCGGACAGGCCCACGTAGCTGACGCTGATGCCCACGGCAAGGCCGCCCACCGTCCCGCTGGCCAGGATGGACTGTGCGTTGGCGCAGAAGGATGCATCCACGTCGATGGAGGAAGCCGCGACGTTCTTTTTAATCAGGCCTGCCAGCGCGTCGGTATCGTTGAACACCAGCAGGATATTGCCGCCTGCCGCCATCCCCCCACCCGCGAAAGACAGGACCTCAGGGTAAGCTTCGCTGACAACATCGTTCTTGATCTGTATAACGGCGTTCGGCGCATTGATATGGCCATGGCCCACGTTCTGTTCCCCCGCGTCCCCCACGATCGTGCGGACCACGGGATTTACGATCGCGACAGCCGCGCCGATATTTAAGGCGGCGCCACCGATCGAAACACCCAGCAAACGGGCGTACGCCGTGGTGACGGAATGGGTCCTTACATCCAGCGTTTGAAGCGCGCTGCCGATGGCCACGCCCCGGCCCACATAGGTGTCGGACTCGAGGCGGTTGATGGAAAGGGCCACGCCGCCGTTGACTGTGACCGCCCCGCCGCCGAGGGTCGCCGCGAAGGTGCTCGCGTCGAACAGGATATCGGTAGCTACTGTAATGGTAGGAACGTTTTGGATGTCGGCATTTCCCTTGATGGCCGTTTCCACCCGGCCCGCCGCCGCCGCCACTGCCACCGAGGCATTCACCGCGGCCGCGCCGCCGGACGCTGCCAGCGTCGCCGCCAGCGTCAGCGGGTAATGGGATTTGGATTCTACGGTCAGGGATCTGGCCTTCAGCACGTCGCCGGCCATCGTCGCGCGGGTCACGTTTTCCAGCACGACGACCGCCACCGAAACGCCGACGCCGGCGAGGGCCGCGCTGCCCGTTACCGAGATGGCGCGGATCGTGCGCCGCGTCAGCGCTTCGCCCAATCCAAGGCCGGATTTCAGGGCCTCGTTGCGCTCTTTTTCCTTTTCGTCCCCATTCTCCTCGATCACTTCGGAGCGGGAGAGGGCGCGCACCGTCACGTCGCGCTCCGCAGAGAGCTTCGCCCCGTCTTCCACGCTCGCGTCCACGTTGCTGAACAGCACGGCCACGGCTACGCCCGCGCCAACTCCCGCATACGCGCCGACGCTGATCGTGGCGGTCACAAGATCCACGTTGGTCAGGCTGTCGGCCAGCACGTCGATGCCGCCCGCGGAAACCACGCTCACGTCCCGGCCGATGAAGGCCCGGATCGTATCCTGGGGGTTGGCCGTGGGGACCACCGGCCCCACCATGCCCGCGGCGGTAATGTCTTCATTTTGGTCGGGATCGATCTCCGCGTCCTCGCCGCGCGCCGAATCCCCCTCGTCGTCAAAGTCTTCTTGCTCAAAGTCTTCGGACTGATAACCGGATGTGCCGTCGAAATGGCTTTCATCCCCGTCCCTCGTGCCAATGGTCGTCTCGCTCTGGCGCTCGCCGTCCCCTTCCAGCTGGCTGCCCAGATCGGACATCTCAGCTTTGTAGCCGGAGGCCCCGCCGCCGGAATGATCGAATGAGTCGCCTGCGAAGCCATTGGGATCGAAGGTGGTGGTATTGTCTTCGCTTCCGCCTTTCATCAGGGTGTCATGGGCATCCTGGGGCATCTTGCCGCCCGCCACGACCACCATCACGGTGGCGCCCACGCCAACCTGGCCGCCCCCTACCGTAGCCGCCACGTCGATGACGTCCCTCTTGGAGACGGCGTTCACGGTTACGTCGCCGGATTTCGTTTTGATCACGCCCGCATTCGCCGGGGCGTTCTCCCCTTCGGTATATCCGATGCCCGCCGTTACCGTGTTCTTGAGTACGCTGACCACTGCCGTGACGGCGATCCCGGCGGTTCCGGAAGCGCCGACGGCTGCAGCCGCCCCTATCAGCTGATAGTCGTCCAGCGCCAGCACGTTCATGCTTGCAGCTTCGACGGAAGCGCCCCGCAGGACGAGGGCCTGCGTCTTCGCTTTGCTCACCAGCACGCTGACCGCGCCGGATACGCTCGCCGTACCGGAGGCCGCAGCGCCCAGCACATCCAATGTGACAAATTCCCTGGAATCGGCGCCCACGTTTACCGCGCCCGCGGCGATCAGGTTCGCGTCCTCTTCCAGTTTCGCGAGGGTCTCGCCCTGGAAATAGGTCACGACGCCCACGGGGGTGACGGCGACCGCGCCGGAACCGGCAATGGCGATGGCGATATTCACCAGGGTCACATCGCTTTGCGCCTGGACGTCGATGTCGCCCTTCGCGTCGATGGCGCCGCCGGCAGTCGCCTGCACACGGCTCATGAAGACCTGGGCGTTCGCGCCCACGGATACGGCCGCCGAACCGGCTACGCCGAAACTCAAGGACAACAGGTACGCTTCGTCTACGGAATGCGCCCGTATCCCTACGTCGCCCGTGGCGCGGATCGTTCCGCCCGTACCAACCGTAGCGGAGACGGTTTTGTCGTACACCATGACGACGACGGTGGCGCCGACGCCCGCAGTCCCGCCGACGGCTACGCCGCCGGCCAGGTTATATAAGTCTGATTCGTCGTC
>JAAYOH010000010.1 GCA_012520375.1 Clostridiales bacterium
CCTGAAAGAACAAAACCCCCGCCTCACTCTCATCGGGGTGGAGCCCGACGACTCTCCGGTATTGTCCGGGGGCGCCCCGGGCAGCCACGGGCTCCAGGGCATCGGGGCGGGTTTCGTGCCCGAGATCCTGGACAGGGATCTCCTGGACGAAATTGCCCGGATCACCCAGGAGGAGGCTGTCCACATGTGCCGCCTGACGGCCCGGCGGGAGGGGCTTCTGATCGGCATCTCCTCCGGAGCCGCCCTCCACGCCGCCGCCATGTATCTGAAATCAAACCCGGGAAAGGTCGTCGCCGCCCTCCTGCCGGACAGCGGCGAGCGCTATCTCAGTTCCGGCTTGTTCGAAGACTGATCCATAAAAAAAAGGAGCATCCCCATGGTCAAATGCTATCTCAGGCGCACCCGGGAGAGCCGGGTGCGCTCGGGCCATCCCTGGGTATTTCTCTCGGACATCGAGCGTACCGAGGGCAGCTTCACCCCCGGGGACGTTGCGGAGGTGCGTTCCGTCAACAACACCTTCCTGGGCCGCGCCTTCTTCAACCCCAGGTCCCAGATCGCCCTGCGCATGCTGACCCGGCACGACGAGCCCATCGACGGGGACTTCTTCCTCCGCCGTATCCGGGAGGCCTGGGCCTGGCGCACGCGGCTATGCGACGTGAACAGCTGCCGCGCCGTGTTTGCCGAAAGCGATTTCCTCCCCGCCCTCATCGTGGACAAGTTCGGCGACGTACTGGCCGTGCAGAGCCTGTGCGCCGGCCTGGAGCCCTGGAAGGGGATCCTCACGGAAATCCTGGTGGAGGTGATCAAACCCCGGGGCATCTACGAGCGCAGCGACGTGCCCGTGCGCCGCCTGGAAGGGCTGGAGCAATGCACGGGCCTTCTGTACGGCCAGGTCCCCGACCGTGTTGCCATGCTTGAGAACGGCATCACCTTTTCCGTAGACGTGAAAAAAGGCCAGAAGACCGGCTTCTTCCTGGACCAGAAGGAGAACCGGGCCGCCATCGCCCCCCTGTGTCCCGGCGCCCGGGTGCTGGATTGCTTCTGCCACAACGGCTCCTTCTCCCTCCATGCGGCCAAGTACGGCGCCCGAAGCGTCCTGGGGGTGGACATCTCCGAGGATGCCCTCGCCGTGGCCCGGGAAAACGCCCGGGCCAACGGACTGGAAGACGCGGTCTCCTTTGAGGCCCACAACTGCTTCGACCACCTGCGGGAGCTCACGGACAAGCAAGAGCTCTTCGACCTGGTGATCCTGGATCCCCCCGCCTTCACCAAGACCCGGGCCAATCTTCCGGGGGCGCTTCGGGGCTACAAAGAGATCAACCTGCGGGGCTTGAAGCTCACCAGGCCCGGGGGCTTCCTGGTCACCTGTTCCTGTTCCCAGCACGTAAAGACCCAGGACTTCATCGACATGCTCAACCAGGCCGCACGGGACGCCAGGCGCAAGCTGCGCATGGTGGAACAGCGCACCCAGGGCCGGGACCATCCCATCCTGCCCGCCTCCCCCGAAACCCGTTACCTCAAGTGCCTCATCGTACAGGTCATGGAATGACAAACAGAAAAAATACTCCGGACCATGATTCCGCCGGTCCGGAGTGTTTTTCCGTCCTGTTACTTGTGATACCTTTCCCCCGCATTGATCTTGCAGCTCCTGTACAACTGCTCCAGCAGGATCACCCGCATCAGGGCATGGGGAAAGGTGAGCCTGGAAAAGGACAGGCGCTGGTCTGCCCGGGCCAGGACGGCGTCGGACAGCCCCAGGGACCCTCCGATCACCAGGACCACCCGCCTTCCCGCCTGCTCCCATTGCCCCATTTTTTTCGCCAGACCGTGGGAATCCGGGGCCTCTCCCCGGATGCACAGCGCCGCCACCCAGTCCCCGGGCCGGATCTGCTTCAGCAGCGCCTCCCCTTCCCGGTCCATCACCTGCCGCCGCTGGGCGTCGGAGGCGTTGAGGGGCTCGCTCTGGTCGGGCACCTCGACCACCGCAAAGCGGCCGTAGCGGCTCAGGCGCTTCAGGTACTCCCTGCATGCGCTCCGCTGCCATTCCTCCTTCAATTTCCCCACGCACAGCACGCAGACGTGCATTACAGCACACCCCACATCCCCAAAGCGTTCACCAGGCCTACGCACAGGGTAGTGACGATCCCGGCGCACAGCACGATGATGGTCCTCGCCTTCATCTCCCGTCTTGCCCCGGGCTGCGCCTCCTCGGCATCGTTCCCCTGGATCCCCGCGATCAGGCCCAGGGTGAGCGCCCCATACAAAAGGAGCCGCAGCACACAACCCAAAATCCCCTGTCCGCCCCCGATCTCCTCCAGCAGGGTCTGTTCCCCGGATGCGCCTGTGGACAGCAGCAGGCTCAGCCCGTTGAACAACAGGTGGAAGAACACGGCCGGATACAGGCTGCCCGAACGCAGGACGATGTACCCCAGGGCCACCCCCATGGCAAACTGTACCGGCAAGCCCTTCAGGTTCACGTGGATCAGGGCAAACAAAAGGGCGCTCAGGAACAGCGCGGTCCGCCTGCCCTGCCTTTCAAAAGCGCTCAGCATCATGCCTCTGAACATCATCTCTTCGCATACTGCGGGCAAAAGGGCACAGAAAGCCAGCTGCGCCAGGATGGGGGCGCCGGCAAAGCCCATGCCTCCCGCAATGTCCGCCCCCAGCGCTTCCAGCAGCACCAGCCACAGGGTTCCGAGCCCGTCGGCAAACAACAGCCCGGACACCGCGGCCAGGCCGCTGAGCACCATGGGCATCGCCCCGCAGGGCTGTACCCGGAGCCCCTTTGCCATGCCCGGCCGATTCGCGCAGTACACCAGCACGGGTGCCAAAAGGCACAGGGTTTGAAAGAGCACGGTAACGCTCATGGTCACCCCCAGCCCGGACAGGGCAGGCACGTACACCATGAGCAGCCTGCCCAGCAGGGTGGCCAGCATCTGCCCCACACAAGCTCCGAAGTACATGTTCACCGCAGCGTCGCCGGTGGGCCGTCTGCGCCAATTGACAAACTGCGTATCCATGGCATATTGCGCCCGGCTCATGCCTGGTCCTCGCTTTTCAGGTGGTAGATCCCGGTGAGGCCGTCCCGCTGCGCCACATCCAGCATGTCCGCCGCATGGCCCGCCTCTTCCAACACCTGGCTCACCGTCTGGTAGGCCAGCTCGGGAAAATTGTTTTCATGGCTCAGGTGCCCCAGGATGATCCGCCCCACCCCCTGCTTGCGCAGCTCGATGACCGCCCGCCCCGCGTCCTCATTGGACAAATGCCCGTTCATGCCCAGGATGCGCCGCTTCAGTTCGTAGGGATAGCGGCCCGCTTTGAGCATTTCCACGTCGTGGTTGGCCTCCAGCAGCACCAGGGCGCTGCCCGCCAGGGCATCCAGCCAGCCGTTGTTCAGGTGGCCCAGGTCCGTGGCGATGGCGGTTTTGACGCCCCTGCAGTAAAAGGTGTATCCTACGGGCTCTGCCGCGTCATGGGGAATGGAAAAGGGGGTCAGGCACATGTCCCCGATGAAAAAATCGTCCCCGGGCCGGATCACCCGGCGGTTGCAGGCTTCGATGCGCCCCACTTTGCCCGCCATGCCCGCCCAGGTGCCCTGGGTGGCGTACACCTTCAGGCCATAGCGCCGGGACAAGATGCCTACCCCGCTCACATGGTCGGAATGTTCATGGGTCACCAGGATCCCCGACAAGGTGGAGGGGTCTACCTGCAGCTTTTGCAGCTCTTTGATCACCCGGGTCCCGGACAGCCCCGCATCCACCAGGAGCGAGGTCCCCTCCATGCGGACATAGGTAGAATTCCCGCTGGAACCGCTGAACAGCGGAACAAAGTCCATGTGCAAACCAGTGTTCATCCTTCCTGTGGGCAGCCGGCAATCTCCTGCAAAAGGGCGCGCAACTTCTTTGCCTCGGTCATCAGGTTGATACGGGTCCGGATCTTCGCGCCGTTTGGGATCCCCGCCAGGTACCAGGCGGCATGCCTGCGCATCGCCAGCACCGCGCTGCGTTCCCCCCGAAAGGCGCACGCCATGTCCAAATGCCGGATGCACAGGGCGGCCCGCTCGGGAATGCTTGGCGGCGCATAGGGCTCGCCCCGAAGGGCGCAAAGGATATCCCGGAACACCCAGGGATTGCCCTGGGCAGCGCGCCCCACCATGATGCCGCTGCAGCCCGCCTTGCCCAGGCAGGAAAGGGCGTCTTCCCCATTTTTGATGTCTCCGTTCCCGATCACGGGAATGGAAAGGGTTCTGGCCGCTTCTCCGATGAGGTCCCAGTCCGCGGCCCCGGCGTAAAACTGCTCCCGGGTCCTGGCGTGCAACGTCACCGCGGCGGCGCCCGCCTCCTGGGCGATCCGGCACAGTTCCAGGCCGTTTTTGTGCCCCTCGTCCCAGCCCGCCCGCAGTTTTACCGTCACGGGACAAGGGACGGCCCGCACCACTTCTTCGATGATTTTGCCCGCCAGCAAGGGGGCCTTCATCAGGGCGGCCCCGTCGCCGCCCTTCACGATCTTGTGGGCGGGGCAGCCCATGTTGATATCGATAAAGTCAAAGCGCCCCTGCAGGCGCCTCGCGGCTTCCGCCATCACCAAGGGCTCGTGGCCGAACAGCTGCAGCCCCAGGGGCCTTTCGGTCGGATCCCGGGCCAGGATCTCCCCGGCAGCCCGGTTCTCCCCGCCCATGACCAGGCCCTTGGCGCTGAGCATCTCCGTGACCGCCCAGGCTGCCCCAAGTTCCCGGCACAACAGCCGGAAGGGCATATCAGTCACCCCGGCCATGGGCGCAAGGCCCGCGCCGGGGCGGGAAAGGATCGTTTGTATGTCCATGCCCATCCTTTTAGGAGGCGGGAGCCGGTGTGGGCTCCAGGATCACCTGGGTCTGGGTCATCCCGGCAATCTTCCACTGGCCGTTTTCCTTCAGCAGGGTCATGCGGTAGCGGCCCCCCTGCCAGCTCGGCGGGGATTTTCCGATGGCCCCGCTCTCCGCCAGGGATTTCCGGGTGGACAACACGCTGCCGTTGATCACGGGCACGGTATGCGCGATGATGGCCTGGGCCGTATCTTCCCAGGGCCAGCTCCAGACCCACTCCAGGGAAACCTTGGATTCAAAGGACGTGATGTTGTAATAGGCATAGGGGGAATCGCTGGACAAGCCCAGGTTCAGGGCTTCGTCGGCATACAGGAAATCGTCCCGGAAGAAATTCGTCAGCGCATGGGCATCCTCCCGGGTCAGGATCACTTCGGTGCGCATCCTCATGCCGTCATCCAGCAGGATATAAATATTGGCCGCATTCATGGGCAGGTAGAACGCAAGAAACAGCAGGGACAGGATGACCGTAAAGATCATCATGCGGGAGGCGATATACCACAGGAAACGGCGAACGTATTTCACAGGCGGTACTCCTATCGGCTAGATTCCCGTGCATTATAGCACGGGGCCGGGGCCATGGCAAGGGAGATATCGTTACATCTCCCGCTATTCCATCTCTTCCAGGATCAGGCGCATATCCTCGATCATCTGCTCGTCCTGCAGGCGGAATTTGAACTCGACCCGTCGGGACGCTGTCTTGTCCTCTACCCCGCTGGCGTCGTACACCAGGGCCGAGTAGGAGCGCCCGTTGGCGGTGGCGATCCTGCGCAACCTGTTCTTCATGCCCCCGGTGATCCCCCTGTAGCTATCGGACAGGATGTACTGCATCACCGACAACGCCCGCTCCTGGGACAGTTTCAGGTTGCTCATGTAGGTGCCGTCGGTATCGGTATGCCCCTCGATGATGATTTCCGATATGCTGTCCGCGTTCCGGCTGTCCATCAGCACCGCCAGATACACGGGGAAGAATTCGTCCAGCACCCGCATGCCCGATTCCTTCAGGGTGTATTGCCCTACGTCGAAGAGCACGCTGGCGTCCAAGGTGATGGATCCGGTTTGTTTGTCCACCGTGGCCCGGATGCCCGCGCTTTGCATGGCCTCCGCCAGGTCCGCGATGATGCGGGCGCGGACCCCCACCAGGGCGTCCAGGCGGCTTTGCTGCTGGGCCATCAGTTCCTGCTGCTGGGTGAGCAGGGTGCGGGCCGTCTCCACTTCCCCTTGCTGCCGGATGAGCAGGGTACGGGCGTTTTCCACTTCGCTCTGTTGCTGGGCGAGCAGGATCTGCTGATCCTGCAGCTGGGCCTCCTGCTGGGTGAGTTGTGCCTGAGCCTGTTCCAGTTGGGCTTGCTGCTCGGACAACAGCGCGTTCTTTTCGTCCAACTCGCCCCGCTGGCGGGTGAGCAGTTCCTCCGAGCTTTTCAGGTCCTCCTCAAACAGCAGCAGTTTGGCCTGTTGGGTGATGAGTTCTTTTTCGGATTCCGTGAGTTTTTCCTGGGACGCCTTCAGTTCCTCGTCCTTCAGGGTAAGCTGGGCCTCTTTGTCGTCCAACAAGCCGGCTTGGCGGGTCAATTCGGCGGTTTTGACCTCCAGCATGTCCAGATACTGGTATACGGCATAAAACAGGACCAGCACGAACACCAGCAGCAGCGCACTCATCAGGTCGGAAAAACTGAGCCAGAAACTGCCGTTCTGACTCGCATTCCTTCCGGTGCGGCGGGATGTTTTGCGCATACCGTCCTCCTATCTGCCCGGGGAAAGGGCGCGGCCCAGTCCCTCCACCGCCTCGTTCAGCGCCGTCAGGGCCTCGTCCATCTGCCTTCCCTGGCGCATATGCATATCCCCCACCCCCTGCAGGATGTGAGACAATTCTCCTGTGGAATGTTTCAATTCGTCCAATGTCCAGACCACCTGATTCATCAGCTCGTGGGTGTTGGCGAAAAAATCGTTGTATGTCTTGTCGATGTCCCGGGAGATGCCCTCCGCCAGCGCGTCGTGGCTGTTGGCCAGCAGCGCCGCGGAACCCTTCATTGCCTCCGCAGCCCCCGCTACCCCATCGGTCAAATCCCGGCCGGTCCGGGCAAAGGAGTCCAGCAGCTCTTTTCTGCTCTTGTCCAGCCGGGCGTTCTCCGCCCCCATCCGGCTCTCCAGGGCGTTGACCTGCTGCAGATAGCCGTTGAACTGCCGCGCCACGATCTCCAGGTGTTCCACGGTGGCGGCAATGCGCTCGTAGCCTCCCTGGGCGGCCAGGGCGTTCTCGTTCAGGGTCCGGAGGTACCCCTTCAACTGATCCCCCAGTTCCCCGGCTGCCTGGGCGCTCCGGAGCAGATTGCCGGAGATCTGGCCCAGGCCTTCCGTGGCCTGGCGCACCATGTCGTTCATCCGGATCTGGTTCTTCCCCGTCTCTTCCAAGGTGATGGCCAGGCTCCGGAATTGGCCCCCCATGCTTTCGTTCATCTGCTGCATGAACCGGTCTACCACGGCGTTGACGCCCTGTATCTGCCTTTCGGTGGCAAACTCCATAAAGCTGTCCAGGCTGCTTTGCATGCCCCGGTAGCTCTTGCCGATGGCCTCGGCGATGCCCTGGCCCAGGCGCTCCGCCGCCTCGCTGGTGATGCTCTGGGCCAGCTGGGAAATCAGCGCGGTCTGCTCCTGCTGGTAAATGGCGATCTGGGTCATGGGTTCTACCGACACCACGCCGGCGTACTCATTCATGGCGCTGTAAAAGGCGATCAGCGCCCGGGAAGCGCCGCCGTTCACGATGCGCACGATCAGGGTGGTCAGAATGCTGGCCACCACGCCCACGATGGAGGTGGTGAAGGCATAGCGGATCCCGGGCAAAAGGGTGCGGATAGAAGACATGACCGCCTCGGAATCATTCATGTTAAAGCCGGACAGGCCGCTGGTCATGCCGATCAGGGTACCCAAAAAGCCCAGGGACACCATGAGCCCCGGCGCAGCCTCTGCCAGCTGGCTCCGCCCCGGGCCGTAGATGGCCGTCTCCTCGTTGATGAAATCTTCCACATTGCTGGGGTTGTGAAACTCCCCGTCCGCAAAGAACAGGTTGTTCAGGTACTCCTTCCAATGGGGGCACAAGGCGCCTTTTCCCAGGAAATCATCCGACTGCCAGGAGCGCTTCAGGGCATCCTCTTTCTTGATCCGCCGCACCGCCCGCCGCAACAGGTTTTTGCTGTGCAGTACCGGGATCACGCACTTGGCCATGCACACGACAAAGAGCGCCAAAATGGCCAGGTAAACCATCCAGTTCCCCAGGTCAGCCATCAGGGCCGCCACCATCTTTCCCATCCTCTTCATCCTCTCCCTGCAGATCCCATAGGCCGCATATCACATTTCGACGCAGGGGCCATTCTTCCGGTTCCCCGGCGCCGGACCCCACAACCGGAGTGTAACACAGCCTCCAGCTGTTGTCAATCCAAAGGCGCCGGCATCAGGGGCTTTCTCCTTCCCTTTTTTGCCCCCTCGTTAAATCTCTTCCCCCTTGAAAACGGGCTGGAAAAAAGGGCCAAAAAGTGGTATAATAATATAGTAGGGAAATTTTCTCCCAAATCATTCCCCCCGCCTCTTTCGGGGGCCGAAAGGATCACGCACATGGAACAAAACAACCATTACGACGAAAGTCAGATTCAGGTGCTGGAAGGCCTCGAAGCCGTGCGCAAACGGCCCGGCATGTACATCGGTTCCACCGATGAACGGGGGCTTCACCACCTGGTCTACGAGATCGTGGACAACGCCGTCGACGAAGCCCTGGCGGGCTTCTGCGACCACATTCTGGTCACCCTGCGGGCAGACGGGGGCGTCTCGGTACAGGACAACGGCCGGGGCTTCCCCGTGGGCAACCATCCCAAAATAGGCCGCCCCGCAGTGGAAGTATGCCTCACGATGCTCCACGCCGGGGGCAAATTCGGCGGCGAAAGCTACAAGGTTTCCGGCGGCCTCCATGGCGTGGGCGCCTCCGTGGTCAACGCCCTGTCCCGGCGCATGAAGGTCCAGGTCTTCCAGGACGGAAAAGTGTACCAGCAGGAGTACAGCCGGGGCAAGATCCTGTACGACCTGAAAGTGGTCGGAGAGACCGATCGCACCGGCACCACCATCTGCTTCTGGCCCGACGTGAAGACCGGGGAGGATCCGGAACCCGGCATCTTCGAGACCGGCGCTTTCGATTTTAGCATCTTACGGACGCGGATGCGGGAGATGGCCTTCCTCAACAAGGGCGTGCGCATTGAGCTGGCCGACGAGCGGCCCGAGACCCCCGTCGTCCGCAGCTTCCATTACGAGGGCGGCATCGTCTCCTTTGTGGAGCACCTCAACAAAAACAAAACGCCTCTTCACAACCCCCCCCTGTACATCGACGGGGTGCGGGATACCACCGCTATCGAGATCGCCATGCAGTGGAACGACGGGTACAACGAATTGTCCCTGGGCTTTGCCAACAACATCCATACCCCGGAGGGAGGCACCCATATCGCCGGCTTCCGGTCCGCCCTCACCCGGGCCGTCAACGACTATGCCCAAAAGGCGGGGGTCATCAAGAACAGCGACCAAAACCTCACCGGGGACGACGTGCGGGAGGGCCTTACCTCCATCGTATCCGTCAAACTGATGGAGCCCCAGTTCGAGGGGCAGACCAAGTCCAAGCTGGGCAACAGCGAAGTGCGCGGTCAGGTGGACGGGTTGGTGTCGGAACAGCTGACCACGTACCTGGAAGAACATCCCCAGGTGGCAAGGACTGTCCTGGACAAGTGCCTGGCCGCCTCCAGGGCCCGGGAAGCCGCCCGCAAAGCCCGGGAACTCACCCGGCGCAAAAGCGTCCTGGAAACCGGCGCCCTCCCCGGCAAGCTGGCGGACTGCTCCGAACAGGATCCCGCCAAGTGCGAAATCTTTCTGGTGGAGGGAGACTCCGCCGGCGGTTCCGCCAAGATGGGCAGGGACCGGCATTTTCAGGCCATCCTCCCCCTTCGAGGCAAGATCCTGAACGTGGAAAAGGCCCGGGAGGACCGGATCCTGGCCAACGAAGAGATCAAGTCCATGATCACCGCCTTCGGGGGCGGATTTGGTGATGCCTTTGATCCCGGCAAGCTGCGCTACCACCGCATCGTGTGCATGACAGACGCCGACGTGGACGGCAGCCACATCCGCATCCTGCTCCTCACCTTCTTCTATCGGTACTTCCCCCGCCTCATCGAGGACGGCTACGTATACATCGCCCAGCCCCCCCTGTATAAGGTCAGCAAAGGCAAAATGGTCAAGTACGTGTACAGCGACACCCAGCTGCAAAACCTGCTGGCCGAGCTGGGGAAAGACTTTAAGCCCGACATACAGCGCTACAAGGGCCTGGGAGAAATGACCGCCCAGCAATTGTGGGAGACCACCATGGATCCAAAGGAGCGGACCATGTACCGGGTCACCCTGAAAGATGCCATCGAGGCGGACGAACTGTTTACCCTGCTCATGGGGGACCAGGTGGAGCCCCGGCGGGAATTCATCGAACAAAACGCCAAACTGGTGGCGGATCTCGACATATAACGGGGAGGGAATGACCCTTGGGTGAAGACAATCGCAATCTGGAATACAACGTGGGTGCCCTCGTACCCATCGACCTGGAGGATGAACTCAAAAAATCCTTTATCAGCTACGCCATGGCGGTCATCGTCAGCCGTGCCCTACCCGACGTCCGGGACGGCTTCAAGCCGGTACACCGGCGCATCCTGTACTCCATGGTGGAACTTGGGCTCACGCCGGACAAGCCTTTCCGCAAATCCGCCCGCATCGTGGGCGACTGCCTGGGCAAATACCACCCCCACGGGGACAGCTCGGTATACGACGCCATGGTGCGCCTGGCCCAGGATTTCAACATCCGCTATACCCTGGTGGCGGGACAGGGCAACTTCGGCTCCATCGACGGAGACGGCGCTGCCGCCATGCGGTACACCGAGGCCAAACTGACCAAATTGTCCATGGAAATGGTGCGGGACCTGGAAAAGGAGACCGTGGATTTCTATCCCAATTTCGACGAAACCCTCATGCAGCCCGAAGTACTCCCCAGCCGCTTTCCCAACCTGCTGGTAAACGGCAGCAACGGCATCGCGGTGGGCATGGCCACCAACATCCCGCCCCACAACCTGGGAGAGGTCATCGACGCTTCCGTGCACATGCTGTCAAACCCCGACTGCACCACCGAAGACCTGATGCAGTACGTCAAGGGGCCCGACTTCCCCACCGGCGGCATGATCCTGGGCAAGCGGGGCATCTACGAAGCCTACAACACCGGCCGCGGCCGCATCATCACCCGGGCCCGCAGCGAGATCGAAGAGATGCAGGGGAACCGGCAGCGCATCGTGGTCACCGAAATCCCCTATATGGTGAACAAGTCCCGGCTGGTGGAAAGGATGGCCGAACTGGTGAAGGATAAGCGCCTGGACGGCATCAGCGACATCCGGGACGAATCCGACCGGGACGGCATGCGCATCGTCATCGAACTCAAGCGGGACATAAACGCCAACGTGGTGCTGAACACCCTGTACAAGCATACCCAGATGCAGGAGACCTTCGGCGCCATCATGCTGGCCCTGGTAAACGGAGAACCCAGGGTGCTGTCCCTGCGGGAGATGCTCTTCCATTACCTGGAGCACCAGCAGGACGTCATCCTTCGCCGCACCCGGTACGACCTGGACAAAGCCCTGGCCCGCGCCCACATTTTGGAAGGGCTGCTCATCGCCCTGGACCACATCGACGCGGTCATCCGCCTGATCCGGGCCTCCCAGACCGATGCCGAGGCCAAGGCCGGGCTCATGGAGGCCTTCGGGCTCAGTGAAAAGCAGGCGGTGGCCATTCTGGACATGCGCATGCGCAGGCTCACCGGCCTGGAACGGGAAAAGCTGCAGCTGGAATGCGAGGCTCTGGCCCAACAGATCGCCTATTTCCAGCAGGTATTGGAGAGCCCCGAAATGGTGCGGGGCATCGTCCGGGACGAGCTGCTGGATATCAAGGCCCGCTTCGCCGATCCCCGGCGCACGGAGATCACCGCGCTGGACGGGGACATCGACATGCTGGACCTGATCCAGGAAGAGGACATGGTGCTCACCATGACCCAATGGGGCTACGTAAAGCGCCTGAGCAAGAGCACCTACCGGGCCCAGAGGCGGGGCGGCAGGGGCGTCACCGGCGCCACGACCCGGGAAGAGGATTTCGTGGAGCAGATGTGCGTCACCTCCACCCACGATCCCCTGATGTTCTTCACCGACCGGGGCCGGGCCTACCAGCTGTACTGCTACGAGATCCCCGAAGCGGGGCGCACCGCCCGGGGCACCGCCATCGTCAACCTGCTGCAATTGGACGCGGGAGAACGGGTGAAGGCCATGCTGCCCATCCCGGAGGAAAAGCTGTCCGGCCACTACCTGGTGATGGTCACAAGAAAGGGCATCATCAAGCGCACCGAGCTGGGGGATTTCGCCAACATCCGAAGAAATGGCATCATCGCCCTGATCATCCGGGAAGACGACGACCTGATCGCCGTGCGCATGACCGACGGCAACGGGGAGATCTTCATCGGCACCCGCAACGGCCAGTGTATCCGCTTCAGGGAAAGCGACGTGCGCTGCATGGGTCGGGCCGCCACCGGGGTCAAAGCCATCGACCTGGCTGACGGCGACGAAGTGGTGGACGCCGCTGTGCTGGAAGAGGGCGCTCGGGTACTGTCCATCACCGAATATGGCTACGGCAAACGCACCGAACCTGAGGAGTACCGGGTCCAATCCCGGGGAGGCAAAGGCATCAAAGCCATGCAGATCACCGAAAAGACCGGCCTGTTGGCCTGCCACCTCTTGGTCCACGACGAAGAAGACCTGATGCTCATGACGGATGACGGCATCATCATCCGCACCCCGGTGTCCGACATCTCCATCCAGGGGCGCAACACCCAGGGCGTCAGGCTGATGCGGGTAGCGGAGGGCACCCAGGTGGTGTGCGTGGCCCGGGCAGAAGCCGAAGAGGAATTCCCCGAAGAGGAGCTCCATGAAGAAGAACTCCACGGGGACGATATCGGAGGATCCCCTGCGGATGGCTCCCTGGCCTCAAGCTCAAAAGCCATGAACCAAGCTGTCCAGGCCTTTGCGGACGAGCTTTTAACCGAAGAGTAAACCGGGCCTCCCCGTATGGACGGATCAGCCCGCCGCGATCGGAGCGGCGGGCTGCCCTGTTTTTGTATACCTTTTCAGTCAGGTAAAGGCGCTTTTCATCCGTTCAAAGAAAGACTTTTTCTGCTCGTACTCCCTGCCGGTTATGGTGGCATCGAACTGGCGCAGCAACTCTTTTTGCTTCTCATCCAGTCTCTTGGGTACCTCCACGTTGATCTCCACGTACAAATCCCCCTTTACCCCGGTCCGGATGCTGGGGATGCCTTTGCCCTTGATGCGAAACATGGTCCCGGGCTGCGTCCCCTCGGGCACGGAATACTTCACCGGTTTGTCCAGGGTGGGGACGTCCAACTCGGTCCCCAAGGCCGCCTGGGTAATGGACACCGGCACCTGGCAGTACAGATCGGTTCCCTTGCGCACGAAATACTTGTGGGGTTTTACCCGCACCAACACCTGCAGGTCTCCGGGCGGGCCTCCCCGCTGCCCAAGTTCGCCCTGGCCGGATATGCGGATGACCTGTCCGTCGTCTATGCCGGCAGGGATGCGCACGGTACGCCTCTTGGTGGTGCGGACCTGGCCCTTGCCTCCGCACTTGCCGCAGGGATCCTGGATGATCTTGCCGGTCCCCCCGCAATTGCGGCAGGTCTGCACATGCTGAATGTGCCCCATCACGGTATTCTGGGTCATCCGCACCTGCCCCGTACCCTTGCAGGTGGGACAAGTTTGGGGCTGGCAGCCTTCCTTGCAGCCGCTGCCTTGACAGACGCCGCAGGTCTCGTGCCTGGTCACGTTCAGCTCCTTGGAGCAGCCCTTGGCCGCCTCTTTAAAGGAAATGCTTATTTCATAGTGCAGGTCCTCTCCCCGCATCGGGCCGCTGCGCTGGGCGCCGCCCCCGAAACCGCCGCCGAAGAAAGAGGAGAAAATGTCCTCGAAGCCCCCGAAGCCGCCGAAGTCGGAATAGCCGCCCCCAAAGCCCGCGCCGGGCTGCTCGAAGCCGAACTGGTCGTATTGGGCCCGCTTCTGCTCGTCAGACAGGACCTCGTACGCCTCGTTGAGCTCTTTGAAGCGCTCCTCGGCCTCCTTGTCCCCGGGATGCAGGTCAGGATGATGTTTTTTGGCCATCTTGCGGTAGGCTTTTTTGATCGCCTCGTCATCCGCCGTCTTCGGGACGCCCAGCACCTCGTAATAATCGCGTTTATCTGCCAACTTTATGCACCCCCTCTCTGCGGAGCAGACCGCTCCGTATGACAGGGTCTCCCCCTTTTACCATAATCGGCCGCCGATCGCCTGTGCGCCCGGCGGCCCGAAGTGTTTTGATGTTAGTTGTTCTCCTCGAAACTGCTCTCCACGGTTCCGTCTTCGTTGACGTTGGAGCCACCGGTCTGATCGGCTCCTCCGGCGTCCTGGGCTCCGCTCTGCTGATACACCTTGCCGAAGATCTCCTGGCTGATTTGGGTGAAGCTCTCCATGGCTGCCCTGATTTCCGCCGCGTTGTTGCCCTGGCGTACCTTCTTGAAGTGCTCCAGTTCATCCTTCAGCTTGGCGCTGTCCGCGGGATCCATCTTGCTTTCCATGTCCTTCATGGCGCGCTCGGTCTGGTAGATCAGGTTGTCGGCGTTGTTGAAGGTCTCCACCTCTTCCTTGCGGGCCTTGTCCTCGCTGGCGTAGCGCTCGGCCTCGTCCACGGCCTTCTTGATCTCCTCCTCGGACAGGTTGCTGGAGGCGGTGATGGTGATCTTCTGCTCGTTGCCGGTGCCCAGGTCCTTGGCGCTAACGCCCACAATGCCGTTGGCGTCGATGTCGAAGGTTACCTCGATCTGGGGCACGCCTCTGGGCGCCGGGGCAATGTTGGCCAACTGGAAGCGGCCAAGGGTTTTGTTGTAGGCAGCCATTTCCCGCTCGCCCTGGAGCACGTGCACGTCGACGGCAGTCTGGCCGTCTGCGGCCGTGGAGAAGATCTGGCTCTTCTTGGTGGGAATGGTGGTGTTGCGTTCAATGAGCCGGGTGAACACGCCGCCCATGGTCTCAATGCCCAGGGACAGGGGCGTCACGTCCAGCAGGAGCACGTCCTTGACGTCGCCGCCCAGCACGCCGGCCTGGATGGCCGCGCCGATGGCTACGCACTCGTCGGGGTTGATGCCCTTGTAGGGCTCCTTGCCTATCACCCGCTGCACGGCTTCCTGTACCGCAGGGATACGGGTGGAACCGCCCACCAGGATGACCCTGTCCACTTCCCCTGCCGACAGGCCCGCATCCCGCAGGCACTGGTTCAGGGGCTGGATGGTCTTGTCCACCAGATCCGCAGTGAGCTCGTTGAACTTGGCCCTGGTGAGGGTCACGTCCAGGTGCTTGGGACCCGTGGCGTCCGCTGTAATGAAGGGCAGGTTGATGTTGGCGGTCATCAGGCCGGACAACTCGATCTTGGCCTTTTCCGCCGCTTCTTTCAGGCGCTGGAGGGCCATTTTGTCCTGCTTCAGGTCGATGCCGTTCTCCCGCTTGAACTCTGCCGCCACATAGTCCATGACCCGGTTGTCGAAGTCGTCGCCGCCCAGGCGGTTGTTGCCCGCGGTAGCAAGGACCTCGAAGACCCCGTCGCCGATTTCCATCAGGGACACGTCGAAGGTACCGCCGCCCAGATCGTACACCAGGATCTTATGGGCAGACTCTTTGTCCAGCCCGTAGGCCAGGGCGGCCGCGGTGGGCTCGTTGATGATGCGAAGCACTTCCAGGCCCGCGATCCGGCCCGCGTCCTTGGTTGCTTGGCGCTGGGCGTCGGAGAAGTAGGCGGGGACGGTGATGACCGCCTGGGTCACCGTGGTGCCGAGGTAAGCCTCTGCATCGCTCTTCAGCTTCTGCAGCACCATGGCGGAGATCTCCTGGGGGGTGTAGGTCTTCCCGTCGATTTCCGTACGGTAGTTGGTGCCCATTTCCCGCTTGATGGAGAGTACGGTGCGTTCGGGGTTGGTGACCGCCTGGCGCTTGGCCACCTGGCCCACCAGGCGCTCGCCGTTCTTTGCGAAGCCCACCACAGAAGGGGTGGTGCGGTTGCCTTCCGGATTGGTGATGACCACGGGCTCGGAGCCCTCCATAACGGCCACGCAGGAATTGGTGGTGCCCAGATCAATGCCGATGATTTTGCTCATATTCTTTCCTCCTATTGAAATCAAATCTTTTGTATTCGTGGTATATGTGAATTCCGTTAGTCTACGGCCACCTTGACCATCGCATAACGGATAATGCGCTCCTTTACCCGGTATCCCTTCTGGAAAACCTCCAGGATGGTGCCCGGCTCGCCTTCCTCAGCCCGCATGACCGCATTGTGCTTTTCGGGATCGAAGACCTCGCCCAAAGCGGGCACTTCCTCCAGCCCCAGCTTGCCCATGGATTCCATGAGCAGGCGCAGGGTCATCTCCACGCCTTCCCGCAGGGGCGCCTCCGCCTCGGACTGGGCGGCGTCGATGGCTCGCTCCAGGTTGTCGATGGTGGGCAGCAGGGCGCTCATGGCTTCCCGGATCCCCTCGTCGTAGGCGTCCGTGCGCACCGACCGGTTGCGGCGCTTGAAATTCTGAAAATCTGCCTGGGTCCTTTGGGCCATAGCCAGATATTCATCCCGCTGTTTCACGGCCAGCTCCAGTGCCGCTCGCCATTCTTCTTCGCCGGCCACGGGGGCCTCCTGCTCCAGGTCGGTCTCCTGCTCCAGGTCCGTTTCCTGTTCCGGCAATCCTTCCTGTTCCCTCAGTACCTTTTCCTCGTTCATTCCTACACCTCTATTCATCGGATAATATGTCGGTGATGGCTCTGCCCATGTAGGACAACGCCGACAACACCTTTCCGTATTGCATGCGGGTCGGTCCGATGACCCCCATGGTGCCCGTGGAGTGGTCTCCCACCCGGTAGACCGCCGTGATGACGGAACAGTCGGACAGTTCGGGCAGGTCGTTTTCCGGTCCGATCCGGATAGAAAACTCCATGCCCCCCGCGTGGCGAAGCAACGGGAACAGCCGTTCCCTGGACTCCAGCACGCTGAGGAAATCCCTGGCCTTGCGCACGTCCGCGTACTCGGGGTAATTGAGCAGATTGCTGCTGCCCCCTACCACCATTTGCCGGGACTCCCGCTCCGCCAGCTGGTTCTCCAGCACATCCAGCACCTCGACCAGCAGTTTGCGGTTCTCCGTCAGATGCCGGGACAGTTCCTCGAACCGGGCGCGCACCTGGGAGATGCACAGGTCCTGCAGTTCCCGCGTCAGCATGCGGGACAGGCCGCTGAGGGTTTCGTCGTCTACCCCGTCTGGGAGCCGGATCACCAGGTCTTTGATCACGAAGGCGTTTGTCACCACGATCATCAGGGCGTTGTGCTCCGATAGGGGAACGAACTGTACCCGTCGGATCCGGAGAGATTCGAGCTGGGGCGCCGAGATCAACGCCGTGTAGTTGGTCATGTCGGACAGTGCCTGGGCGGCGCTGCGGATCACATCCCCCACCTGGCCGCAGCGAATGTTCAGATATCCGCTCATCCGCCGGACCTCGTCCCTGTTGACCATGCCCTCCTTGAGGAGATGATCAACATACAACCGATACGCCTTGGTGGAGGGAATGCGGCCGGCCGAAGTGTGGGGCTGCGCCAGGTATCCCAGTTCCTCCAGGTCGCTCATCTCGTTGCGAATGGTGGCGGGGGAAAAACCCACCCCTGCCTTGCGGGAGATGGTGCGGGAGCCTACCGGGACAGCCGTCATGATATAATCATCAATGATGGCGCGAAGGATCATGAACTTTCGCTCATCCAGAAACATCACTTGGCCCCCCTTTCGACCTGTTAGCACTCTTTGCGGTCGAGTGCTAATCCACATGTATAGCGTACCATTATCCCCCGCTTTTGTCAATAGTTTGACAGGAAAAACTTATGTTAAAGGTCAAAGAAGGTCAATATCCCTTGACAAACAGTCCCTTCTATGGTATACTTCGCCCGTCTAAAAGCGTGGGCAGCACCGTAAGTCGGGCGGTGTTGTTCGTTTTCTTATGCTTCCGGCACATCACCATGAATCACAAAGAGGAGGGCTTTGGCATGGCTGAAGGGAATGCGGTGGAACGCATAGTACTGACGCCCGAAGGAAAGGAAAAGCTGGAGCGGGAACTGAACGAGCTCAAAACCGTCAGGCGGGTCGAAATTGCCAAAGAGATCGAGAATGCCCGTTCCTTCGGGGACCTGACCGAGAATGCGGAATACGACGAAGCCAAGAACGCCCAGGGGCGCATGGAGAGCCGGATCCGCGAACTGGAAGACATGCTGCGCAACGCCGAGGTCGTGGAGCAGTCCAAACAAAAGGATGGCAAGGTGGGCATGGGCAGCGTGGTCACCGTGTTCGACATGGAATATGGCGAGGTAGACACCTACACCATCGTCGGCGCCACCGAAGCCGACATGAAAGCCCTGAAGGTCTCCACGGAATCCCCCATCGGCAAAGCCCTGATGGGCGCGTCTGTGGGTGATACCGTGGACGTGCCAACCCCCGGCGGCATCATCCAGCTGCGGATCGACAAAATCAACTAGGCAATAGGAGCGAAAGATACAAATGGCAGAGGAATACACCAGGCAGCAGGAGGGCGCCGCTTCGGAGGATTATTCCGAGCAGACCCTGATCCGGATCAACAAGCTGAAAGCCCTTGCAGATGAAGGCATGAATCCCTACCACATCACAAGCTACGACCAGACCCATCTGTCCCGGGATATCCTGGAGGGTTTCGAATCTTTGGACGGCAGGGAAGTGTCCATCGCCGGCCGCATGATGTCCCGCCGCATCATGGGCAAGGCCTCTTTCGCCCACATTCTGGACGCCGGCGGCCGCATCCAAACCTACGTGCGCCGGGATGACGTGGGAAAAGAGGTCTACGCCCGCTTCAAGGAGTACGACATCGGCGACCTGGTGGGTGTCCGGGGCACGGTATTCAAGACCCGCACCGGGGAGATCTCGGTCCACGTCCTTGAAATCACCCTGCTCACCAAGTGCCTGCATCCCCTGCCGGAAAAATTCCACGGTTTGAAGGATATGGACATCCGCTATCGTCAGCGCTATCTGGACCTGATCGTCAATCCCGACGTGCGGGAAACCTTCGTGAAGCGAAGCCACATCATCCGCGCCATCCGGGATTTCCTGGACGCCCGGGGGTTCCTGGAAGTAGACACCCCTGTGCTGGGCACCCTGGAGACCGGCGCCGCCGCCCGCCCCTTCATCACCCATCACAACGCCCTGGACATCGACATGTTCCTGCGCATCGAAACCGAGCTGCACCTGAAGCGGCTGGTGGTTGGGGGGCTTGACCGGGTGTACGAGGTGGGCCGCATCTTCCGCAACGAGGGCATGGATACCCGCCACAACCCGGAGTTCACTTCGGTGGAAATGTACCAGGCCTACACCGACTACCAGGGCATGATGGAACTCATCGAGGCCCTCTTCAAAGATGTTTGTTTGAAAATCAACGGGGTGCTGGACATCCCCTATCAGGGGGAAATCATCCACCTGGGAGAGCCCTGGGCCCGCATGACCATGGCCGAATCGGTCAAACGCTACGCCGGCCAGGACTACTACGCCTGGGCCACGGACGAAGACGCCCGAGCCGCCTGCAAAGCCTGCGGCCTGACCCCCGAGCCCCACTTCACCCGGGGCGAATGCCTGAACTTCCTCTTTGAGGAAACCGTGGAAGACAAATTGATCCAACCCACCTTCATATACGACTACCCCATCGAAGTCTCTCCCCTGGCCAAGCGGAAGCGCAACGAGCCCCAGCTCACCGAGCGGTTCGAATTCTTCATCAAGGGCTGCGAGTTTGGCAACGCCTTCTCCGAGTTGAACGATCCCATGGACCAGCGCCAGCGCTTCGAGCGGCAGGTGGCAGCCAAGCGCAAGGAAGGCGCCAAGGCCTCGGTGGACGAGGACTTCGTGTGCGCCCTGGAGTATGGCCTCCCCCCCACCGGGGGCCTGGGTTTCGGGCTGGACCGCATGGTCATGCTGCTCACGGACTCCGCCTCCATCCGGGACGTGCTGCTCTTCCCCACCATGAAGCCGCTGGACTGAGAAGCCCCCTGAAGAATGACCTACGGGAACATCGTTTTCGCCCGCTTCCTCCAAAGGCCCAACCGCTTCACCGCCCGGGTGGAGCGGGAGGGCACGGTCCTCACCGTCCACGTGAAGAACACCGGACGCTGCCGGGAGCTGTTGCTCCCGGGCGCACGGGTCGCCCTGGCCCATTCGGATACCCCCAAACGCAAAACGGCATACGATCTGGTGGCCGTACACAAGGAATCCTTGGGCTGGGTAAACATCGACAGCCAAGCCCCCAACCGGGTGGTAAAGGAATGGCTGAAAAGCGCCCCGTCCCCCTTCCAGGACCTTACCCTGGTCCAACCGGAATACCCCTTCGGCCATTCCCGGGTGGACTTCTACCTGGAGTGCGGTGAGCGGAGGATCCTCCTGGAAGTCAAAGGCTGTACCCTGGAAATCGAGGGCGTCGGCTATTTCCCCGACGCCCCCACCCTGCGGGGGGTAAAGCATCTCCGGGAACTCACAGCCGCCCTGTCTCAAGGCTATGAAAGCTGGGTCGCCTTCGTCATTTCCATGCCCCATGTCACCCGGGTGTTGCCCAACGAAGCGACCCATCCGGAGTTTGCCGAAGCTTTTGATAACGCCCTCCTTGCCGGCGTCAACGTGCTGTACCTCCCCTGCCGTGTGACCCCGGGGAGCCTTGCGATTGCCCATGCCTCCATCCTGCAGCCCCCCGCTCTGTCGCGGTTTCCTCGTGCTCTGGATGGCCTGTCCCCCGTCCAAGATAGGAGCCATTCATCATGAAGAATCTGTTCGTCCTCCTTCTTGCGCTGCTCCTGCCCCTGTCCGCCTGCGCCGGGACCCGGCTCTTTGCCGTCAACGTGGGCAAGGGAGACGCCCTGCTCCTGATGGGGGAAGGCTATACCTGTCTCATCGACACCGCTTCCAAAGACAGGGAAGATGGGGTTCGGGCCGCCCTGGACCGCTTCGGCATCACCCATCTGGATGCCGTTTTTATCACCCATACCGACAAGGACCACGCCGGCGGGCTGAAGTGGCTGGACGGGTTCCCCGTGGATGCCCTGTACGCGTCTTCGTACCACACCATGAAGGGCGACGCCAAACACCCGGCAGTAAAGGCCGCCGCACGGATGGGCCTGGCCCTCCAATGGCTGAAGGCGGGGGATGAACTCCCTTTGTCCGACGCGGCCCGCCTTCGGGTCCTCGCCCCGGAAACCCCTCTCCCCGACGAGAACGACAACTCCCTGGTGATGATGCTGGAGTGCCCGGACGGGCGCATCCTGTTCACCGGAGACATGGAGCTTGACCAGGAAGCCCTGCTTCTGGCATCGGGGAACGGCCTTTCCTGCCACGTCCTCAAGGTCCCCAACCACGGGGACGACGATGCCTGCAGCCGTTCCCTCATCGATGCCTGCAGCGCCGCATACGCCCTCATCTCCACCAGCAGTTTTGACAAACCGGACACCCCCTCTCCCCGGGTCCTGCAAGACCTGAGGGATGCGGGCTGTACGGTCTGCTGCACCCAGGACAGCGATCTGGGCATCCTCTTTACCCTGCGGGGAGGGGATGTGTACCCGGACATCCTGTAGCCATGTCAAGGGAACGGATCCTCCGCTACATTGTAGAGCGAAAAACGCGCCGGCGGGGAAGTTTGATCCCTCGGGACATAGCGGTACAACGGTACGATCATGTTCCCTCCCCTTGTTTTGTACGACCCCCATCTCTTCATCGGAGGCATGCAGGAAATGAAGAAAAGAATCCAAGTGCGGGACCTGGTCCAGATCTCCATGATGTCCATCGTCATCACCCTGTGCTCCTGGATCGCCGTGCCCGCAGCGGTCCCCTTCACCATGCAGACCTTCGGCGTCTTTGTCTGCCTGAAACTCTTGGGAGGATGGCGGGGCACCCTGTCGGTCCTCCTGTACATCCTCCTTGGCCTCGTCGGCATCCCGGTTTTTTCCTCCTTCCGTTCAGGGGTTGGGGTGCTTCTGGGGCCCACCGGGGGATATATTGTGGGTTTTCTCCTCATGGCCCTGCTGTACCACCTGTGCACCCGGGTCCCCAGGAGTGCCTTGGCGGAAAACCTGATCCTGTGTGCCGGGCTCCTTTTGTGCTATGCTTTCGGCACCATCTGGTTCGTATACCTCATGGGCCGCAGGGATAACCCGATCTCCTGGCTGCAAGCCCTTCTCACCTGCGTGCTCCCCTACATCCTCCCCGACCTTCTCAAGCTCTTTCTGGCAGATCGGGTCGCAAGGAAACTGCGGTCTGTCTATCCCGCCCTCTCCCGATGAAAGGACATACGTTATGTACAAGCGCATCCTGACGGTGCAGGACATCTCCTGCCTGGGGCAATGCTCCACCACCGTTGCCCTGCCCGTTTTCTCCGCCTGCGGGCATGAATGCTGCATCCTGCCCACCGCCCTCCTGTCCACCCATACCGGGGGCTTTACGGGCAACACCTTTTTGGACCTTTCGGCGGAAATGCCCAAGATCATGGAGCACTGGGTCCGGGAGGGGCTCCGCTTCGACCTGCTGCACACCGCCTACCTGGGCCGACTCGCCCACCTGGACCTGATCCCGCAGATCCGCAGCCTCCTCTTGGCCCCCGGCGGCACTACCCTCATGGACCCCGCCATGGGAGACCATGGGCGGCTGTACAAAGGCTTCAACCGGCAATATGTGGATGGCATGCGAAACCTGTGCCGCTGCGCCGACGTCCTGCTGCCCAACCCCACGGAAGCCAGCCTGCTCACCGGGATCCCCTACCAAAGCCAACCGGACCCGGCCCATGTGGATGTCCTGTTGAAGGCGCTGTGCGAACTCGCACCAAAAGCCCTCATCCTCTTGACCGGCGTCCCCCTTTCGGACCATGCCATCCATATCTTTTGGCGGCAGAACGGCCGGACCAAGAGCTTCGCCCATCGGCGCCTGCCCGGGCGGTTCAACGGCACCGGGGACCTCTTCTCCGCCGCCTTCACCGGCCTCTACGCCGCCGGGCAGTCTGTGGATGAAGCAGTACGGACCGCCGCCGGCTTTACCCTGCGCGCCATCGAAGGCACCATCGGGGATCCGGACCACCGCTACGGCGTCAAGTTCGAGCCCGCGCTGGGGGAACTGATCAAGGCCCTTCCCCCAAAGCCCTGAACCCGGATAAAAAGGCATGCCCATGCGGATCCCGGATCTGCACTTGGGCATCTTTTTGGATGGAGCACATCCTGCCCTCCAGAGGCGATCCGCTCTCCCGGCCCTGATCCGTCGGCGAAACG
>JAAYOH010000011.1 GCA_012520375.1 Clostridiales bacterium
CCTTTTTATGCCATTTCAGTGCCTCTTTGTATTTCATTTGGTCGGTGTAAATTCCGGCGATATTGTTGCATGTCATTGCTGTATTCGGATGGTCAGGACCCAGGGTTTTTTCGTAAATCGCCAATGCTTTTTCAAACCATTCCAGCGCCTTACCATATTTCCCTTGCTGGAAGTATATCCCAGCGATATTGATGTACGTCGTTGCTATATTCGGATGGTCAGGACCCAGGGTTTTTTCGTAAATCGCCAATGCTTTTTCAAACCATTCCAACGCCTTACCATATTCCCTTTGCTGGAAGTATATCCCAGCGATATTGTTGTACGTCGTTGCTGTGTCCGGATGATCGGGACCCAGGGTTTTTTTACAAATCGCCAATGCCTTTTTATACCATTTCAGTGCTTCTTCATATTTCCTCTGGCTGTCGTACACTATGGCGATATTGTTGTATGTGGCTACCGTATCCAGTTTGTTATAAGGCAAGACCCTTTCGTGAATTGCTAATGCCTTTTTATGCCATTTTAGTGCCTCTTCATGTTTCCCCTGATCACTGTATATAACGGCGATATTGTTGTACGTTGTTGCCGTATTTGGATGGTCGAGACCCAGGGTTTTTTCGTAAATCGCTAATGCCTTTTGATACCATACCAGCGCTTCTTCATATTTCCCTTGGCTATCGTATATTCTGGCGATATTGTTGTATGACGTTGCCGTATCTGGATGTTCGGGCCCCAGTGTTTTTATATTAATCGCCAATGCTTTTTGATACCATACCAGCGCCTCTTTATATAGCGCTGTGTGGTACAACCATCCTGCCCCTTCCACATACAGACCGGTGATCTCTTCTGTTTCCGTTTTCAAATCTTCCGCGTGCGAAAGGACCGATTGCACATGGGGTATCAGACCAGCGCAATTGTCCCATGTTTTCATATCATGCTGATCATATGCAAAGATCTTATCCAGAATCCTTACACAACAGTGAAAGCATTGGATTCTATCATTTCCTAGGGATTGCTGTATTACATCTTGGAGCAAACGATGAATGCTGATCAGACCTTTATCGATCTGTACCAACGAATATCGTACGAGTTCTCTCAAAGCCTTATCGAATTCCAGCGCGTCTTGCACAGAACTTGCCAGCGGTTCTGGAAGATATTCACTGGTTTGGAGGAACATATTTTCATGAATATGATCCGGAGCTAGAAAAGCAAGAAGTTGGATTAGTTGTTTCGTGCTTTCATTATCAATTTTATCAAGGGAAATATTCCAGGTCGTAGCAACCGTTTTCTCATAAGAAATGGATTCATATCCAACTTTTCCAAATATGTCAAGCCGATATTTTATAAAGAGATCGATATACTCTTTGTACGATTTGTTGCTTTCCAACATATAGGCTGCCGCTTGGTCCAGCGCCAGCGGGAGATATCCCAGTTCCTCTGCAAGTACTACTGCATCGTCAATACTTCCTTTCAACTTGAAACTTTTAAGAAACTCCACTGCTTCCTGTGGTTTAAATACTTTTATCTCTAGCTTCTGCATATTGCGCCAACTCTGATTTCTTGTTGTAATCAGGATGTGACCCGTATTAATGCGCGGGAGATACGGTGTCAGATCCTGCTCGCTTTCCGCATTGTCATAGATAAACAGCCAGTTGCGATTCTGCGACATCCATCCCCATATTGAATGCAATATCTCTTCCCTATCATAAGCGATGTCTTTTTTGATAATTCCTTTTTGCAACAATAGGCTTTTGTAAGAATTCAACATTGCCACTTCATTTTCCGCATTGACCCACCAGACGGTGTCGTACAAATAACCGTTGCTTAATGCATGGGCAAGCGCAATCTGTGTTTTCCCGACGGCCCCCATACCATACATGACGATGGAACAGGGATTCTTTTCCCCAGGATTTAGGGAATTTTCCAGCTTACAAAGAATTTCTTTTCGCCCTGTAAAGTGAAGGTTTTTGGTATGAGGTATATTGTTGAGAGGAAGTTGTCCAGGAAATATTGGTTTCTTTGTGCCGGGATAGCCAGCCTTGTTTCTTGGTATACCTTCTTTGTTTATCTGCTTCAGTCTTTCTTCTGCCTCTTTTTCATCTGCTCCAAAGAGGTCGATATAGATGATTGGTGCAAATAAACCTTCCGGCTTGTAATCTTCTATCCGGATTGGGATAAATGAACCTTTTTCACCGCATGGGTCTTTGGTAAATGCCGCTGTCCATTCAGCCTGACAATATACACTTTTCATGTATTCAGCAGACAAGACCGCAATGAATCTTTCGCAATGCATCAATGCCTTATGCATATTTTTAACAAAATTTTCCCCTGGCTTGAAATCCCAAGCCTGTAGATATGTGGTGTAGCTATTTTCCTCCAATACACCGGCGATCCAGGTTGCCCATTTTTCGTCAGGGGTCGTATAACTGATAAAAAAATCTCTCTTTTCCATTTAATCTCTCTTTCCTTTTCGTTTTGGATCGTCTTACTATTTTATATCCGGAAAGGCCAGCTTGTTTTGTTGCATTCCTCTTATTTGATGACTATTTCTGATACACATACTGTAGCATATACGCCGAGTTTAATCAATGCAATAAAGCAAAACTGCTTGCCCATTTGAAAAGGAAGCGCAAGTATGATAAGCTATGGTTACAACATCCCTACGGGGATCCGGACGGGCTCTAAATAAAGCAGAGTGTCCCGATTCAAAGGACCAGAATTGCATCGTATACTTCGGGCGGAACATGTTTTCGATGATCCCGAAACAGTACTGCTAGAGGGGATAATGATCCAGATGGCGATACACATGCAGGAGGACCGGGAGGAAACTTAGCGAAAGGGCGCAGAGGTAGTGTACAGTATTTAAGGCATGAAATTGCCCGGCGTGGCAAAGAAACTGAAGGAAAGGTTTACATGACCAGCATACCGGCTACCTAATCTACATATGCGAAATGCACGAAACGACTTTGGTGAGAAATGGGGGAAAACAATGGATCAGCATAGGCTTGAAGCATATTTTCGTTCACTGGATCGTTCGCTTTTTGTCGGAGACGACATGAAAAAACATGCAGGAATTGACGGGCCTTTGCCCATAGGGTTCGGCCAAACCATTTCGCAGCCCAGCCTCGTGCTGGAAATGACGCGGCTTCTGGAACCGGAAAACGACAGCGTGGTGCTGGAGATCGGAACCGGTTCAGGTTTTCAGACGGCCATCCTGGCAAAAATGGCAGCAGAAGTATATACCGTGGAACGGATCGACGAACTGGCGAAAAAAGCCAGAGAGAGGTTGGAAGCGTTGAATTTTTCGAACATCCATTACAAGATCGGAGACGGCAGCAATGGATGGCGGGAACACGCTCCCTACGACAGGATCATGGTAACCGCGGCGGCAGGCCTAC
This sequence comes from Clostridiales bacterium, assembly GCA_012520375.1. GTDB lineage: Bacteria > Bacillota > Clostridia > Christensenellales > Aristaeellaceae > Excrementavichristensenella. Next base: position 3,396 of record JAAYOH010000011.1, read on the forward strand.
TGCCGGAGGAATTGGTGAATCAATTGGCAGATGGCGGCAGGATGGTCATTCCCATCGGTCCGCCGCATATGCAGGAATTGAAACTGATTACGAAGGCAGATACTGGCGAAATACACGGTGAAACGATCGGCAGGGTCAGATTTGTGGAATTTATAGGGCGATACGGCTGGTAGAACGAATAAAGAGGAGATGAGTTGGGGAAGTTTCTTCCTGCCGAACCGATGAAACGAGCCAAGGCTTGAAGAAATTGCCCGGCACATGTATCAGAACCTTTCATTCCATGGTTTGCCACACGACGAGGTATGCTGTTTCCTACAATCAAAAAGAGAATCCGGAAGCGGAAAGCCATGGCTACAGCCACAGCAAGGCCATAAAGGAAGGCTCCCACAGGCGGCCGTATGCACTTCGACGGGGAAGCAGCAAAAGAGCCCTTGGCGAAGGACCACACCTGCTCAAATGTGAAAAAACACTTGAAACGACCCCCGCCGACTACACGGCAAAACTTCCGCAACCATCGGGCTGCGGAAGCTTTTGCATCTATTTTTTATTCCGGCTCCTCGTTCTCCACCGACTGGATGGCGCCCAGGTCGTAGGGGGTGGTCTGGTACACGAAGTAGTTCAGCCAGTTGCAGAACAAGAGGTTCGCGTGGCCCCGCCAGCGCACCAGGGGCGGCTTGGTGGGGTCGTCGTCGGGGAAATAGTTCTCCGGCACATGGATGGGCAGGTTCGCCGCCACATCCCGCTGGTACTCCTGGTTCAGGGTGTCGGCGTCGTACTCAGAGTGGCCGGTGACGAAGATCTGCCGCCCTCTTTTGGTGAACGCCGCATACACCCCCGCCTCGGGGGAGGAGGAAAGGACGCGGATCCCGCCCACCGCCTCGATGTCCTCCCGGGCAACCGTGGTGTGGCGGGAGTGGGGGACGAAGAAGACGTCGTCAAAGCCCCGGAACAGGATGGAGCGCTTGTACTCCACCTGGTGGGGGAAGACCCCGAAGAGCTTCTCGGGCAGCTCCCGCTTGGGAATGCCGTAGTGGTAGTACAGGGCGGCCTGGGCGCCCCAGCAGATGTGGAAGGTGCTGTGCACATGGGCCTTGGTCCACTCCATGATCTCGCACAATTCCTCCCAGTAGTCCACCCCCTCGAAGGGCAGGTGCTCTACCGGCGCCCCCGTGATGATGCAGCCGTCGAAGTTGCGGTGGCGGATGTCGTCAAAGGTTTGGTAGAAGGCGTGGAGATGCTCGATGGGGGTGTTGGTGGGGGTATGGCTCTTGGGGGCGATGAGCTCCAGCTCGATCTGCAGGGGGGTATTGCCCAGAAGCCGGGAGAACTGGGTCTCGGTCTGGATCTTTTTGGGCATCAGGTTCACCAGCAGGATCTGCAGGGGACGGATGTCCTGGCTGGTGGCCCGGTCTTCGGTCATAACGAAGATGTTTTCGCTGCGCAGCGTCTCCACTGCGGGCAGGGAGTTGGGGATCTTGATGGGCATTTACTTCACCGCCTTCAGCGCCTGCTCGATGTCGGCGATCAGGTCCGTGGCGTGCTCCAGCCCGCAGGACATGCGCACCATCCCCGGGGGGATGCCGGCGGCGGCCAGCTGCTCGTCGCTCATCTGCCGATGGGTGGAGGTGGCCGGGTTCAGGCAACAGGTGCGGGCGTCCGCCACGTGGGTCTCGATGGCGGCGATCTTCAGATGTTTCATGAAGGCGCTGGCGGCTTCCCGGCCCCCCTTGATCTCGAAGCTGACCACGCCGCAGGAGCCCTTGGGCAGGTACTTCTGCGCCAGGGCGTAGTAGGGGTCCCCAGGCAGGCCGCAGAAGCGCACGGCGGCGATCTTGGGATGCTTTGCCAGATATTCCGCCACCGCCTGGCCGTTCTCACAGTGCCGCGCCATGCGCACGTGGAGGCTTTCCAGGCCCAGGTTCAGGTAGAAGGCGTGCTGGGGGGACTGGATGGAGCCCAGGTCCCGCATCAGCTGGGCGGTGCACTTGGTGATGAAGGCGCCCTCCTGGCCGAAGCGCTGGGCATAGGTGATGCCGTGGTAGCTGTCGTCGGGGGTGCACAGGCCGGGGAATTTGTCGGCGTGGGCCATCCAGTCGAAGCGTCCGCTGTCCACGATGGCGCCCCCCACCGCTACGCCGTGGCCGTCCATGTACTTGGTGGTGGAGTGGGTCACGATGTCGGCGCCCCACTCGAAGGGCCGGCAGTTGACGGGGGTGGCGAAGGTGTTGTCCACGATCAGGGGCACGCCGTGGGCGTGGGCGGCTTTGGCGTACAGCTCGATGTCCAGCACGGTGAGGGCGGGGTTGGCGATGGTCTCGCCGAAAACCGCCTTGGTGTTGGGGCGGAAGGCGGCGTCCAGCTCCTCCCAGGTGCAGTCGGGCCGCACGAAGGTGGTCTCGATGCCCATCCGGGCCATGGTGACCGAGATCAGGTTGAAGGTGCCCCCGTAAATGCTGGAGGAGCACACCAGATGGTCCCCGGCGCAGGCGATGTTGAACAGGGCGAAGAAGTTGGCGGCCTGCCCGGAGGAGGTGAGCATGGCGGCGGTCCCGCCTTCCAGCTCGCAGATCTTGGCGGCCACGTAGTCGTTGGTGGGGTTTTGCAGCCGGGTATAGAAGTATCCGGAAGCCTCCAGATCAAAGAGCTTGCCCATGTCTTCGCTGGTGGCGTACCGGAAGGTGGTGGACTGCACGATGGGAATCTGCCGGGGTTCGCCGTTGCCCGGGGTATAGCCGCCCTGCACGCACAGGGTATCCAGATCGTATTTGCTCATCTTCCCGCTCCTGTTCCTGGTCGTTATTTTTTGAGGTCTGCGTAGAGGTCCGGGGCATAGGCGCCCTTGGCGTACAACGCTTTGAAGCTGTCCACCACGTTCTGTTTGTCCTCTTTATACGTCACGCCGAACCAGGCGTCCCGGGAGGGCAGCACGCTTACCTGGGCGCCCTCTTTCAGCAGCCCGTCCACGATGATGGGCAGCAGGTACTCGTCCTTCAGGGGGTTCTGCATGGTTTCGAGGAAGCGGGGGAAGCCCTCTTCCAGCACCCGGAGGAAGCGGGTGGGCAGGCACCAGAAATTCATGGAGACCAGGGCGTCCAGGGGGATGTCCTTGTCCCCGGACCGGGCGCCGCCGGAGGTTTTGACGATGTCGTGGGTCTCGTCGATGCCGGTGAGCCGGCCATCCTCCACGGAGCAGATGCCCCGGGTGACGCCGCCGATATCCGACAGGGTGTTTTTCAGCACGTAGCCCACCAGGCCATAGGCATCCTGCTTGAGAAAGGCGGCGGCTTTGACGAAACCCTCCTTGCCGTAGTAATCATCCGCATTGATGACGGCAAAGGGCTCGGCGATGAGGTCTTTGCAGGCCAGCACCGCGTGTCCGGTGCCCCAGGGCTTTACCCTGCCCGGGGGCAGTTCCGCGGGGATGTCCGTGAGCTCCTGGAAGGCGTAGCGCACTTCCACGCCCAGGCCCTGGCACAGGTTCTCCATGCGGTTCCCGATGACCTCTTTGAAGTCGGCTTCGATGTCCCTGCGGATGATGAAGACGATCTTGTCGAAGCCCGCGGCGATGGCGTCGTGGATGGAGTAGTCGATGATGATCTCGCCCCCCGGGCCCACGGGTTCCAGTTGCTTGATGCCGCCGCCGAAGCGGGAGCCGATGCCGGCTGCCAGGATGACCAGTGTGGTTTTCATGGTGATGGCTCCTTTCTCATGCTCTTTGGGATCAGCCCCATTTTTCCCGGGCGTCCCGTCTGCGTTGTTCCACATCGAACATGGCCCCCTTGATGTCCTCGTTGGCCATGAGCATGCCCAGGTGTACCTGACCATCTTTGCGGTAGGCGAAGCAGGTTTTGGGGAGGGCCGGCTCCCGGGGATGGCTGAGGGTGGCATTGATCATGATCTTTGCCCCGGGCCATTTGGCGGCGGCTTCTTTTTCGTCCCCCACGAAGAGGATATCGTTCAGGGGCAGTTGCAGGAGCACCTTGGTGCGCTGCCCGTACAGGCGTTCGATGTAAAAAATCCCGCCGTTCACGGTGTACTGGAACTCCAGGATCCAGTCCCGCATCAGGGTATAGGCGACAAAGCCCGCAAGGGCCACCACAGCCAGCTGCCCCCAGACGGGGTTGGCCAGGCGCCGGTTCACCAGGTTCATGCCCGCGGCGGCCAGGAACACGAGGAGCATGATGCCCAGCACAACGAGGATCCCCATGAGGGGGCCGATCTTTTTGGGGCTCAGTTTTTGGGTAATCATGCGGGCGCCTCCTTAAAGGGCAGGGCGATCAGGGCGCCCAGCACCCGGGCGCAGGTCTCGGGGTTGACGGAAAAGTGCATCAGCACGGCGCAGCAGTCGGCGGTATCAAAGCCCGCGGATTCCAGCCAGGGGTTGCCCCGTACCGGGATGCCGTACAGGCGGTCGGGGCCTGTGGCGGGGAGGGGCACGCCCTCCTCGTCGGTTTCTCCGGTGGTTTCCGGGAGCATCATGCCGGACAAATCCATGCCCTCGGTGGAGAGCAGGCCTGCCGCCACATACTCGTCCAGGGGCTTCAGCCCGCCCATCTGCCACAGTTGCTGGAACTGGTTGCTGTCGACGATCCAGATATCCCCCTGTCCGGCGGCCAGCATCACGGAGTACTTCTGGGCCCCGTACACGTCCTTGGTGGCATCCCCGGAGTAGGCGATGTGGAAGAAATCCACCGCTTCCAGGGTCTCGTCGTAGGACTGTCCTGCCGCCAGCAGGGCGGGGGCCAGGGTGGCCTCGAAGTCTTCCACGGCGACGTAACCGCTCTGGACCAACTGGAACTCTACCTTGCGCTCCGCCGGAGGCCGGTATTCGGTCATGGTGTACGCCAGATCCCCCACGAACCAGCCGGCCAGTGCGATCAACAGGTACACCCAGAAATAATATTCAAAATGGGTCTTGACGGTGAGGGGGCGATTTTTCTTTGCCATGCGCATCCTCCTCATGCAGGGCGTGTGCCGTATTTGAATCATGCTATCATCTGTGACCCCATGAATCAAGCGTTATCATGTAATTTCATGCAGCAGTTTGGCGGGCCCGCCTCATGGATCCTCCAGCCATCCCGTCCAGAGGGGCCCCGGATCCCCCTGGATCCGGTACCATCCCGCCCTGCGCAGGCTCAGATGCCCCGCAGGCGACAGGACCAGGATGTCGGGCACCAAGATCTCCAGGCGGCTCAGGCAGAGGGCGTACTCCCGCGCCAGCTCGACCTCCTCCTCCCGGGGCGTGCAGTCCCCTCCGTCGTGCCAAAGGGCGAGGAGGGCGCACTGGGCGCGGCTTCTGACGGGGGGTTCCACCAGGGCCCGAAGGGCGAGAGCGGGCATGGCGGTTTGCAGCAGCCGACCCGAGGCGTCCAGGCTCAGAACCAGCGCCTGACCGGGGGCCCGGGCAAAGAGGACGCGGCAAATTTCCAGCGCCCGATCCAGCCGGTTTATGGTGGGCCCCTTGACGCCGGGGGCGGCATAGCGGCGGGCGGCGCGGTGCAAAAGGCCCAGCCAGGCGGCGCTCTCCCCGCCGATGCCCGGCACATCCCGCAGGGCTTCCTCCCCGGCGGCCAGCACGGCGCCCACCGAACCGAAGCGCCGGATGAGGGCGTGGGCCAGGGGGTTCAGGTTTCTGCGGGGCAGGGCGTGGTACAGGAACAGCTCCAGCACCTCGTGGGGCTGGAAGGCCGCAAGCCCTTCCCGCTCCGCCCGCAGGCGCAGCCTGGACCGGTGTCCGCTGTGGATGTTCGACATAGAGGGCCTCCTTCCGGCCGATTGGGGTACGCCCGGCTTCCCCAAGGAAAAAGAGCCCGGGCGGGCTCAGTAGTGTATGACGTCCTCGGTTTCCCGGATCGCCTGCACCACGGCTTCCCCCTCGGGGCCGGCGAAGAAATCGTAGGTGCTGTCCGGCAGCATGTCCCGGACCGAGGGAAGATCCTGGTCGTGGATGGCCTTTCGCACCGCGCTGGCGCTGATGAAGCGCTCACCGGCCCGCAGGCGGGGGATGACCCGGAAGTCGATGCCGGCTTCCGGCAACCGGGCTGCCATCACCTGGTTGTACAGGCCGGTTACCAGGCTGTGTGGCTCTTCTCCCGCGAAACGGAGGCGGATGTCCAGTTCCCGGGCGATCCGGGCGAACACCGTCAGATCCAGCTGGGCCTGTGCCCGGATGACTTCCTCGCTGTCCCGGAGGAAATAGCTGGGGAAGGTGGCGGAACTGATCATGTAGGGGCCGGTGTCCTGCACCAGCACCCCGGGGATATGGGAAACACCCCGCAACACCAGCTCTTTGCGCACCCCGGCGGGGATGGGCCCCGCTTCCTCGCTGAGTACGAAGAGGTACAGGCTGTCGCAAGCGGCGGCGGCGTGCTCCGCCAGGTGCCGGTGGCCCAGGGTGAAGGGATTGGCGTTCATGACCACAGCGGCCTTCAACCCCTCCGGCCGCCGCGGCAGGGCTGCGCAGTAATCCCGGAAGCCGCTGCGCCGGTTTTCCATGAACACCAGGTCGGGTATCCGGGCGATCTCAAAAAAGCCCAGATCGGCAAACATGGGGGCGCCGGCGGGCTTGGTATACAAAAAGAGGTGCAGGTTGCCCCGCAGGGCCTGTATTTCCATCAGGTGGCTCATCACCAGGCTCATCAGGCCCTCTCCCCGGTGCTTTGGCGCTACCGCCATGCAGCGCAGGGTGTTGCCGAAACAGCTGCCGGTGGCGACGACCCGGTACGCCTCGTCCAGCAGGACGCAGGTATAATCCAGGCACTTGTCCCGGCGCAGCCCTTCCCCCTCCAGCAGCGCGTCCACTTCCCCGTTTATCCGGCGGTTGCCGGGCCGAAGGGCCCTTATCTCGTACCGCATGGCGGGGGAAAGGGGCGGATGCTATGCACCGCGCCCTGGGCGAGGGTGGATTCTGTCCCGGGCGGGACTTTTGTATTCATTTGCCCCACCTCCATCCTTTCGATCCGAAGGGCACCGGATATACTGCAACAAGATGTAAAGCGCGACCTGTACAGGGCTATTATACACAAGGAGCGGGGACAATGCAATATGGGTCCGTGGCAAGGTCCCAAGGGAAAAGCCCGCGGGAAAACCTTTAAGGCAACTCTTTTCCTCGGCTATTTCAGCGAGGTCAGGATGGCGGCCTTGCTGATGATGCCTACGAATTTTCCATCATCGTTGAGTACGGCGATGGGAAACCTTGACTGTGATGCAATGGGGATCAAATCCGAAATCTGCATATCCTGTTTTGCCGTTGGCGTGTCGTTGACCAGGGCTTCTTTGAACGACAGTTTTCCTTCGCGCACCTGAAAGGCCGCGTCAAGGGGCAGCACCCCAACGAAGTTCATTTTGTTGTCCACCACGTACGCGCTGGATACGTTATGAATGCGCATCAAAGCCAACGCGGTGTTGGCGCCATCCTGCAGGCTGACAAGACAGGATGGGGTTTGCATAAAGCTTTTCACCTGATAAACTTGCGCTTTGTCGGCGCTATTGATGAAATCGCTGACATACTCGTCTGCGGGGTTGCTGGTCATCTCCTCCGGGACATCTGTCTGGACAATTCTACCGTCGCGCATGATGGAGATGGTGTTGCCCAGTTTGAAGGCCTCGTTGATATCGTGTGTGATGAAGACGACCGTTTTGTTCAGCTTCTCCTGGATGGACAGCAATTCAAATTGCATATCCTGTCTGACCAAGGGGTCCAGGGCAGAGAAGGGCTCATCCATCAGCAGGATATCCGGGTTGTTTGCCAACGCCCGCGCGATGCCCACCCGCTGGCGCATACCGCCGCTCAGGCTATCGATGCTTTTGTTCTCCCAACCCTTCAGGTTGACCATTTCGATCATTTCCATCGCCCTGTCGATCCTGTCTTTCTTCTTGACTCCGCGTATTTCCAATCCATACGCCACATTGTCCAGCACATTGCGGTGGGTAAGCAGGCCAAAACTTTGAAAGACCATGGAGACGTTTTTGCGCCGATAATTGAGCAGCTGTTGCGCGTTGAATGTTTGAATGTCTTTTCCTTCAAAGAGGATTTTTCCCTTGGTGGGCGTCAGCAGCAGATTGAGGCAGCGCACCACGGTGGATTTGCCCGATCCGGACAAACCGATGAGCGTATGGATCTTCCCGCGTTCCACATCAAAGGAAATGTTGTCCACCGCGAGGGTAACGCCTGTTTCCTTCAGGATTTCTTCCTTGCTTTTTTGTTCTGCCCGCAACTGGGCAGCCTGCTGCTTTTTTCGCCCAAACATCATGGTCAGATTCCGGACGCTCAGAATGATGTCTTTGGTTTCAACCATTGCCTGTATCGTATCTGGTGTCATACTACATCTCCTTCTTGTTGTAGGCCCCCTGTGTGAGGCGATCAATCAGCACGGCCATGATCACGATGGCGATACCGGCTGCGAACCCCCTGCCGCTTTCCAACCGGTTGATCCCGGTGAGCACCTCGGAGCCAAGCCCCCTCGCACCGATCATGGAGCTGGTGACCACCATGGCGATCGCCATCATAATGGTCTGGTTGACGCCCGCCATAATGGTCGGCATCGCCTGGGGAATAAGCGCCTTCACAAGCAGTTGCCAGCGTGTGGCGCCGAAAGCCTTGGAAGCTTCGACAATCTCCCGATCCACGCTGCGGATGCCCAGGTTGGTCATTCTTACCATTGGGGGCATGGAATAGATTACTGTGGCAATGACTGCGGGCACATTGCCCAGCCCCAGCAACATGACGGCTGGGATCAGGTATACAAAGCTTGGCATGGTCTGCATGGTATCCAGGATCGGACGGACGAACCTGCCAAACCTGTCGCTGAACGAAATCAGAATGCCCAGGGGAAAACCAAGAACCAGCGAGATAAAAACCGAGGTGATGATGATGGACAGGGTCGTGTACATCAGGCTCCACAGCCCGATCAACCCGATAAAGAAGAGCATGGCTGCATACATAAGCGCGCGCAGCGGGTTCCGGGTGGCCCTCCAGGCGCCGATCAATACGGCCAAAATCATAAGCCACCAGGGGATGCTGTTGATGACAGTCTGCACCCAAAGCAGTATTTGGCGCAGGAACATGGAAATGCCGTCGAAGAAGGCGCCCCAGTTGTTCATCATGTATTCGATCGCCTGATCGATGGGCTTTTTGATGTCAAGGTAGATCCCTTTCGGGAATTCCGTTACCCATTCAAACAAAACATTACACCTCACAAAGATTTATTCTGCGGCAAACAGCGGGGCAACCAGCCATTGAATGGCTGCCCCGTCGTTTGCCTGTTTCGTTGATTGCTTGTTGTCAGAGGCCTTCCCGAACCAAGGCAGCCTTGTCCTCGGCAAGCCATTGGTCCAGGAGTTCATCATGGGTTTTCAGGAACCAAATGGCGGCGTCATGATAGGAGGCGTCGTTCTCGCTGATATATGCCAACGCTTCGGAGGTCAGCTGACTGGACGTCTTGTACTGGCTCAAAAACTCCGAATATTCCGGATGCTGTTCGTAAAAGGTGGTATTTGCAGACACCGTCAGACGGATGGACGGGCATGCACACTGGCCCAGCAGGTACAGATCGGGCTCGTAGGGAGCGTCTTCGAGGAGGACAAGGTCATACTTGCCCGTAATCCAGGCAGGCTCCCAATAATATGCCACAATGGGCTCTCCCTTTTCATAAGCGCCGACAATCGCGGCGGCCAGGGCAGGATCGGAACCCGGGTCGATGTAGTTGTACATCTCGTCCAAGCCATAGAATCCTATCTTATCGCGCATGATGCCGTCGATCTGCCAACCGGAAATGGCTCCGTAGATCCGGCCTTTTCCGGGGTCTTCCGGGTCGTTGAACAACTTGTTGTAACGCTTCAAGTCCTCCACCGTCTTTAAGTCCGGCGCCATGGGTTCAATGCCCCTTGCGGCATCCCCTTCGATCACATAGCGCGGGACATACAGCCCCTGGATGTTGTCGTCGTAATTGACGCCGAGTTCCATCAAGCGACCCGCCTCGACATCCTCCTGGTAGGGCGCGATGCTGTCGGTCCAGGTCTCCATATAAACGTGGATATCTCCCTTGAGGAGCGCGTTGTAGGTTATCGCCGTGGAGCCGGAGATCTCTTCCGTCTCATAGCCATACGCCTTTTCAGCGATCAGCATAGCCACCGCGTTGTGGAACTTCATGCTGTCCCAGCCCGCGTCGCCAAAGATGATGGTGGACGAGGCGGCGCTGACGGGGATCACCAAGCCAAAAGCCATGACGGAAAAGACGGCGATCAAAATCGTCTTGATCCGTGTGTTTCTCATTGTTTCCTTCTCCTTTCTGGTCTGTTGATTGACTTTGTCAATGGCAAAGCCAGTCAGGAATCGCGCTCATTTCTTCGATTCAACCACACTGACGCCATGTGCGGCCAGCGGTTCCGGGAGCGCAGCTTCTGGAACCACTGGCTATATTTATACCATAAATGCTTCCATTTGTCAAGAATTAATGTCATTTTAGACTGTTTCTTCGCGCAAAAGCATCATAAATAGGTAATATCATCACTTGGCGGAGACCTCCTTATCGCAGCGGGCAAGGGCGTCGAAAACGTTCTCTCGGGCGTTCGGACCGTCGCAGTGGGGGATGCCGGCCCCGCTCTGTGCTTCCTTTTTTATCTCGTCACGCCGATGCCCGGAGAGTGTGCGGTCTGCCGTCGTCAACAGGGCATAACAAAAGCGCCCGGATGGGATTTCTCCACCCGGACGCTGCCTGGGAAAGGCGCTATTTGTTCCCCTGCATCTTGGCTTCGATGGCGCCCATGAGGCTCTCCACGCACTCCTCTTCGCTCCACAATTCGGTGTCCAGCACCAGGTCAGGGTTGACCGGAGGCTCGTATTTGTCGTCAATGCCGGTGAAGTCGGCGATCTTTCCCGCATCCGCCTTTTTGTACAGCTGCTTGGGATCCCGCTGGCGGCAGGTCTCCACGCTGGCTTTTACGTATACTTCCAGGAAGCTGCCGCTGCCGATGGTCTCCCGGGCCAGGCGCCGGCTCTCCTCGTAGGGGGAGATCAGGCTGACCAGGGTGATCAGCCCTGCGTTGCGGAACAGCTTGGCCACGTGGGTGACCCGGCGGATGTTGGCCTTGCGGTCCTCGGGGGAGAAACCCAGGTCGCTGTTCAGGCCCCGGCGCAGCTCGTCGCCGTCCAGGACATAGGAGCCGATGCCCTGCTCCACCAGCAGCCGCTCCACCTCCTGGGCGATGGTGGTCTTGCCCGCTCCGGACAGGCCGGTCATCCACACCACCAGCCCGCGTCGCCCGGTGAGCCGGATGCGCTCGTCTTTGGTCATGCGCCCCGCGGTCCAGCGGATGTTGCGCACGTCGTAATCGTAGGCTTTCATGGCCTCGGTGATGATGCCGCCGCCGGCGATCTCGTAGTTGTCCACGATGACGAACCGGCTGGTGGACTGGTTTTCCCCCGCCAGGTCGAAGGCGACGGGCCGCTCCAGGGTGAGGATACACTCCGCCACCTCGTTCTTTTCCACGTACTGGCGCAGCAGGCTGGACAGGGTGGAGGCGTTGACGATGCGCTCCACCTTTTCCAGTTTCATGCGCACGTGGGTGGTGCCGCATTTGAAGAAATACTCCCGGCCGGCGTCAAAGCGCTGCTTGCCCAGCCAGAACAGGTTGGCCCGGATACGCACCCCCACGTTGGGGGCGGGATCGCTCTCCAGGCACACCACTTCACCCCGCTTGACGAAGATTTGCTCCGTCATGGTGAAGCCCGCGGCCTCTCCTGCGGAGAAGCGCTCGGGGGTGGGGGCGTTGAACACTTCCAAGGACTTGACCGCGGTCTTTTTGCCGGAGGGGTAGAAGACGATGCGGTCTCCCGCCTGCACCTTGCCCGCGTCTACCGTGCCTGCAATGATGCGGCGGCTGTCGCCGCCCTGGGTGAACTTGTACACGCCCTGGACGGGCATGCGCAGGGGCTGGTGCTCCGGCAGGGGCGCCGATGTGAAGCTGTCCATCTGCTCCAGCACGTTGCAGCCGCTGTACCAGGGCATGTTGGGGGAATGGTCTGCAATGTTGTCCCCCTGCCTGCCGCTCACCGGGATGAAGGCGGCGGGCTCGATGTCGATTTTTTTGAGGAATTGGGCGTATTCGCTGCTGATGTCCTCGTAGACCTTTGGATCGTAGCCCACCAGGTCCATCTTGTTTACCAGCACCGCCACCTGCTGGATGCCCAGCATGGACAGGAAATAGCCGTGGCGGCGGGTATTTTCCTCCACGCCCCGGGAAGCGTCGATGACCAGCAGGGCGGCCTCCGCCCGGGAGGCGCCGGTGACCATGTTCTTCAGGAATTCGATGTGGCCGGGGGCGTCGATGATGATGTAGCGGCGCTTGTCGGTCTTGAAGAAACAGCGGGCGGTGTCGATGGTGATGCCCTGGGCCTGCTCGTTCTTCAGAGCGTCCAGCAAAAAGGCGTATTCGAAGGGCTTGGAGTTGCGCCGGCATTGCTCCCGGATGGCTTCCAGCTTGCCCTCGGGCAGGGTGTGGGTATCGGCCATCAGGCGGCCGATGACGGTGGACTTGCCGTGGTCCACGTGACCCACGGTGACGATATTCATGACCTCATCCATCAGGCGATCCTTTCTATAGTCAGACAGTATGGGAATCCTACATGTAGCCGTCCCGGCGCAGGGTCTCCAGGCCGCCGCCGTCTTCCTTGTCCTGGGCGCGGCCCGAGCGCTCCGCGATGTTGGACAGGGCGCCGGTTTTCAATTCTTCGATGATCTCCCGGGGATTGCGGGAGGTGGACCGGATGGGCCCGGTACAGGGAGCGCAGCCCAGGGAGCGGTAGCGCTTGCCGTCGCCCTGGTCGTAGTACAGGGATACGGTGGGGATGTGCTCCCGCTCGATGTACTCCCAGATGTTCAACTCGGTCCAGTCCAGCAGGGGATGGATGCGCACATGGGTGCCCGGTGCAAAGTCGGTCTTGAACTGGTTCCAGAACTCCGGGGGCTGATCGTCCAGATCCCAGTCGTTGTTCCTGTCCCGGGGGGAGAAGTAGCGCTCCTTGGAGCGGGAGCCCTCTTCGTCCGAGCGGGCCCCCACGATGACCCCGGTGTAGGCGGCCCGGTTGGTGTCCCGCTCGTATTCCCCGGTGCTCAGGTTCAGCCGGTAGCGGGGCCACTTTCCGTTCAGGGTGTTGGTCAGGGCCTCGGTTTTCAGCAGGCGGCAGCATTCCACCCGGCCCACCGCCCCGTCGGGGAAGGTCTTCCGGGCTTCAAGGGCCTCCCGGTTCTCCCCGTAGATCATATATAGCCCGTATTCCCTGGCCAGCCGGTCCCGGTATTCGATCATTTCGGGGATCTTGTAGTGGGTGTCGATGTGCACCAGCGGAAAGGGAACGTGCCCGAAAAAGGCCTTGCGGGCAAGCCACAAAAGCACGGTGGAATCCTTGCCGATGGACCAGAGCATACACATGTTGTCGAAGGCGGCATAGGCCTCCCGCAGGATGTGTACGCTTTTGTATTCCAATGCGTCGAGATGATCCAATGTATCGTCCCTCCCCGATATGCATAAAGGCATCCCCATTCCAGAGGACAACATATAACAGTATACCCTATTTTTGCGATGGTTTCCAGTACTTTGCCCATGGGAATTGTGAAAATCCTGTATTGAAGGGTGCAGCCAAGGAGGGCGAGCGGGCTGGAAACCCGGGAAGACGGCGGACGGGAACGGCGCGGCCGGCAGAGCCGCGACCATTTTGCCCGAGAAGCTGATTGAAAAAGGATGCGGTGAAGGCATTTGGACGCATTCTGCCCAGAACTGCCTCTATGAAACTTGAAAGATATGGACCCGGATGAGAACATTCATCCCGAAAACCCCGTCAAGCGCTCTTGCGCGCCGGGAACGGGCAAAATGGAAAGCAAGGGTGTAAGCCAGGGTGTTATGGAAGGGCGGTGATGCGGCGCACTTTGCGTGGAATTGGACAGCCTCAAGGTGTGCAAGTATGGGTCTGCCATGATTTCCGGAAGAAGATCTACACGCGATGTATGGGGCCTGCAGTTGATGTCGGGGCAGTCCGGCCTTTATGGACTGAACGTGGCAACGAGGACTTGATGATTGCAGCTACACCAAAAATCCTCATGTATCCGGGAATAAAAACGCAAAGTACACACCGACCCCGGGGAAGACGGGTCCGGAGGAGGGCCTTCCCGGGAAGACGATCCGATGCTCCATGATGCCGGGAGGAGAACAGGAAGATTTGGTTAAGCCCAACGCAGACCTGCCATACAGTATTGCGTTCATGATGACAGGATGTTACAATCTTGGCAATGGGTTAAAAGTGAGCCCGGTATCTCTTGCGAAAAACTCGCGCCATGGCCGGGAAATGAGGAGGGAACAAAAATGCCCGAAATGATGAAAGCCGCTGTTTTTGAATCCGAAGGTGTGCTGAACCTGAAGGAGGTACCAGTGCCTCAGCTGGAAAATGAGGACCAGATCTTGATCCGGGTGGAAGCTGCCAGCATATGCGGAACGGATGTACACATCGCCTCGGTGCCGCCTGGATTCCACGCGGCCCCGGGAACCATTTTAGGACACGAGTTTGTGGGCATCGTGGATAAAAAGGGCGCCAATGTACACCATCTTGAAATCGGCGACCGGGTCGTGGTCAACCCAAACAATTATTGTGGAAACTGTGTATATTGCAGAAAAAACCTGCCCAACGAGTGCGAGAAGATCGAGGCTCTTGGCATTGAATACGATGGCGCATTTGCCACCTATTGCAGAGTATACGGCAAGGTGGCATACAAAATTTCCCAGAAGGTCCCCGTGGACCTTGCCGCCTGTGCAGAGCCGTTGGCCTGTGCTGTCAACGGTTTGAAGAAGGTGCAAGTGCTTCCGGGAGATTCTGCCGTGGTGATAGGCGGAGGTCCTATCGGGCTGATGCTGGCCATGCTGCTGAAATCTTCGGGTGCCGGAAAGGTATTCTTGCTGGAACTGGCACCGTACCGCATCGAGTTTGCAAAGAAACTCGGCGCCATGCAGGTAATTGATCCCACGTCTTGCGATGCAGCAAAGATCATCGCGGACGCTACCGGGATTGGCGCGGACATCGTGTTCGACGTTGCGGGCAGCCAAATCAAGGCGGCGATCGAACTGGTGCGCAAAGGAGGCAAGGTGGTGCTGTTCGGCATCAACCAGCGTGCGCACACAGAGATTACCCAGTACGACATCACGGCGAAAGAGATCTCGGTGCTGGGGACCTGGCTGGCAAATGCCACCTTTCCCGAGGCCGTGCGCATCCTGGAGGAAAAGATCATAGACATCGCCCCCCTCATAACGGATGTCCTGCCGCTGGAGGCGTTGAATCAGGGCATTGCCAAACTTGAAGCCGGGCAGGCGATCAAAATTGTTGTAAGGCCCTAGGTGGGAACAGAGAGCATAACCAAAGGAGATTCGCTCAGGGCTGCGATCCATTGGTCTTGAATGGGTCGGCTGCGCCATGGCTTGACAGTCCCCCATATATTTGCTTGCGCCTGTGCCGTATGGATTGCCGTTCTTTGGCAGTATACAGCGCATCGCAAGATTGTTATCTTGGCGGAGCGGGGATTCCATCCGTTGGCCAAGGAGCGTACGACATAGTGGAGATTGAAGGAGCAACAAGTGTTCGGAAGGCGTTGAACTTACTTTCCCCTTATCCGCGGGATGTTGGGCGGCTGCATCATAGTTGGTATATCCGGCGGCGTGAAGACCCTTGATCGCGTTGCAGAAGAACTTTAAACTCTCGCTGTTGGGTTATTTTCAATACTCAGGCCCTGCTTCTCCCTTGCGCCGGGCCTGGTTCCTGTGCTATACTCCCGACAGCGAGAGGGGGAGATTGGGGACATGGCAAAACTGTATTTCCGGTATGGGGCTATGGGCTCCTCCAAGACGGCCAACGCCATCATGGTGCGGCACAACTACATGGAGCGGGGACAGAATGCCCTGATGCTCAAGCCTGCCATGGAAAGGCGGGACGGGATAAAGAAGGTGTGCTCCCGCTCGGGGCTGGTGGCCCCCTGCGCCTATGTGGAGGAACTGGACGAGATCGACCTGGACCAGTACGACTGCCTCATCGTGGACGAAGCCCAGTTCCTCACCAAGGAGCAGGTGGCCAAGCTGGTGGACATTGTGGACGAGAAGGACCTGCCTGTCATCTGCTACGGGTTGCGGGCAGACTTCAAGGGCGATCCGTTCCCCGGCAGCATGTGGCTGATGACCTGGGCAGACAGCATCGAAGAGGTGAAGACGGTGTGCTGGTGCGGCCGCAAGGCGACCTGCAATGGCCGCATCAAGGACGGCAAGCTGCTGCGGGAAGGGGAACAGGTGGTTCTGGGGGGCAGCGAGAGCTATGTGAGTCTGTGCCGAAAACACTGGCGGGAGGGAAACCTGGGCGACGGATAGGATTGAACCTTTTTTCCCATTCCTCCGTCATAATCCCACCATAAATTGTCAGGGCAATCGGAGGGATCTCATATGAAACGAAGGGTATCGTTGACGGCGCTGGCGCTGTGCCTGTTTTTGTCGGTACAGTGCTGCGCCTTTGTGTTGCCCCTGGAAGGGGACGTACTGGCGAGCGAGGAAGGGGCGCTGCTGACCGGGGTGGGGGAGTACCAGTCCATTGAACCCCTCCCGGGTGGGCAATACGCCGGGTACAAGGAGGAGGGTGTCTTCCTGCTGGACGGGTCGGGCGTCGTGGTGGGCGGGCCCTACGAGGCGCTGTTTGAACAGGACGGGAAGCTCTTAATCATGGAGGGGGGGCTTCTCGGGGTGCTGGGGGAACTGCCCTGCACCCACACCCAGATCGCGGCCAACGGCGCGGGGGGGTACCTGGCAATCAATTCCGACCCCTACGACGACAAACCCGACGGGGTGTACCATATCGACGCGTCCGGCAGCGAGCGGGCCACAGGCATCCGCATCCAGTACGGCCTGTGCTCCTTTTCCGAGGGGCTGATGCCCGTGGTGGACGCGGTATCAGGGCGCATGGGCTACCTGAACCGGGAGGGGGAGTGGGGGATCACGCCCCAGTTCGAGTACGCCGGCGACTTCCGGGACGGCGTGGCGGAAGCCGCCCTGGTGACGGGCACCGGGCTCATCGATGGAAAGGGCAACTGGCTGCTCACCCCCAAGTACGAAGCCCTGGGGCGTTCCGGAGACGGCCACATGGTGCTGGCCCAGGAGAACCGGAGCAGCATCGTCCTCCTGGACGGAAAAGATCTGGCCACCGTCAAGACCTTTACGGGCCTGGACATCTGCTTTTTTGCCGACTCTGAAGCAACGGTGGCGGTGCTGTACCTGGACGACTGCACCCGCCTCATTGGCGCGGGGGGACAGACCCTGGTGGAAAGCGGCCTGGACGCCGTCTTTGACCTGTGGTCGGAAACGAAGGACCGGATGCTGGTGCGCCTGGGGGACTGGGGCGAACCCTGTGTATGGCTGTACGACATGAACGGACGGGCGGTGGCGGGGCCCTGGCAGGACGCCTGGCTGCTGGGGGAGGGCCTGTACGCCGTATCCGAATTTGAGGTATACGAGAGCGTGGACACCGAAAACGCCTGGCACAGCTATGAGATGGTGGAGGGCAGCGAAAAGATCTCGGTGGTGAACGCCGAGGGCGAAACGGTGATCCCCGGCAGGCCTCTGATCTCCCTGACCATGGACAAGGACGGCTACCTGATCATGGAATCCGAAGAGGGGGCCGGGGCCATGGACCGTTCCGGCAAACTGCTGTGCTGGTACAGCCGGGCGGGGGAAGCGATCCCGCCACAAAACGACGGGGAGGAATGAGCCTTGCAGAGAATCCTGAACGATCCCGACCGCATCGTGGACGAGATGCTGTCCGGTTTTGTCAAGTGCCATGGGGATATCGTGAAGCGGGTGATCACCGGACCGGACAATCCCCGGGGCGTCATCGCCGCCAAGGATGCCCCGATCCCGGGCAAAGTGGGCGTGGTCACCGGGGGCGGCTCCGGGCACAAGCCCGCCTTTGTTGGATATGTGGGCAAAAATATGTGCGATGCGGCGGCGGTGGGCGAGATCTTCACCTCCCCCACGGCCCTCTCCTTCCTGGAGGCCTTCCGGGCTGCCGACGGAGGGAAAGGCGTGGCCTGCCTGTACGGCAACTATTCCGGGGACAACATGAACGTGAAAATGGCCGCGCGAATGGCGAAGAGAGAAGGGATCCAGGTCAAGACCGTGGTGGCCAATGACGACGTGGCTTCTGCTCCCAGGGACCAGCGGGAGAAGCGCCGGGGCGTGGCCGGGGAAATTTTCATGTGGAAGTGCGGCGGCGGAAAGGCGGCCAAAGGCGGCAGCCTGGACGAGGTCATCGCCGCGGCCCAGAAGGCCATCGACAACTGCCACAGCGTGGGCATCGGCATCACTCCCTGCACCCTGCCGGCGGTGGGGCATCCGAACTTCGAGATCAAGGACGGCACCATGGAGGTGGGCATCGGGCACCACGGGGAGCCCGGTATAAAGGTGTGCCCCCTGGAAGATGCCAAAGGCATGGCAAAGCGCATGGTGGACGTCGTATTGCCGGATCATCCCTTCGAAGCGGGGGACGAGGTGGCGGTGCTGGTGTCCGGCTTGGGGGCCACCCCCGTCATGGAATTGTACGTGCTGTACGACGAGATCGAATGCTTGTTAAAGGACAAGGGAATCCGGATCCACAGGGCTTATGTGGGCAATTCCTTCACCTCCCTGGACATGATGGGTGCTACCCTGACCCTCATGAAACTGGACGAGGAACTCAAGGAACTGCTGGACATGGAAGCCTGGTGCATGGGCTTCAAACAGAAATAGAAGGGGGCCGGGAATCATGGCCTGTTTTGCCAACGGGGAGGGCCGCAGCATCCTGCTGAACATGGTCAAGGCCATCCAGGGCCACAAAGAGTACCTGGGGGAGGTGGACGGCCTCATCGGGGACGGGGACCACGGCATGAACATGAACAAGGGATTCACCCTGTATGCGGAAGAACTGGGCGAGGATGCGGTCACCTTTTCCGACGGCCTGTTTGACCTGGGCGCTTTGCTGCTGAACAGGATCGGGGGCTCCATGGGGCCCATCTACGGAACCGTTTTCATGGAGATGTCCGACGCGGCAAACGAGATGGAAGAGGTCGACCTGCCCCTGTTTGCCGCCATGATGCGGGCCGGGCTGGAGGGCCTGTACGACATCGTGGACGCCCGGCCGGGGGACAAGACCCTGGTGGACACCCTGCATCCCGCAGTACAATCCCTGGATGCGGATGCCCGGCAGGGCACGGCGTTCCGGGACGCCCTGGCCAACATGCGGGCCGCGGCGGAGGCGGGATGGAAGAGCACCGAAAGCCTTATGGCCAGGTACGGGCGCAGCGCCCGGCTGGGCGAGCGCTCCCGGGGGGTGCCGGATGCGGGAGCCACCTCCTGCAAGCTGATCCTGTGGGCCATGGCCGAGGGGATCGAAGCGTTGTTGAGATAGCAAAGACCGGTCAAGTGAATGGACCGGCAAGGCGACGGGGGCTGACGCAGCCTGATGGCTGCGGCAGCCCTCCTTTGATGGAATAGAGGACAACAGATTCAGACGTCCAGGAGATGTTCCCGCAGCATATTCAGGGCGTGGACACAGGCCAGGGTGCGCACCCAGTCCCGATCCCCCAGGAAGCGGAACTGCTTGACCAGGCTGCCCCCTTTCCGGGCCAGCCCGATGTACACCGTGCCCACCGGGTCCTCCGGGGTGCCGCCCTCAGGGCCCGCATAGCCCGTAACCGACAGGGCATAATCGGCGCCGGAGGCCGCCAGGGCGCCTTCCGCCATGGCCCGGGCGCAGGGGGCGCTGACGGGGCCGGGACCTTCCAGGATATCCTGCGGAACGCCCAGAACGCTTTGCTTGGCTGCGGGGGTATAGGTGACGAAACCGTGGGTAAACACCGCCGAGGCGCCGGGGATCTCCACCAGCCGGGCGGACAGCAGGCCGCCGGTGCAGCTTTCTGCGGTGCACAGGGCCTCGCCCCGCTCCCGAAGCATGGACAGCACGGTCCGGGCCATGGAGGCGTCCCGGCCCTGGGCGTACAGGGAGGGGCCCAGGCGCCGCTGGATCTGATCCGCCACCGGGTCCAGGATGGGCGCTGGATCCTCCCCGACGGGCAGGCACACGGTAAGCCTTGCCTGTACCTCGGCGGGGCCGCAGTACAGGGCGAGGGTGGGGGAACCCAGGTGGAACAAGTCCTCCAGGATGCTCTCCACAGTGGATTCGCCTACGCCGAAGATGCTCAGAAAGCGGGAGTGGATGACCAGGCCGGTCTTTTCCCGCAGGTAGGGCTCCAGGGACTCGTCGAACATGGCGGTGAGTTCCCGGGGCGGCCCGGGCAGAACCGCCACCGACTTTCCCTCCGCCTCCACCACGCAGCCCGGGGCGGTGCCCCGGCTGTTGGGCAGCACCAGGGCCCCCTTGGGGAAATAGGCCTGTTTCAGGTTGTTGGCGGTCATTTTTCTGTGGGGATGCAGCCGCGTCATGCGCTCCGTCAGGGCGTCCAGGCTGGGCTGATGCAGTTCCATGGGCAGCCCAAAGTATTCCCCCACCATTTCCTTGGTCAGGTCGTCCTCCGTGGGCCCCAGGCCCCCGGTGGTGATGACCATGTCCGAACGGGACAGGGCCTCGTTCAACGCCAGCTTGACCCGTTCCGGGTTGTCCCCCACCACGGTGTGGCGGTACACGTTGACGCCGTACTCGCTGAGCCGGCGGGACAGATACTGGGCATCCGTATTGGCGATCTGGCCCATAAGGAGTTCGGTGCCCACGGAGAGGATCTCACAGATCATGAAGCAAACACCCCTTTGTTGCAGGCGATGTATTCCACACAGGACCACAGGGACAGGGCCACCGACAGCCACAGCAGGATGGCGCCGGGCAGGGCCAGCCAGGGGAAGAAAGAATCCGCGGTGATCAGGGCCAGGCTCACCATCTGGACCGCCGTCTTGAGTTTCCCCCCTTTGCCCGCCGCGATGACCAGGCCTTTGGAAGCCGCCACCAGGCGGATGCTGGACACCAGGAATTCCCGGGCCAACAGCACCATCACCGCCAGCCAGTGCACCTTGCCCTGGGCCAGAAGGCCCACCAGGGCGGTCATCACCAGCAGCTTGTCCGCCATCGGGTCCATCAGCTTGCCGAAATCCGTGATCAGGCCGTGTTTGCGGGCGTACCAGCCGTCGAAAAGGTCTGTGACCGAGGCGATGCCAAACACGATGGCAGCCAGCAGGCTGTACAGCGGCGTCTCCTGCATAAGCAGCGCCACAAACAGCGGGATCATGCAAATCCGCAGCATGGTCAGTTTATTGGGCAGATTCATCCTATCGCCTCCCCAAACAGGTCGTAGGCATCGGCGCCGGTGATCCGGACGAAGACGTACTGGCCCGCCTTCAGCCCGGACCGGGCGTCAAAACGAATGAGGCCGTCCACTTCCGGGGCCTCCAACAGGGAGCGGCCGAAATAGCTTCCGCCTTCGAAGCCTTCCACCAACACTTCGCAGGTCTCGCCGATGCGGCCCTCGTTGTGCTCCAGGGAGATGCCCTGTTGGGTCATCATCACCTGGTCCAGGCGCATCTGCTTCACTTCTTCCGGAAGCTGTCCCGGCATGTCCGCTGCAGAGGTCCCTTCTTCCGGGGAAAAGGTGAAAGCGCCCAGCCGATCGAAGCGGGCTTCCCGGATGAAATCCAGCAGTTCGTTAAACATGGCGTCGCTCTCCCCGGGGAAGCCCAGGATCATGGTGGTACGGACCAGGATACCGCGCTCTCGGCACAATTTGATCAGCTTCCGGATATGCTCCGGGGAGCCCCGCCGGTTCATACGCTTCAGCAGCGTCCCGTTGATGTGTTGCAGGGGCAGGTCCAGGTAGCGGGCCGCCTTGGGGAGGGAGACAAGGGTGTCCAGCAGGCGCTCGTCCACCGTATCCGGATAACAGTACAGCACCCGCAGCCAGTGCAGCCCTTCCAGGTTCGACACATCCCGCAGCAGGTCCGGGAGCAACAATTTTCCCCCGGACAGGTCGTTGCCGTAGCGGGAGGTGTCCTGGGCGATCAAGGTGATCTCGCTGACCCCGCCCCGGACCAGTTCCCCGCACTCCTGCAGGATGTCCCCGTAGTCCCGGGAGCGGTAAGCGCCCCGGATCAGGGGAATGGCGCAGTAGGTGCAGCGGTTGTCGCAGCCGTCGGAGATCTTGACATAGGCGGAGTACGGGGGCGTGGTCAGCACCCGGGGCGCGGGGAAAAAGCGCTCTCCTTCCCCGGTCATCACAAGGCGCTCTCCTTTGCACAGCCTTTCAAGCACCGTCGGGAGCCGGTCGTAACAGGCCACCCCCAAAAAGCCGTCCGCCTCGGGGATCTCCTGGAAGAGGGCCTCG
This sequence comes from Clostridiales bacterium, assembly GCA_012520375.1. Classification (GTDB taxonomy): domain Bacteria; phylum Bacillota; class Clostridia; order Christensenellales; family Aristaeellaceae; genus Excrementavichristensenella. The sequence goes on from JAAYOH010000011.1 coordinate 25,772, forward strand.
GGGTAGCGCTGGCTCAGGCAGCCCGTCACCAGGAGCAGACGGCAGCGGCCCCTCTGTTTGTAGGCGGCCATTTCGAAAATGGTGTCGATGGATTCCTTTTTGGCGGGCTCGATGAAACCGCAGGTGTTCACAACGATCAGTTCCGCTCTGGCCGGATCCGCCACCGGGGTGACGCCCATGGAACGCAATTGTCCCAGCAGCACCTCGCTGTCTACCCGGTTTTTGGAACAACCCAGGGATACCACGCCCACCGTTTTGGGAAGTCTCACGATCGCATATCCCCTTTTCTTTGGGCCTCCGGGGTCAGGATCCGCCGAACAGGCTGCGATACTGTTCCCGGGTGATCAGCACCTTGCGCGACTTGCTGCCCTCGTCGGGGCCTACGATGCCGCGCACTTCCATTTCGTCGATCAGGCGGCCCGCCCGGGAATGGCCCACCCGCAGCCTGCGCTGCAGCATGCTCACCGAGGCCGACTCCGCGTCCACCACGAGTTCCACTGCATCGGGCAGCAGCTCGTCGAATTCGCTGAGGCTATCCTCCCGGTCCGCATCGCTGAGGCCCGAGGACTCGATGTGCTCCTGGGCGTCCTCGTCGTACTGGCTTTCATGTCGCACTTTGATGTATTCCACGATGCTGTGGACCTCGTCGTCGGATACCCAGGAACCCTGTACCCTCGTCTTTCCCATGCCGCTGGGGGCGTACAGCATATCGCCCCGGCCCAGCAGCCTTTCCGCACCCCCCACGTCCAGGATGGTCCGGCTGTCCACCTGGCTGGCCACGGTGAAGGCGATGCGGGAGGGGATGTTGGCCTTGATGACGCCGGTGATGACGTTGACCGAGGGGCGCTGGGTGGCGATCACCAGGTGGATGCCCGCAGCCCGGGCCAATTGGGCCAGGCGGCAGATGGAATCTTCCACCTCTCCCGGGGCGACCATCATCAGGTCTGCCAACTCGTCGATGATGATGACGATCTGGGGCATGGCGGGCTGGTCTCCCGGCCGGCGCTGGTTGTAGCCTTTCATGTCCCGGACCCCGAGCTCGGCGAACTTTTTGTAGCGCTCGGTCATCTCGTTCACTGCCCACTGCAGGGCGCCCGACGCCTTTTTGGGATCGGTGACCACGGGTACCAACAGGTGAGGGATGCCGTTGTAGCAGCTCAGCTCCACCACCTTGGGGTCGATCATGATCAGGCGCACCTCGTCCGGGGTAGCCCGGTACAGGATGGAGCAGATGATGGAGTTGATGCACACCGATTTGCCGGAACCGGTCTGGCCCGCGATGAGCACATGGGGCATCCTGGCCAGGTCGGCGATGATGTAGCGGCCCGCGTTGTCCCGACCCAGGGCCACCGCCAGGCGGGAGGCGTGCCGGCGGCATTCCTGGCTCTCCAACACGTCCCGGAGGGGCACGGCTTCGATGTGGTCGTTGGGCACCTCGACCCCCACCGCGGCCTTGCCCGGGATAGGGGCCTCGATGCGCACGCTCACCGCGGCCAGGGCCAGGGCGATGTCATCCGCCAACGCCGTGATGCGGCTGACCTTGATGCCGGCGGCGGGACTCAGCTCGAAGCGGGTGACGGTGGGGCCGTGGGAGATGCCGATCATCCGGGCGGTGATGCCAAAACTGGCCAGGGTTTCGATGAGTTTTTTGCCCTTGGCGGCGTCGTGTTCGCTCTGGTTTCGAACCTTGGAGGGGCGGGTGGGCTGCAACAGGTCGATGGGCGGGTACGTGTAAGGGGTCGCATCCGGAGGCGCGGGTCTGGCGATGGGGGGCATGTCCGCCCTGCGGCGCCGGGCCGGCTTGTCTGCCGGGGCATCGGCGACAAAGGGAGGCGCATCTGCCGGGGCAGGCGACGCCCCTTGGGTTTCCTGGCCCTCATCCCCGGCGCCGTGCATGATCTGGGCGGCATCGCCGAAGGGATCCACTTCTTCCCAGGACAGGTCTTCGGCTTCAGGGATTTCGGGGGGTTCCGGGGACTGTGGGGACTCGCCACTGTCCTGCAAGCTGTCCCGCAGGGGCAAAGGCTCCTGGATGGTTATTTTTTCCGTTTTGATGCGGGGACGCCTGCGGCCGCTCAGGAAATGCGGTACGTCTTCCCCGGCGGGATCCTCCTCTACTGGGGTCACCCAAGGCTCGCCGGGCAGGGGGTCGTTTTCGGACAGGCGTTCTTGATGACGGCTGCTGCCGCCCCGGCGGATGGCTGCGGCATTGTCCCCCAGGTAGCGGGCAAAGGGATCGTTCTCCTCCCCGGTCCGGGGCGCCACCTTGGGGATGACCTGGGCCCTTCGATCATCCCGGATTGGGGGTGTTTCCTCCTCTTGCTGGAGGCTGCGTTCCTGTATCCGCTGCTGCTGGGCCTCTTTGTAGCCGTCGAAGCGTTCCCGGGCTTTTCGGCCGATTCGGGTCAGGGAGATTTTGCGCAACAGGATCAAACAAGCCAGGATCAGGGCCACCAGCATCATGATGGCGCCGGCCAGGCCCAGATTTCGTTCCAGGGGCCAGCAAAGCAGTGCGCCCAGCACCCCGGCGCCCCCCACCCGGTACCCCCAGCTGCGCTGCAGGAAGGTCTCGTAGTTCCATAACCTGGCGCCCTCCATGATGGTGTCAAAACGGAACAGATGGACCATGGTCATGACCAACAGCACCAAAAAGGCTACCAGCAGCACCCGGCCCGGTTTTCTCTCTTTCTTTCTGCCCGAGAAGGCGGTGACGATGCCGCCCCAGCACAGGAGGAAGGGCAAGACAAAGCTCAGGCCCCCCGCCAGGGAGCGGGCAATGTCTACGATGACCTTGCCTGCGCCCCGTTCGTGCCCGGTGATCAAAAAATACAGAAGCAGGATGCCGGCAAAGAACAACAGGACCCCGGCAACCTCCCGGCCCAGCCCTTTTTCCTGGGTGGGCTGCGCCTTGCCTTTGTCCTTCCCCTGGGTGTTTTTTGCTCTGGTGCTCTGCGTCTTTCTGGCCATTTTGATGTGTTTCCCCGCTATTCGATATATTTTCGGGCTATATTATATACCAGGTGAAGGAAAAATTCCACCCCACGCGTGTAAACAAGAGAGGGGAGGACCGGGGCGCCGCAATGGTTCCGCACGGAATCCTTGTGCCACCAGGTGGTTTGTGGTATGATGGGCCCATAAAACACGACCGCGATGGCGTGTCGAAGGATCCGGACCCGGGGGCACAAAAGGCGCCCGGGGTCGGGTATTCCCGACGCGGGGAAAGGGGAAGGAATGAAGCTGTCACAGATCGTCCTGGCGCCGGATTCCTTTAAGGGGACCATGACGGCGGACAGGGTTTGCGAGATCATGGAAGGGGCCATACGGCGGCATTTGCCCGACATCCGTATCCATCGGGTCCCCATGGCGGACGGAGGGGAAGGGCTGGTGGAAGCTGCCCTGGCCGTGCTGGGGGGCGTCCGGAAGACGGCCCGGGTGCAAGGGCCATATGGGGAAGAGGTGGAAGCGCCCTATGCGCTGCTTCCCGACGGGCGGGTGGTCATGGAGATGGCCTCCTGCGCGGGGCTGCCCCTGGCCCAGGAGCAGGGCAGGCTGGACCCCCTGAACGCCAGCACCTACGGGGTGGGACAATTGCTTCGGATCGCAAAGGACGGAGGGGCAAAAGAGGTGCTGCTGGGCCTTGGGGGCAGCGCCACCAACGACGGGGGCATCGGCATGGCGGCGGCGCTGGGCTACACTTTCCTGGACGAGAACGGCGAGAAACTCGCCCCCCTGGCGGTGAACCTGCAGAGGATCCAGGGGATCCTGCCGCCGGAAAAGCCCATGGGACTGCAGGTGACGGCAGCCTGTGACGTGGACAATCCCCTCACCGGCCCCCAGGGGGCAGCCCACACCTTCGGCGGCCAGAAGGGGGCGGACGAGGAGATGCGCAAACGGCTGGATGCGGGGCTGAAGCAGCTTGCCCGGGCCGTCGTGGACTGCCTGGGCCTCGAGGTGGATGGGATCCCCGGGGCGGGGGCTGCCGGCGGCCTGGGGGCGGGGGTACTGGCCTTCCTGGGGGGGAGCCTGACCCCGGGCATCCAATTGATGCTGGACGCGGCGGGATTCGAGGAAAAGCTGGTGGGCGCCGACCTGGTCATCACCGGGGAGGGGCGTATCGACTGGCAGACTGCCCACGGCAAAGTGCCCTGCGGGGTGTCCGGCAGGGCAAAAAAATACGGCGTCCCCTGCATCGCCCTGTGCGGCTCCATCGGAGAGGGCGTGGAGGCGGTGTATGAACAGGGCATCACTGCGGTGTTTTCCGCCGTGCGGGGGGCCGGCACGTTTGCAGAGATCCAAAAGAGCTGTGAGGAAGATCTGCGCCTTTTGACGGATGCGGTGGTGCGCACCCTGCTCATAGAAGGTTAAAGGGTCCGCCGCTCCCGGAGGGCGTTGGCGATGCGGGCCATTTCCCCGAGGCTCAGGGCCTCGCCCCGCACCTTCGGGTCCAGGCCGCAATCGGCGAGCAATTGCCCCGCCTCCTCCCGGTTTATGAGGAAGGCGGCGCACAGGTTGTTGACCAGGGTCTTGCGCCGCATGGCAAAAGCGGCAGAGAGGACCTTGTGCATCATCCCCTCGTCGGCCACGGCAAAGGGAGGGGAAGGGTGCCGGACAATGCGCAGCAGGGCGCTCATCACATGGGGGCTGGGGGTGAAGGCTCCGGGGGGCACGTCAAAGAGGATATCCGCCCTCCCATACCAGGCTATGGTGGCGGTCAGCAGGCCGTACTCCTTTTCGCCGGGCTGTGCCGTCATGCGCAGCGCGGCTTCTTTTTGCACCATGACCAGGATGCTCCCGATGTCAAGGGGCGCCCGGCACAGCATGGCGACGAGGTCTGCCGTGATGTAATAGGGCAGGTTGGACACCACTTTCAGGGCCGCGTTTTCGCCGAATGCTTCCCGGCATAGGGCGGGCAGGTCCACCTTCAGGGCGTCCCCGAAGACCACCCGGGCCCCGGGCGCCACCCTGTCCAGGATGGGGGCCAGGGAAGTGTCCAGCTCCAGGGCCAGCACCCGGGCGCCCCGCTCCATGAGGGCGGCGGTCAGGATGCCGCAGCCCGCTCCGATCTCCAGCACGTTGTCATCCGGGCCCACTTCCGAAGCCCGGACGATCTTCCCGATCACGCCGTCGTTCAGCAGAAAATTCTGGCCCAGGGAATGGGTGAAGCGAAAACCCGCCTCTTTCAGGGCCTTTCTTGCGACCTTTTCGTTGGACATGGATGTTATACTCCTTCGGGGTCCCCTTTGCTCCGGAGGATGGCCGTCACCTCCCGGGACCGGATGCCCTCCAGTTCCCGGGGCTCGGCGCCGGGCAGCCGAAGGTCCCAACCGCACACCGTATGGTAGGGGCAGTAGGCGCAGGCGTCCAGGGCTCCGCACCTTGCGGGGGCGATGGAGCTGTCCCCCTCCCGCATTTTTTGCAGCATGTCTTCGGCTTTGCAAAGGGTATGGGACATCAGCAGCTTGAAATCCTCCAGGCTCAGCTGGCTGTCGTTGGCCCGGGGGCTTTCGGCCTTCGTATAACTCACGTTCACCGCCCGGTCCGGATGCCGGGCCATGGCGGAGATGATGCGCTCGTCCTTCAGAATCAGACCCTCCAGGCGCATGGACCTGTCCCGCTCCCTCTCCACCTGTTCCGGATCCCGGCACTCGGTCTCCAGCAGCGGATCCGAGACGGTGAAGTAAAAAGCGCCGGCGGGCCGGGCAGCCAGCTGGGTGGTGGCGGCATGCAGGTACAGCGGCAACTGCAGCTGCAGCCCGTGATAGATCTGCTCCAGGCTGACCTTCCTGCCTCCCGTCTTGTAGTCGATGACCCGCACATAGGAGGCGCCTCCCGGGTCCTCGAACAGGTCGATCCGGTCGATGCGCCCTTCCAGCCGGGTGCCGTCCGAGAAACGGGTCATATTCCTGTCGATAAAGAGCTCTGCCGAGGCCGGAACAAACAGGCTGCCCAGGAACTGGCGCACCATGACCGAGGCGGCCCGTCGGGCCACCCGCTGCAGCTGTTCCCCCTCCGCCTTTGCCAAAGCGCTCTGCCCCACATAATGGCCGATCGCTTCGTCGATCAGCCCGGCGGTGATGCGGTCCATCAGGGCACAGCCCTCTTCCTCCGTGAGGCTGCCCAGCTGCCTCCCATGGGCGGTCACGAAACGCTCCAGCGCTTCGTGGTAGAAGTTGCCCGCATCCCTTGGGGAGAGGGAAAAGGGGATGAACTCCTCGGGCCGCAGGGCGTGGTAGACGAAATGCTTGAAGGGGCAGGCGGCGAAGCGCTCCAGCCGGGTGGCGCTTACTCCGCCCAGGGGCCGAAGCAGGGCGTCGAGGGGCTGCTCCAGGTTTTCGGAGAACACCCTATGGGCAAAGGAGGCATCCATGCGCTCCAGGGCGGGGCCGGTTCCCTCCATGCGCTCCAGGGCCCGGCGCGCCGCCCCGGGCGCGGGATCCCCATGATCCCGCAGGGAAGGCACCAGGCACAGCGCCGCGTCCCGGTGTTCCAGCCGGGGCCGGAGCAATTCCCCGGACCCCGTCACGCCCCCAAGGATCTGTGCCTTGGGCAGCAGCCGGATGACCTCGTTCATCAGCATGCTGTTTTGCTGGGCGCGCCCTTCTTTGTCGCTCTGGGCGCGGCTGAGCAGCAGGCATTCCCCCGTCATGCTCAGCAGGGATTTGAGACCCAGGCGCTGCATGCGCATCCGCTCCTGGCTGTCCATGCCCAGGTCTATGCCCAGATCCCGCAGGGAGGCGATTTCTTCGTCGCTGAGCAGATCCTGGCCCGCGCCCGTCCCCGAATCCGAAGCGCCCACCACGAACAGCGCCTTGATGGGCTTGCCCCGGAGGTGTTCCAGCAGGCCCCCCTCCACGGCGTCGGCGGACTGGGGGAGCGCCTTGACGATGGCGGCGGACAGGGCGCGGCGCAGCATCTCATAGATCTCCTCCAGGCTCATGGGCCGGTCCGCCAGGAGCTGCGCCATCTGGTCCAGCGCCTCGATGATGCGGTTCCACACCTGGATGCCCTCGGCGGCCCAAACCGAAAGATCCAGGGCTTCCAACTGTTCCCTGTCCGACTGGATCCGGTCATACGCCTGGACGTCTTCCAGCAGGGCGAACAGGGCGGCCAACCGTTCGGCGGTGCTTTGGGCTGCTATGCTGCGCTGTTCCAGAGCGACGAGGGGGGCGGCTATCCGCTCCCGCAGAGGCTCTGCCGCCAGACGCTCTTCCTCGCTGCCCCGGGTGAGGGGCCTGCGCCAGGCGCCGCCCTTCAGCCCGTGAGCCTGCACATAGTTGACCAGGATGTCGGCTTCTTCGTCGGTCAATCCCCCATAGCCCGAACGGATGAGCAGCACCAGGTCGTTCAGGCGCCAGCCTTTTGTCACGGCGCTGAGGGCGGACAGCAGGTATACCGCGAGGGAATGCTTGTCCGCCGGGCGGCCCTGGGTGAGGAACAGGGGGATGCCGTACAGGCGGAAGGCCCGGCGCAGGGAGCCCATGAAGCTTTCGTCGGAGCTCATGCAGGCCACGGCATAGTCCCGGTAGCGCCAGCCCCGGGTGCGGCACAGCCTGCGGATCATGGCGGCGCAGTACTCGGCCTCCTCCTGGGGATCCTTGCACAGGCTGATTTGTACGTCCCCGGGTTCCCGGGGAAAGGGCTCCTGGGGGATACAGAACAGCTCCTTCTCCAGCCAGCCCATGGCCCCGGACCGGGGCTCGTCGGGAAGGTGAATGCGGGCGGGGCTGCAGCCCAGCGCCCACGCTTCTTTGTTTAAGGTTTGCACGGAGCGCAGGACGGGGGTGTAGAGGCGGCCGTCCCGTTCCGCCTCCCGCAGGTTGAGGGCAACCAGAAGCTCGTGGCAGACGGGCAGGATGGACAGGATGACCCGGCGCAGGGTGGGGGTGATCAAGTCGAAGCCGTACACCAGCACCGTGGCGCCCCGCAGGAAGTCTGCCTGGTCCATGCGCTCACAGGCCCGGTTCGCCTCGTCTTCTCCGTCCATGAAGCGCCCTTGCAGGGCGGCTTCGTAGGCCTCGTATAAAAGGGCCAGGTCCTTCAGCTTGTGGGGCAGCGAACCGGGGATGTCGGCGAGCTTTCGCAGGTCCTCCGGAGTCAGCCCCGCCTGCTTGAAAGCGTTGATCTGGCGGACGCATTTTTCCGCGAAACCGGCCCGGTTCCGGGCGTCGGCGTACCAGTTCAGCGCCTTGCCCGCGTCCCGTGCGGCGGCGTGCATCAGCATGACCCGGCCTTGCTCATCGATGCGGGTCTGGCCGGGGGCGCCGGCTCGCTGGAAGACCCGCTGGTACAGGCGGCCGGGGGAGAGAACCTGCAACCGAAAAAAACCCTCCCCCGAGATCTCGCTGAGCACGTCGATCTCGGCCTGCAGGGTGTAATGGTCGGGCACCAGGAGCACCGCGCTCTTTGCGGAGGCGGGGGCCAGCACCTCCCGGAGGCGATCCAGCACGGCTGTGCGAAGGGCGGAAGACCGGCCCGTCAGGTAGGATAGTTTCATGGGAGCGCCCCTTTCTGTCCTTATCTTATCACGGAAGTTCGGAGATTGAAACACAATCCGCCAAAATCGGGAGAAAAAATAAAATACAGTTGACATATTTGGGAATTATTATGGTATAATAGAATACAAGTAATTTATTACAACCCATGAAAGGAGGATGCTGCTATGCCGTTACCGGGAATGCTGGCCATAGGCTTCCTGGAAGAAGACAATCCCTCCAAGGCATATTTCCGATTCATGCCCGTAGGCGTGCTGGAAAATGAAAGGCTGCGCGTGCCGGAGGAACTGGAAGGAAAATATCCCGACGACGGGTTCATTCGCATCGTGCCGGATAAAAACGAAATGATGGATTTTAAAAACCGCATGCGGGGACTGGGGGGGTACTGTGCCCTGGACCTGCGCAGGTATCCCAACGAAAACGAAAAAATCAGGGCAAACAAGAACTATGGGGCTGCAAACGAGGTCAATGCCTCCATCGTATACTCCGACGTCATTGCCCGGGTGCCCGCGGACCGGGCGCTGCAGGTGCTGGACGCCCAGTACGTGTTCGTGGGGGAGGAAGTTACCCTCCGGACCGGGATCCCGGGCACCGAATACGTGTTGTTGCAGCGGGAAGAGACCTTGATGGGGCCCTGGGAATGGCGGGAGGACAGGGAGATGGCGGGGTGCATCGTGCTTCGCCATGCAGACGGGATCCCCTACAAAACCATGCCCCGGCAGGAGGCGGCGGATTGCCTGTTTACCATCGGCTACCATGGCACGAGCTATGAACTGCTGACCAAGCCCGATCTGTTCGGCGTCGGGGAGCGCCTTCTCCAGAAGGCGGATGCTCCGGAAATGGAGCCCCAAAGGGATATGGAAGCCCCCGAAGTTCCGGAGCCAGTGGAGATTCCGGAAACTATGGGAACGCCGGAAGTTCCCGAAACCCCGGAACCTCCCGGGGAATCGATCCGGGAAGAGCCGCCGGCGCCGAAGCCCGAGGCGGCGCGGCAGCCCAGGGCCATCCGGGATCGGGTGAACTTCCGGGAACAGGCGCTTCAAGCCCAGTCCGGCATCAATCCCAGGCGGGGCCGTTCCCTGCCGGAGATCGTGGACGAGCAGTGGCGCAGATCCCGCTACGAGCAGCTTGGGCATCCCGTGCCCCCGGAAGCCAGCGGAAGGCCGGTCCTCAGTCCCATCGACCATGCTGTAGGCGCGGTCATGGAGGCCTGGTCCATCCCGGAAGCCCGGGGCGGCCTGCTGAAGGGCCTTTTACAGGATGAAGAACTGCGGGACAGCCTGATGGAGGCCCTCGGGATCCACGCGGAGCAGATGGATCGAAGCGCGGACGAGCGAATGGACGAGATGCAGGCGGAAAAGCTCCGGCTGATCGCGGACATCGACGCCCTTCGGATCCGCCGGGCGGACATGAAACAAGAACTGATGGAAGACCTGCGCCGGGCCCACAAGCACGATTTTGAGGTGCTCAGCCAGCGCAACCAGGTCCTGAAAGAGGAGATTGAGTGCAACAAGGCGGTTGCCAGGGAAGCAGAAAAGGCGGCCCAGGCAGCCCAGCGGCTCCTGTCACGGGAATCGGACAAATTGCTGGACAAAATGGTGGAACAGGCGGCGGCGGCCCGCGCGGTACAGCGCATCCTCGAGAGCGCCTACAATGGGCCCCAGAGCCATCCAGAACTGTATCAACCCAGCGCCGGGGAGCTGCTCAGCGACCTGCGGGTACAGCTGGATGCCGCCGGTTTCGGGATGAGCAACGACCAGGCGGTGTGTATGCTGTTGAGCCTGGCGAGCGGAGGCCTGGTGGTGATCTCCGGCCCCGCGGGCTGCGGCAAGAGCAAGTTGGTGCGCAGCCTGGCCCATGCTTTGGGGCTGACGCGGGAAAACGGCCGCTTCCTCCAGGCGACGCACGCCAAGGACGACAGGGTAGAAGGATTCCTTGACCGCATGGACGGCTTGACCCCTTCCCTCCTGTTGCTGGACGACGCCAACATGCCCGACGTGTCCGGCGCCATGGAGGAGGCGGTGCGCCTGAGCGAGCGGGCCCAAGCCATGGAACTGCCCCTGCTGATCGTGCTGACGGTGCAGGACGCCCCCGAGGGGCTTGCCCTGTCCGCCCGGCTGTTGGGGCGCGCCTTCTTCCTGCGGATGGACGCCCCGGCCCCGGACCATGCCTGGAAGCCGGCCCCAATCACCAACCCCTCGGCCCAGCGGGCAGTGGCCCTGAGCTCCCTGCGACAGATTCTGGCCCCCGGGCAGGACGTGCCGGGGATGATCGAAGAGCGGCTGGAGCGATTGCGCAAGGCCCTGGAGGAGATCGGCTACCGACTGGACCGGCGCACCCTGAACGAGACCTGGTCATTCTGCTCCCGCATGGCCCGGATGAGCAGGCTGCAGGAGGCGGATATCCTGGATCTGGCCCTGTGCCAGCGGGTGCTGCCCGCCATGCTGGCTGGGATGGAGCTGAAGCAGCTGATAAAGCTGCCGGAACTGTTGTGCGATATGCCCCGCTGCATGGCTTTGATGGATACCCCATTGCCTTTGCCGCCCCTGTAACGGATCCATTCCAATAAAAAATGATAGGGAGAGGCCGGGGGACATGTTAAAAAATGCGTCAAACGTCCCACGGCCTCTGGGCATGGTATAATGATAAAGGATTGTATGGTGTAAGGAGTGTCGACGGATGCTGGATATCAACCTGATCAGGAACGATCCCCAATGGGTCACCGAAGCGCTGAAGAAGCGGGAATACGAAGCCGACCTCACAGAGCTGCTCGACTGGGACAGCCGGCGCAGGGAACTGCTGCAAAAAAACGAAGCGGTCAAGGCCGAACGCAACAAAATGAACAAGCAGATCCCCATGCTGAAGAAGCGGGGGGAGGATACCACCTGCCTCATGGCCCGGCTGAAAGAGATGGCGGACCAGGTCAAGGCCATGGATGAAGAGCAGGGCGATCTGGAAGAAAAAATCCGCACCGCCCTGTTGTCCCTCCCCAACCTGCCCGCGGAAGACGTGGTGGCGGGGGGCAAGGAGAACAACCAGGTGGTCTCCCTGTTTGGCGAAAAGCCCGCCTTCCCCTTCGAGCCCAAGAACCATATGGACCTGTGCACCGACCTGGGCCTCATCGACTACGAGCGGGGCGTCAAAATGGGCGGGAACGGCTTCTGGCTGTACACCGGCGAGGGCGCCCGGCTGGAATGGGCGCTGCTCAACTACTTCATCGCCGAACACCTGAAGGACGGCTATACCTTCATGCTGCCGCCCCATATGCTCACCTATGAGTGCGGCCTGACGGCGGGCCAGTTCCCCAAGTTCCAGGAGGACGTGTACCGCCTGTCGGAAGAGGGCTTCTACTTCATGCTGCCCACCGCGGAGACCGCCCTGATCAACCTGTACCGGGGCGAGATCCTGGAAGAGGCGGAGTTGCCCAAAAAGATCTTTGCCTATACCCCCTGTTACCGCAGGGAGGCGGGCGCCTACCGGGCCAGCGAGCGGGGCATGATCCGGGGCCATCAGTTCAACAAGGTGGAGATGTTCGCCTACACCCTGCCCGAAGACAGCGACGCCATGCTCCAGGAGATGATCCGCAAAGCCTGCCGCCTGGTGGAGGGCCTGGGCCTGCACTATCGGCTGACCAAACTGGCGGCGGGGGATTGCTCCGCCTCCATGGCCACCACCTACGACATCGAGCTGTGGATCCCCAGCATGAACGAATACAAAGAGTGCTCCTCCGTATCCAACGCCCGGGATTACCAGGCGCGGCGGGGCAACATCCGACTGCGGCGCAAGGAAAACCGCAAGGTGGAATTCCTGCACACCCTCAACGGCTCCGGCCTGGCCACCAGCCGCCTGATGCCCGCCATGGTGGAGCAGTTCCAGCAAGGGGACGGCTCGGTCCGCATCCCCCGGGTGCTGCAGCCCTTCATGGGCGGCCAGGAAGTGCTGCGGCCGGGAAAATAAGCCATGCTCCGGGTGTACGACTTCGACAAGACCATTTTTGATGGGGACTCCACCGCCCGCTTCGTGGGATATTCCCTGACAAAGCGGCCCGTCCTGCTGATGAAGCTGCCCCGGGTGCTGTACCACTACATCCGGCTGGCCCTTGGGCTGGAGGACAAGACCCGCTGCAAAGAGGTGCTGTACCGGGCGCTGTTGGGGGACTTTTCCCGGGCGGAGAACGAGGCGCTGGTGGAGGCGTTCTGGGCCCGGGAAAGGGGCCGCATCAAGGCCTGGTACCTGGCCCAGAAGAGGGAGGACGACCTCATCATCTCGGCGGGGCCCTCCTTCCTGCTGGAGCCCATCTGCCGGGAACTGGGCGTGCGCCTGATCTGTTCCCCGGTAGACGTACGGGGCCATGCCGCCGGCGCCAACTGCGGCGGCGGGGAAAAGGTGCGCCGCTTCCGGGCGGCGGGGTTTGGGGATCCCTTCGAATTTTACTCCGATTCCCTGGTGGACGCCCCCATGGCCGCCATAGCTTCAAAGGCGTACAGGGTGCGGGGGGATCGGATATCGGACTGGCCGGGTCGGTAACCGGGGAAACCATGGCAGTCTGTCCTATCGTCAGCGCAAACGCAGGCTCACCTTTTTCGGACCTCATACCGGGTGACGAGAGAGAGGGCCTGCATTTTGTTTGAAGACGCGGGGGCGACGCACGATCGGGGCAGAAGATTGGCCCGGGGATTGAATTTCCCGGCGGATTGGAGTATACTATGGAGGGGAAAACCGCCCCGTATAGGGGGAGGTGCGTGACGGGAAAGGGACATCCCCTGGACGGGATCCGGGCCCCGGCGCATGGAACCGTCGCCGCTAAACACTTGGAAACCCACGGATCACACATGCCGATTGAACGGCGTGCTCGATAGACATCACGATATATTTCATGGAGGAAGCAGGATGGAACGACCCAATGCGTGGAATGCATACGACGAAGAAGCGCTGGCAAAACTGGAGGAAACGGCCCGGGATTACCGGGATTTTCTTGACAACGGGAAGACCGAGCGGGAATGTGCCCGGCGGGCCATCGAAATGGCAAAGGCCCGGGGCTACCGGGACCTGAACGACCTGGTCCGGGAGGGGACGGCCCTGAAACCCGGCGACAAGGTGTACGCAAATTGCATGGACAAGGCGGTCATGCTGTTCCTGTTGGGCAGTCAGCCCCTGGAGCGGGGCCTGAACCTTTTGGGCGCCCACATCGACGCGCCCCGGGTGGACCTGAAACAAAACCCCCTGTACGAAGAGGGCGGCATGGTCTACGCGGACACCCATTACTACGGCGGCATCAAGAAATACCAGTGGGTGGCCCTCCCCCTGGCCCTTCACGGGGTGGTGGCGAAAAAGGACGGCACCCTGGTGGATCTCTGCATCGGCGAGGACGAAAAAGACCCGGTGGTGGGCATCTCCGACCTGCTCATCCACCTGGCTCAGGACCAGATGACCAAAAAGCTGTCCGAAGGGGTGGAGGCCGAGAACCTGGACATCATCCTGGGGGGCAGGCCCCTGGCGGGGGAGGAAAAGGAGCCGGTGAAAGCCACCCTGCTACAGTTCTTGAAGGAAGAATACGACATCGAGGAGGAGGACCTGATCTCCGCGGAGATCGAGGCGGTGCCTGCGGGCAAGGCCCGGGATATGGGCCTGGACCGGAGCATGATCCTGGGCTACGGCCACGACGACCGGGTGTGCGCCTACGCTTCCCTCAGGGCCCTCTTTTCCCTGGAGGGCGTCCCGGAGCGCAGCTGCTGCTGCCTGCTGGTGGACAAGGAGGAGATCGGTAGCGTGGGGGCCACCGGCATGGAGTCCCGCATGCTGGAAAATGCCCTGGCAGAACTGATGGCGCTGGCGGGGGAAGGGGGAAACCTGCCCCTGCGCCGGGCCCTGGCATCCTCCCGCATGCTGTCCTGCGACGTGAGCGCGGGCTTCGATCCCCTGTACGCTTCCGTGTTCGAGAAGAAAAATGCGGCCTTCCTGGGCCGGGGCGTCTGCTTCACCAAGTACACCGGTTCCCGGGGCAAGGCCCATGCCAACGACGCCAATGCCGAATTCATGGGCAGGCTGCGGGGCATCATGGACGAGGCCGGGGTGGCCTGGCAGACCGCCGAACTGGGCAAGGTGGACGTAGGGGGCGGCGGCACCATCGCCTATATCTGCGCCCGGTACGGCATGGAGGTCATCGACAGCGGCGTGCCGGTCCTGTCCATGCACGCGCCCTGGGAAATCATCAACAAGGCAGACCTGTACGAGGCCGTAAAGGGCTACGCTGCCTTCCTGGGCAGCCCTTGAAGGCCGGACCCGTTTGTGGTATAGTAACACCATGCAAACCTGAGGAGGATACGTATGGCAGAAAAAAGGAACGACAAGGCGGAAGCTGTGCGCAAGGTGAGCGATGACGAGCGCAGGCGCGCGCTGGAAGTGGCCCTGAGCCGGATCGAGAAGGATTTCGGCAAGGGCTCGGTGATGAAACTGGGGGACGCGGGCGCCCGGATGCAGGTGGAGGTCATCCCCACCGGTTGCCTGTCCCTGGACTTCGCCCTGGGCGTGGGTGGACTGCCCCGGGGCAGGATCGTGGAGATCTACGGCCCCGAATCCTCGGGCAAGACCACCCTGGCCCTGCACACCATCGCCCAGGCCCAGAAGATGGGGGGCACCGCCGCCTTCATCGATGCGGAGCACGCCCTGGACCCGGTGTACGCCCGGAAACTGGGGGTGGACATCGATGAATTGTACGTGGCCCAGCCCGACAACGGAGAGCAGGCCCTGGACATCACCGAAGCCCTGGTGCGCTCAGGCGCCATCGACCTGGTGGTCATCGACTCGGTGGCCGCCCTGGTGCCCCGGCAGGAGATCGAAGGGGACATGGGGGACCCCCATGTGGGCCTCCAGGCCCGGCTCATGAGCCAGGCGCTGCGCAAATTGGCCGGTGTCATCAGCAAGACCAACGCCCTGGTCATCTTCATCAACCAGCTCCGGGAAAAGGTGGGCGTCATGTACGGCAATCCCGAGGTGACCACCGGGGGCAAGGCCTTGAAGTTCTATGCCTCGGTGCGCATCGACGTGCGCAAGGGGCAGCCCATCAAGAACGGCTCCGACGTCATCGGCTATCGCACCAAGCTGAAGGTGGTCAAGAACAAGGTGGCGCCTCCCTTCCGCACCACCGTCGTGGACATGCTTTTTGGCGAGGGAATCTCCCGTTCCAGCGCCCTGCTGGAGATCGCGGTGCAGCGGGAGATTATCCGCAAGAGCGGCGCCTGGTACTACTACAACGACCAGCGCATCGGCCAGGGCAAGGAAAATGCCCGGCTGTATGTGAAAGATCATCCCGAGCTGGCGGACCTCATCGAGGAGCAGGTGCGGGATGATTTCGCCGCCGGCAGCCTGGAAGTGGACGGGGAGCCCGAAGACCTGGATGAACCCGACGATGAGGAATGAGATCTGACGGGGGAAGGGTACGCATGCGGAAACGGATATCCCTGGCGCTCCTTTTGTGCTGCCTGTTAACGGCCTGCGCCGTTTGCAGCCATGTGCCCGCGTCCGCCCTTGCCTATTTCCCGGCCCCCTTCCGGGTCCCCAAACCCACACCCACACAAACTTCTACCCAAACGCCTACCCCTACCCCGACGTCCACGCCTACTCCAACGCCCACGCCTACTCCAACGCCCACGCCTACCCCCACGCCCACGCCTACCCCCACGCCCACGCCTACCCCTACCCCAACGCCCACGCCCACGCCCACCCCCCTGCCGGATACCTTGTCCGTACAGCCCGATACCGGGAAGATCCAGATGGTGGTGCCCGAGGAGATCCAGGTGGAAGTGAGCCTGGAAAACACGGGGCGGATTCCCATTTCGGATATAAAGGTGTGCCGGGAAAACGGGTCCGTGGTGCGGGAGCTCGGGGCCCTGAACGAAGGGGAGAGCGCCCGGTTCCAGGAGACCATCACCCCCACGGACACCCAATTGAACGAGGGCGCCATCCCCTATCTGGTGTGTTACACCCTGGGCAAGGGCGGTCCGCTGGCCCGGGAAGAACGGCGGCCCATCCTGATACGCATCACCAGGCTGCCTGCCTTGCCCGGGGTGGAATTCACCCGCTCCCTGCCCGTCGGGGACGTGAAGCCCGGGGAAGAGGCGGCCATCGTGTACCGCCTGCGCAACACGGGCAACGTGCAGCTCACCAGCCTGACCATAGAGGACGGAACACTGGGCCAGGTGGGCGCCCTGGACCGGCTGAACCCGGGGGAGCAGCAAGCCATCATCCACCGCTTCACCGCCCTCGAGCCCGTGTCCTCCCAGCCTGTGCTCCGCTATTCCCACCGGGCCACCCAGGACTTTTTTGAGGCGCACCTGTCCGAATTGTGGGTGCATCCCGCCAGCGAGCACCTGGAGATCGCCCTGACGGCGGACCGTTCGGCGGTCTCCCCCGGGGACGTGGTCCGGCTGAACTATACCGTGCTGAACGGCGGGACGTTGGTCTACGACAAGCTTTCCCTCAGCGACCAGGTCCTGGGGGCTATGCACCGCTTCAGCGGCAGATTGCTGCCCGGCGGCCGGCTCGATTTCAGCAAGCAGGTGGCGCTGGAGAGCACCACCACCTTTCAGTTCCTGCTGGAGGCGATCAGCGAGGGGGGCAGTGAGGTCAAGGCCTCCTCCAATCCCCTGACCATCGCGGTCAGCCAGCCGGACGGGGTGTTGTCCCTCAGCCTGAGCGCCGTGCCCGACAAGGACGTTCTGGCAGCCCCCGGATTCGTTACCTTCGCCCTCACGGTGCACAACGGAGGGGAGAGCCAGGTACGCAACGTCCGGCTGTCCGAGCGGGAACACGGCCACTTCAAGACCCTTGCCGTGCTGGCCCAAGGGGATACCCCCGCCAGCGTCACCTATCCCGTGGATCGGGAACAGAGTTTCGTGTTCGCGGCGGAACTGGAAGACGAGCGGGGCGGCCACCTTACCGTGCTGTCGGCTCCCGTCACCGTTGCCTTCGGCCCCGGCGGCCAGGCGGGAGGAACCACCCCGCAGCCCGGGGACGTGGAGGCCATGGCGGGCGCTCCCTCCTATCAGGTGCGGGAGGACGACTCCACCTATGCCGGGATGATCGTCGGCGCCCTGCTGGTGCTGGTGCCGCTGGCGGTATACGTTATCCTGAAAGGGTCGGCCAACAGGCGCCGCAGGAAGCGCAGGAACAACCAGCACATCTGGCGGCTGCGCCAGA
The DNA here is from genome assembly GCA_012520375.1 of Clostridiales bacterium. Lineage (GTDB taxonomy): Bacteria > Bacillota > Clostridia > Christensenellales > Aristaeellaceae > Excrementavichristensenella. The sequence continues at coordinate 43,462 of JAAYOH010000011.1, forward strand.
GTTACAGGCGCAGCCTGGTCCGGGAAGAGGAGCAGGACACCAAGCCCAACCCCGTGGTGAGCCGGTATACCCTGCGGCATGCCAAGGTGAAAAGGCAAACGGAGCAGGACGGGCGCAGGCCCGGCACGCCCCATGGGCCCAAAATCGGCTCCCGGAAGGGCAAACAATAGAAGGAGGCTTTATGCAAAAAAGCCAATACTTGAAACTGAAGAGCGGGACGGACATCCGGGGCTGCGCCAGCCCGGGAGAGGGGCGCCAGCCCCTGCTCACGAAGCAGGCCGCCGAAAAGATCGGCTACGCCTTTGCCCATTTGCTGGCCCGCAGGCAGGAAACCACCCCGGACAAACTGACCATCGCGGTGGGCCACGACGCCCGGGAGAGCGGGTCCGCCCTGGCCCGGGCTTTCATCCGCGGCCTCACCGCCGCGGACTGCGACGTGACGGACTGCGGGCTGTGCCCCACCCCCGCCATGATCTGGTCCGCCGCCCTGGGCCATGCGGACGGCGCTGCCATGGTGACAGCCGGCCATCATCCCTGGCACGAAAACGGCTTCAAGTTCAGCGGCCGGGACGGGGGCTTCACCGGGGAGGAGATCGAGGAGATCCTCCGGGCTGCGGAGACCGCCAGCCCGGTGGTGCGCCTGGTCACCCCCTTTGACATGGCAAGCCTGTATCTGGACCAGCTGCGGGCCATGGTGTGCCAAAGGCTGGACAGCGAGGTGCAGTGTCCCCTGTTGGGGCTCCACGTGGTGGTGGATGCCGGCGGCGGCGTCGGTGCCCTTTTTGCCCGCTTCCTGGAGGAACTGGGCTGCGAGATCACCGGCAGCCGGGGCCTGGAACACGATCCCTTCAGCCCGGCGGGCTACCGCGCCTTCGACGACCCCCGGGTGTTGAAGGCCATGGCCCGCACCGTGGTGGACAACACCGCCGACCTGGGGGTGATTCTGGATGCGGACGGGGACCGGGCGGTGTTCGTGGACGAAAAGGGCCGCACCTTAAGCGGCGACCGCCTGATCGCCCTGGTCAGCGCCCTGCTGCTCCGGGAGCCCGGCGCCACCATCGTCACCGATTCCGTCACCTCCTCCGGGCTGCAGCGCTTCATCACCGAGTGGGGCGGGGAGCACTACCGCTTCAAGCGGGGCTACCAGAACGTGATCCGGGAAGCCGTGCGCCTGAACCAGGAGGGCATCGACTGTCCCCTGGCCATGGAGACCAGCGGCCACGCTGCCTTCCGGGACAATCACTTCATAGACGACGGCATGTACCTGGCGGCCTGGCTGCTGTGCGAGGCCCTGATCCTCAAACGGGACGGGGAGACCCTTTACAGCCTCATCGAGGAGCTCGGCGAGCCCGTGGAGCGCAGCGAGCTGCGCCTCCCCATCCTGGAGGAGGACTACCACCTGGCGGCCCAGTCGGCCATCGAGACCATCCTGTCCAATACCCTGGCGGACGCCTCCTGGCACCTGGCCCCGGACAACCGGGAAGGGGTGCGCATCCTCTTCGACCTGTCCGGGGGCGTGGGCAACGCCTGGTTCCAGCTGCGCCTGTCGGTGCACGACCCGGTGCTGGCGCTGTGCGCCGAATCCGAAGTGCCCGGGGGCGTGGAACACATGCTCACCCAGCTGTACGCGCTGCTCAGGGAAGAGCAGGAGGGCGCGCTGGACCTCATGCCCCTGAAGCAGGCCATCGGGCAGGGGGAAGAAGGGGAAGAAAAGTGAACGACCGGGATACTACCCTGGCCGCCCTGAAGGAAGAGGTACACAAGCTGTGCCTGCGCAAGGAATGGGGCGTCCAGGGGGTACAGGATCCCCAGCACGTTGCCATGGCCATGACGGTGGAGATGGCCGAGTTGCTGGAGCATTTTCAATGGCTGTCCCCGGCGGGGGTGCAGCGCCTGCTGAAAGGGGAGGACCCGGAGCGGGTGGCCCTGATCGGCGGGGAGTTTGCCGACGTCATGATGTACGGGCTGCAGCTGGCCCGTGCCCTGGACATCGACATCACGGAAGAAATCATGCGCAAGATCCGCATTGTGGACGAGCGGCCGAACAGCCGCCGCGAGCTCATCGCCCGGGGCGATCCGGATCTGCGCTGAGGCGCCGGGAGGGAAAGCCGTGTATCAGAGTATGTGTGTCATCCTGGATATGGGCGGGTCACAGGCGGTCTCCGTAGCCCGCAAAGTCCGGGCCAAGAAGGTGTTCTGCGAGATATTGCCCTGGGATGCCCCGGTGGAGCGCATCCTCCTCCACGCGCCCCTGGGGGTGATCGTGGCGGGGGGTGTGGGCGACCCCTTTGCGGGGGAGGGACTTCCCCCTGCGACCCTGGCGCTGCCCCTGCCCATGCTGGGGCTGGGCTGCGGCGCGGGGGCCATCCTCTCGGGCTACGGCGCCGCATCCACCCGCAGCATGCCCGGTCGCCAGACCGTGCAGGTCAGCTTCGACGACGATCCCCTCTTTGAGGGGCTGAGCAGCTCCGAGCGCCTCATCCAGCGCCTGGACGAAGTGGAGCTACCCCCGGGCTTCCACTCCATCGCCCGGGAAGAGGGCGACTGGTCCGTGGCCTTTGCCTGCCCGGAAAAGGCGCGGTGGGGCGTGCAGTTCTATCCGGAGCAAAACGATCCCGACGGGCTGCAGATCCTGGAAAATTTTACCATGAAAATTTGCGGCTGCCAGCCCTCCTGGAATATTCAGAATTTCATGGAGTACGAGACCGCCCGCATCCGGGAAAAGGCCGGGGAGGGCCGGGTCCTGCTGGCCCTGTCCGGGGGCGTGGACTCCGCCGTGTGCGCCGCCCTGATGCACCACGCGGTGGGGGAGCGGCTCCACTGCGTCTACGTGGACACCGGCTTCATGCGGGCGGGGGATGCGGAGGCCATCCGCCAGATGGCCGAGAGGCTGCCCGGCGCCCATTTCACCCGGGCTGAGATGGAGGAACGCTTCCTCCGCAAGATCGAAGGGGTGCGGGACGCAACCCGCAAGCGCCGCCTCATTTCCGAGGAACTGATCCGGGCCTTCGAGGAAAGCGCCCAGGACGCGGAAGATGCCGGGGTGCTGGCCCGGGGCACCACCTACGACGACCTGTTGATGGGGGAGGAAAGCCCCGAGGACCGGGAGAGCTCCTCCGTCCTGCAGGTGCTGGAGCCCCTGCGCGGCCTCTTCAAGAGCGAGGTGCGGGCCCTGGGCCGGGCCCTGGGGCTGCCCGAGGAAATCACCGACCAGCAGGCCTTTCCCGGCGCCGGACTGGCGGTGCGCTGCATGGGATGCGTCACCAGGGAAAAACTGTCCATCCTGCGCCGCTCCGACCTGATCTTCCGGGAAGAGATCCAGCAGGCCGGCCTGGAGCGCAGGGTGCGCCAGTACTTTGCCCTGCTGGCCGACGTGCTCAGCCCCGACGCCCACGGCCGCCTGGGCTACACCGTGGTGCTCCGGGCGGTGAACTGGTCCACCCCCGACGTAGCGACCTCCTACCGCCTGCCCTTCGACCTGCTGGAGCGGGTGATGGAGCGCATCACCGGCACCGTGGAGGGCGTGAGCCGGGTGGTGTACGACCTCACCAGCAAGCCACCCGCTCGGATCGAGTGGGAGTAGTATCAGCAGCACAAAATAATGTTGATATATAAGGTGTTTTGAATGGTTGACGCCCTAATGCGCTATAATATGTGGGAAAAATCATTTATTATGTCTCTTTGAGAGCAAGATACACTCGTAGGCGGAGGAGATGGTTGGATGGGCACCCAGGATCATGATGTTATGTATGAGTTTTTAAAATATGTTGTTAAAACAAAATGATTGGATGAGGAAATGATTACATGACAATCACCAAAAAGACGAACAACACAGCCGCCATCGGTTTTGAAGAGCAAATTTGGAAAGCAGCAGATATTTTGCGTGGAAATATTGATGCAGCGGAGTACAAGCATGTTGTGCTTGGGCTTATCTTCCTCAAGTATATCTCTGATAAATTTGACGAACGCTATCAAGAACTGCTGGAGGACGATGACGACATCGAGGATA
>JAAYOH010000094.1 GCA_012520375.1 Clostridiales bacterium
CCCGCGCCACGTCCCGCGCCCTGGCCTGCGCCCTTACCCGCGCCTTTGCCCGCGCGATTGCCGGCGCGCCTGCCGGTACCGTCCTGGGGACGGGCGCCGCCGGCAGCATAGTGGTCGCATACGCCGTCGCCGTCCGCATCCACGAACCTGGGGCCGTTTTGGCCCGTGCCTTTGCCCGCGCGGTTTCCGGCGCGCCTGCCGGTGCCGTCCTGGGGGCGGAGACCGCCGTACGGGCAGTTGTCGCATACGCCGTCGCCGTCCAGGTCTGCGCCGCCGCAGAGATCGCATACGCCGTCGCCGTCTTCATCGACAAACCTTGGCCCGAACGCGTCCTGCCCGACAGTCCCGCTGCCGGCGTCCGAGGCATCCTGCTCGGCGAACGCAATGGCGGTACCGATGGAAAGGACCATCGCGGCGACCAGAAGAATGGAAAACAATTTTTTCATGGGGATCGACCTCCGTATGTTTTGTAAGTCATTTGCGACTTCACCTATAATACGATCGAGGACCGCGAATCCTTTCATATCCCTTTGATCAAACAAAAGGATTTACATTGGATCCTTCCGCGTCCCCGGGATAAGCCCCCACGCCGCCCGGCCCTGCGCCGTCGATCGATCCTTCCGCCGCACCGGTTCAGGGGGGCGACGCGGCGCCGTCTCCCTTTTTGATGGTGGCGATATAGCCGTTTTCGCACCGACAGGCCGCGGCCAGCGTGTTGCCCGTCCGCCTGCACCAGGCGTCGATGTCCCGCACAAACCCGGGATCGGAGGTGGAGACCTCGAGCAACTCTCCCGCCTTCATCTCCTTTACGGCTTCAAAGACCTTCATGATGGGGCAGGGGCACTGCATGCCGCTGCAGTCCAAACGGATGCACGGGACCGGACCGGCAGGATCCACGGCATGCCCGCTGTCTGAAACGGGCGCCGCACCTATCCTGGTCACGCCGTACTCCCCGTAATGGGTGGACCGATAGAAACGGGTCCCCGCGGGATACAGCCAAACATCCGAAAAGCCGCTTTGCATGAGGATCCGCGCCGCGTTGTAGGAGCGCACGCCGATGGTGCAGAACGTGATGATCCGGCTGTCTTTGTCGAGTTCCGCCATCCTGTCCCGCAACGCGCCGAGGGGGATGTGTTTTGCGCCCGGCAGGGCGAAGGTCGTCACCTCCGCATCCTCCCGCACGTCCAGCAGCACCGCGCCGGGCGTATTTTCTACCGCGTCCCATGAACAAAAGCGCACGACGCCCCGCAGCACGTTTTCCGCGGTATAGCCCGCCATGTTCACCGGGTCCTTGGCGGAGGAATAGGGAGGCGCGTATGCCAGCTCCAGTTCCTTCAGGGCGTCGATGCCGCCCCCCAACCGCATAACGGTGGAAAGGGTGTCTATGCGCTTGTCCACGCCATCTTTGCCCACGATCTGCGCGCCGTACAGCTTTTGGCCGTCCGTTGAAAACAGCAGTTTCAGCGTCATGGGGGCAGCGCCGGGGTAGTAGCTGGCGTGGGAATTTTGCGTGATGATGAGGCTTTCGTATTCAACGCCCCTTTTGTATCCCCGATTGAGCAAGGTTTTTTCGTTCGCGCCCGTGGAGGCTGCGGTGAGGTCGAAGACTTTGGCTACCGAGGTGCCCTGGGTCCCCTTGTAGGTTTCCCGTCCGCCCGCGATGTTGTCGGCGGCGATGCGGCCCTGCTTGTTTGCCGGCCCCGCAAGGGGGATCATGGCCGGGCCGCCCGATACGAAATCCACGACTTCTATGACGTCGCCCACCGCGAAAATGTCCGGGTCGGAGGTGCGCAGGGTTTCGTCCACAACGACGCCGCCCCGCTGGTTGACGGCAAGCCCCGCCCCTTTGGCGAGCTCCCCGTTTGGGCGCACGCCGATGGAGAGGATCACCAGGTCGGCCTCCACGGTTTTGCCGCTTTTGAGGGTGACGGTCACGGAGCGCCCGTCGTCGGCGAAGGAGGAGACCCCGTCGCCCAGATGGAGTGTGACCCCGTTTTGCGCGATGTTCTCGTGCAGCATCTGGGCCATCTCGTAGTCCAGGGGCGCCATCACCTGGTCGAGCATTTCGATGACGGACACTTCGAGGCCCGCATGGCGCAGGTTTTCCGCCATTTCAAGCCCGATAAAGCCGCCGCCGATGACGGCAGCCTTCCTGACGCCGCCGCCCCGGACAAGGGCACGGATATCGTCTGTATCCGGTACCGTCCACAGGGTCTTGATCCGGGGGGAATCGATCCCCGGGATGGGCGGGCGCAGGGGAGAGGAACCGGTGGAGAGCACGAGGGTGTCATAGCTTTCCCGATACAGTTCGCCCGTGGCCAGGTTTTTTACGGAGACGGTTTTTTCAGCCCGGTCGATGGAAACCGCTTCGTTTTTGACGCGCACATCCACGCGGTATTTTTTGCGCATGGCCTCCGGCGTTTGCACCAGAAGCCTGTCCCGGGATTTGATGACGTCCCCCACGTGGTACGGCAGGCCGCAATTTGCGTAGGAGACGTATTCGCCCCGCTCCAGCAGCACGATCTCCGCGTTTTCGTCCAGCCTGCGAAGGCGGGCGGCGCAGCTCGCGCCACCCGCCACACCGCCGATGATGACTGTTTTACCCATGGTCGTCCTCCTCGCGCTTTTCCGCCGGGCGGATGAAGCAGCAGCCGCCGGGCCGCACCATGTTGCCAATCAATCCGCCAAGGAGCCCGCCGTAAACGGTGGAAACAAAGGGGTTTGACGTGATGATGCAGGCGCCGCTGGCGCATCCAACGAAGCGATAGAACGCGTACCCTCCCGCGGCGCCGACCAGGACGCCGATGAAGATGGAAAGGTTTTTCCGCAAAGAATCTTTTATCTTTTGTTTCATAGACGAGACACCTCCTCTTTCTGCTTGCAGTATACCGGAAAAAAGGACAGGCTTCCGTGAGTTTATCACCATTTCTTGAAGAATGCTCGATATGAAAAGAAAAATCAACGTACTGCTTTCATTGTTCGGATCTGTATGGTATACTATGATATATTATGAAAGGAGCGGAGAATATATGCGCAAAACCAAGATCGTTTGCACCATCGGCCCCGCATCCAACAACCCCGACACGCTTCGCGCCATGATCCAGGCGGGCATGGACGCGGCGCGGTTTAATTTCTCCCACGGCGCACCCGAGGACAAGGTACAGGACTACAAGATGCTGGCCCGGGTCCGGAAAGAGCTGAACAAGCCCATCCCGACCATCCTCGACACCAAGGGGCCGGAGGTCCGCATCGGCCTGTTTGAGGGCGGTTTTACGCAGCTTGTGGACGGGCAGAACTTTACCCTCACCACCGAAGACGTGCTCGGGGACAACAGCCGCGTTTCCGTCAGCTACAAGGACCTGCCCAAGGATATGAAGCCGGGGGCGCGGGTTTTGCTGGACGACGGGCTGATCGAGCTCGTCGTGGAGGATATCAAGGGCAGCGAGATTCACACTTTTGTCGTTGCGGGCGGCAAACTCTCCGACCGCAAAGGCGTCAACCTGCCGGGCACGCGCTTTTCGATGCCCTACGTGAGCGAGCGGGACTACGAGGACATCCTGCTGGGCATCCGGACCGGCTTTGACATCGTCGCCGCATCGTTCGTGCGCTCGAAGGAGGACGTGCTGGAAATCCGCAAGATCCTGGATGCAAACGGCGGAAAGCACATCCGCATCATGAGCAAGATCGAAAACGCCGAGGGCGTGGAGAATTTGCAGGACATCATCTCGGTGAGCGACATGCTGATGGTGGCCCGGGGAGACATGGGGGTGGAGATCCCCCTTGAGGAACTGCCCTCGGTCCAGAAGAGCATCATCCGCCAGGGCTGCAACGCGGGCCTGCCGGTGGTGATCGCGACACACATGCTGGAAAGCATGGTCAGCCATCCCCGCCCCACCCGCGCCGAGACCACCGACGTGGCCAACGCCATCTACGACGGCACCGGCTGCATCATGCTCTCGGGGGAAACCGCCGTAGGAAAGTACCCGGTGGAGGCGGTGAAGATCATGGCCCGCATCGCCGAACGCACCGAGAATGACATGAACTACCAAAGGGGTTTCTTTGAGCGCTCGGTGCAGGAGCACACCCATGGCGTGACCGACGCCATCTCCCACGCCACCTGCCTGACCGCCTACAACCTGAATGCGGCGGCCATCATTACCGTCACCAAGTACGGCGGCACCGCGCGCATGATCTCGCGCTTCCGTTCCGACATCCCGATCATCGGCTGTACGCCCGACGCCGTGACGCTGCGCCAGCTGAACATGAGCTGGGGCGTAACGCCTTTGTCGGTGGGCGAGGAGCACGTGACCGACGTTTTGATCGAGCACGCGGTGGACGCCGCGCGCCATGCGGGCCTGGTCAAGACCGGGGACACGGTGGTGCTGACGGCAGGGGTGCCCCTGGGCCGCTCGGGGACCACCAACCTGATCCGGGTTTATACCGTGGATTAGGACTTTTCCCACAAAAAAGCGCCGATGGGCCCTGTCATCGGCCGATGGCTGCGAGATGCGAGGGGGCAGAATCGTGGAGTACTTGATCCCGGCATGTTCCGGCAAACGAATAGACGCAAAAGCAGGGCAGTGCATCGCGGTGATCGACGTGGAAGGCGGACAGGTGGCAGACTTTTTCGCCGTGGCTGCGGATGACCCTGGGGAATTCCTGTCTACCGGCGCGACGATCGACTGCAACGGCTCCCTCCGCCTGGGCGCGGGAGATACGATCTATACCAACCTGTACCGCCCGATGCTGAAAGTGATTTCGGACGACGTGGGGGAACACGACCTGCTGCATCCCTGCTGCCGCCGGGAAATGTATGATTTTTTCTATCAAAACGGAGAAGGCCACCCAACCTGTTTGGACAACATCAACCATGCTTTGGGCGAACGTCGACCCGGCATCACGCCCATCAATTTGTTTATGCACACGAAGATCCACGGGGACGGGCGTATTTCCGTGGAAGCGCCGGTATCGAGTGCGGGGGACAAGGTCGTGCTGAAGGCGCTGATGGACGTAACCCTCGGGGTAGCCGCCTGCAGCGTTTCCGAAAGCCAATGCAACAGCGGGAAGTGCTCGCCGATCCGCGTCGTGGTGGACTGATACGCGCTGCCGGAGGGAAGCGTTCTTCCCCAGGGGGAAAGGAATTTGCGAAATGCATGGCTTGATCAATAATACTCGGGAACAAGGGAAATGACGCAATTATTCCAGCTAACATGGTAGCGTGGATACATTTCCATATATATTTAGCGAACAAGCACAAAAGTGGACTTGCTTATGATTACAAGGAAGAAAAACGCTGTAATAATTGATAGAACTAGACTCAATGTTATGTGATGGAAGCTAATCGCATTTGAATAATAAGAGACAAATATTTCTGCGGGATGATAAGTTGAAATTTAAGGAGGAAGTTTATAACATGCCATTAGGCTGGATAGACTTTTCAAAAAGTGAACGAAGCAAGATGCTGACCGTGCTAGATCTGTTGTCAGAACCCGGTATTCTTGATGAACTTGGCATTGCACCTATTAGAGACGGTTTTTCTAATTTGTTTTTTCCTGGAACATCGACAATCCAAACAAGAGCTAAGTACTTTTTTATTGTCCCGTATGCTTTAAAAGATTTGGAATATAGTGATGTATCCGACCCTAACCATATGCTGCGCGCTCTAGATGAACGCGAAAGAGAATGCGCCGAATTACTCCTTCACAATATCGACGATACTGATGGAATTATTGGGAGCCGATCCCTCAAGCAGGGTAAATGGGTAAAAAGAACTCCTGCTGATATTTATTGGTCAGGGATGAGGAGTTATGGTATTTTTGCTGGTGGCAATTTATCTTTAACTGAATACGTAAAGGCGATATGCGCATTAA
>JAAYOH010000012.1 GCA_012520375.1 Clostridiales bacterium
CTGAAGGTATGGGAAAACAGCGTCACATTTGAACAGGTGAAGTAAAAATGCGAAGATGGATTGCCATAATTCTGATATTTGCTTTAGTCTTTCCGTGCTGCGCATATGCACATGATAAACAGAAGGAGCACGACGAAGAGCTAAAGCAGGTCTTGTTCGGCAATAAAGATGTCATTCTTCCAAGCGATCAGCAACAAGCATTTCAACATATCGCGAATGCCATTTCTTTTTGCATAGACCAGTTTTCGACAACCGAAGTAGCTCGAGCCAAAAGTTCTCTATACGATGAATTAAAACGCGATGAATCCTTGCCATACTCTTTTGAGGAAGTAGAACTTCAGAAAAACGAGTTTGGCAAAAATATAACGGGGCAAACACACAGAAAGTATACGCATCGAGGCTGGGAGTTTTCCGAGTATCCTTTAAAAGATTTATGGAAGAAACGTCAGGAAATCGTTCGCTTGACTGTGAAAAAGGAATTATTTGGCAGCAGTGATGATTTCTTTGCTTTCTCATGGCTTCCGTGGAATCAAAGTGTCCGTTCAGCAGATAAAAAACAAGTTGAAGCATTCTGCGCGTTGCTATATTATGTTCATATTCTGGGTGACCATATCGAAGCCGAGACATACTCAGCTGAAGAACAGATCCTTGTCCCTATTTCTTCAAGTCACGATTTGAAGAGTCCATCTATTGTTGGTGATTTGAAAAAATACCTACCTGATCTGTTTCCAACGCAGAAGACTAAAAGGCTCTACGGACAGATGATCGATGAACTCAATGAAATTGGAGCCAGAGCAGAAGAACAATATTACTTCCATCCTGGGGGAATCCGTACACAAGAACAGTTCGATGCATATCATAAATGTGCTGAAGATCTGCTGGTCGCACTAAGTGATTATATTCCAAAACTACTAAAGAACGAAGAGTTCTTCTCATACACATTCAAATAGGAAATCCCCTGCTCAAAAACCCAAAAAGAAGAAATCGATAAAATGAGTGGACAGAAAAAGGCGCAGGCATTGCGCTTGCGCCATGTTTTCTGGTACAGGGCAACGATCAGAAGATGTAGTGGAACAGGTACTGGTCCAGCAGGATCAGCACCCCCAGCACCCCGGTGTACAGGCCGAACCAAGTCAGCCGTACCCGGCGCAGGATGGCCAGCATCAACAGCACCGCCAGCAGCCCTGACACCAGGGCGGCTCCGGCGCCCGCCAGGGCGGGCGCCACGCTGTCGGCGAAGAGTTGGGGGATCAGCTGGAAATTGCCATTGATGAAGCTGAGCACGATGGAGCCCAGGATGGCGGGGATGGACATGAGGAAGGCGAAATCCGCCGCCCGCTTCCGGGACAGGCCGGTGCCCACGCCGGCGGAAATGGTGGCGCCGGAACGGGAAATGCCGGGCAGGATGGCTACGGCCTGGAAGATCCCCATGGTGATGGCGTTGCCCCAGCCCACCTGCTTGCGTTTGGGCGCCAGGCCCCCCACCAGGTCCGCCAGCCACAGGATCAGGGTGGTGATCAGGAAGGAGAAGCCCAGGTATTCGCCCCGGAACGCCTCGTCAAAGTCGAAGACCAGAGCCGCGATCACGGCAGGGATGGTGGCCACCACCAAAAGGGGCAATTCGGACTGGATGGGGTGGCAAATCATATTCCAGATGCGCCTCCAGTAAATCAGGATCACGGCGATCAGGGTGCCCCCGTGGAGCAACACGCTGAAGGCCTCGAACTGGGGCCCGGTGGTGGTGATGCCGAAAATTTTTTGTAGCAGGACCAGGTGCCCCGAGGAGCTGACGGGCAGGAATTCGGTCAAGCCCTGCACGATACCCAGCCAAATACTTTGCATGATATCCATATGTGGTTCCCTCCCAACAAAATCTGAAAACCGCTTTTCCGCTATTGTATGCGAAAACCGTATTTTTTACAAGTCTTTTTTCGGGAATGTAAGAAAGAATCGAACATTTCCGTCCCATCAAGCTCCCAGCAGCCCGATGGCCTTCTTGAATGCCTTGGCGGCCAGGGGCGCGGCGGCCTTCCCCCCGGTCCCCCCCTGCTCCACCACCACCGCGATGGCATAGGGATGTGCGGGGTCGTCCAGGAAACCCACAAACCAGGCGTTGGTGGCCACGGACTTGTCGTCGCTGACCTCCGCTGTGCCCGTCTTGCCGCACACCCTGTATCCCTTGAGGGCGGCCCGGCTGCCGGTGCCCGCCTTCACCGCATAGGCCATGTAGTCCCGAAGCCGATGGGCCACCTGCACCTCCAGCACCTGGCCGTAGGGGGCGGGGGCGGCACGCAGCCTGGGGGTCCCCTTCGCCCCCGTGACCCGTTGGATCAGCCGGGGGGTCTGCATGACGCCGTTATTGGCCACGGCCCCCGCGATCATGGCCATGTGCAGGGGGGTCACCTGCAGCCTGCCCTGGCCCACCCCTGTCCAGGCCAGCTCAATGCTCTCCGGGATCCTGGTGGGGATGGTGGACTCGTACAGGATCAGATCCCGGAAAGCGAAATTGTCGTTGAAGCCCAGCCTTTCGGCCGTGGACACCAGCCGTTCGGCGCCCAGGGCCTGGGCAATAGAGGCGAAGGTGACGTTGCAGCTGACCGCAAAAGCCTGATTCAGGCTCATCTGCCCGTGGATCTCCCCGTCGTAGCAGCGCACGAAACTGTTGCCGAAGCTGCGGGGCCCCTCGCATAAAAAGGTGAGGCTCTCCACCCCCGGGTCCGGTCCCCCCTGCATATAGCTGAGGGCAGAGGCCAGGGTGACGATCTTGAAGGCGGAGCCCGGGGTGTACTGGCCCTGGAGGCAGCGGTTCAGGTAGCCGCTGCCCGTGGTGTCCGCGGTGGCCTGGCGCCCGGCCAGGCGCTCCGGATCGTAGTCGGGCTTGGAAACCATGGCCAGGATCTCCCCGGTTTTGTAGTTCAGCAGGCATACCGCCCCTTCCTTGCCCGAGGGGAAGTTCTGGGAGATGTACGCGCACAGCTCCGCGTCCACGGTGAGGCGAATGTTGTCCCCCTGGTACCGGTCCCCGGACAGGTACTGCCGGGTTCGGTCGATGATGGAGCCGGAGAGCCCCAGCAAGGTGCCGGCGTGGAAGGTCTCCACCCCGGTCCCCGACATGCTCATCTGGTCCCCCACGGTCTGGGAAAGGGCCCGGCGTACATTCTTGTCCTTGGCGTACCAGCGCCTGCCCTCCCCGTCGGTATAGGCCAGCACCACGCCGTTCCGGTCGCTGATCTCCCCCATGCCCACGCTTTTGCGCCGGCTGTTCAGGCGGTTGTTCATGTTGTTGGCGGCCCAGCGACCCCCCTGGGTGTACACGGTGTATCCGATCCAGCCCCCGGTGCCCAGGAAAGCCGCCACCATCAGGGCGACCAGCAGCCGCACCGCGCCCCGCATCTTTTTCATGGCTCTTCCTCCGCCACCCGGCGCCGGTAATCCTCCCATTCATCGTGGGCATTGATGGAGCTGACCCCCAGCAGCAGTCCGGCGCAGCCCATCATGCTGATCACGGAAGAGCCGCCGGCGCTGATGAAGGGCAAGGTGACGCCGGTGAGGGGGATCATCCGGGTGTTGCCCCCCACGATGACCAGGGTCTGGCAGGCGATCAGGATGACCACCCCCAGGGCGGTGAGGGCGTGGAAACTGCTGCGGGCGGCCAGGGCGATGCCTGCGCCCCGGACCAGGATCACCAGGTAGATGCCCAGCAAACCCAGGGCAAAGAGCACCCCGAACTCCTCGCAAATGGCGGCGAAGATAAAGTCCGAGTGGTACAGCGGGATGTTCCGCGGGAAACCCCGGCCCAGGCCCAGGCCCAGGAGCCCCCCGGAGCCGATGGCGATCAGGGCCTGGATGATCTGGTAGCCGCTGTCCAGGGGATCGCTCCAGGGGTTTTGGAAGCTCTCCACCCGCTGGGCCACGTAGGGGAAAAGGTGGTAGGCCGCCACGGCGCAGCCAGATCCCGCCCCCAGCCCCGCCAGGGTCAGGAGGCCGTGGGACGTGGCGGCGTAGAAGAGGGCGCAGGTGGTGAGGAAGTACAGCAGCAGGGCGCCCAGATCCCGCGCCAGCAGCAGCAGCCCGCACAAAAGGGCGGCATAGCCCAGCACCGGCAGGCATTTCGTCAGCCGCGGCCTGCCGGACAGGCCGGCGGCCAGGCACAGGATCAGGGCCGGCTTCCCGAATTCCGAGGGCTGAATGGAGACGCCGCCCACTTCGATCCAGTTCTTTGCGCCGTACTTCCAGCTGCCCATCGCCAGGGGCAGGGCCAGAAACGCCAGGGATAAAAGCATCAAAGGTACCAGGTACCGATCCCAGCGGCGCAGGACCCGCATCAGCAGGATGCCCATGCCCATCGCCCCCAGCCCCAGCAACGTGTACAGGGCCTGGAGGAAAGGGGTCTCAGGGGAGCGGGCGATGTCCTGGAGAGTGACCAACCCGATAGAGCACAGGAACAGGAACAGCAGCATCAGGGCCCGGTCGATGCGAAAAAGTCGTCCGTACAGGGCGAGGGACAGCCAGGTCACAAGGGGCATGAGGATGGCCATGCCCAGAGCCTGGGTGTCCAAAGGGCTGGTCTTCAGGGCGAGCAGCAGCATGCCCAGCGCCTGAAAGATCATCACGCCGGTCATCAGCACCTTGGTATTGCTGCGGTACAGCGCCCGCCGCATCGCATGATGGCTTAAGGATCTGGCCATAGTTCATCCTCAAAAATCTTCAATTCGTCGTCCTTCCGATCCTTCTCTTTGACGGAATCGCCCCAGATGTGTTCCTCATCGAAGGGGATGGAGGGCTCTTCCCGGAACAGGGACAGGACCAGTTTGGTTTTTCCCAACTGCAGGGTCTCGCCGTCCCGCAGGAAGATCTGCTTGCCCGTCTGCCCCTTCACCTGCACCGGAGCCCGGGGCCTGGGTACAATCAGCAGCCCCCCGGGGCGGGCTTCAAAGGAAAAATGGGCGTGCCGGATGTCCCTGCCCCGGAGCCGGATGTCCGCCCGGCGGGAAGCCCCCAGCACCCCTTCCCGGGGGATGGGCAGGGCGTCGCGCCGTTTTCCCCCCACCAGGAACCAGCCCACCATGCCCGCCCGCTCCGCATGCTCAAACAGCCTGCGGGCCTTGCGGTTGTCCCGCAGGGTCATGAACCAGGCCCGCAGCAGGATCAGCAGCATGAGGGTCAGAAACAGATAGCGGGCCGCCAGGGACAGGATGGCGTACAGTTCCGGATCCACGGCAGCACCTCCCTTATGGGCCCATTATACCCCGGAACGGGTTATGTTTCAAGGGAGGAGCCATGCATCCCCAGTGCGCCCGATCGTTTTTTGCCCTGCGATAAAGAACATATGCCATTTTTCCTTCGCCCTCTTGCCATATTTGTCGCCGCCGTGTATACTGTAACCGTTCATTCCCATTTCATTCCCACACAGAAAGCAGGTACGCCCATGTTTGGTATCCGATCTGACGGGCGGCGGCTCAAGGGCGCCGACCCCATCGTTATGGTGACCCCGTACATCATGCCCACCCGGGTGGATGCCCAGAATTTTTGCACCCTGATGCTGGACTACGATCCCCTGGTCCGCTACATCAAGGAGAAGCGGCTGCAGGGACACAACATGACTTTTATGACCATCATCCTGGCTGCCTACGTCCGCGTCGTCTCCCAGTGCCCGGAGCTGAACCGCTTCGTCTCCAACAAGCAAATCTTCGCCCGGAACCGCATCAGCGTGTCCTTTGTGGTGATCAAAGGGGGCGAAAACGGGGAGGTCCCCGAGGAATCCGTGGTAAAGGTGGAGTTCGATCCCGGGGACACCATCTTCAAGGTGGAGGAAAAGATCCGCCAGGCCATTGCCCTGGGCCGGGGGGAAGGAAAAGACACCCCCCTCGCCAACCGCCTTGCTTCGGTGATGCTCAGCATCCCCGGCCTGGCCACCTTGGTGGTGACCTTGGCCCGGGTACTGGATCGCTATGGCCTGTTGCCGGGCTTCCTCTACGACGCCAGCCCCTTCCACACCAGCCTGTTCATCTCCAACATGGCCTCCCTGAACATGGGCAGCATCTATCACCACCTGTACAACTTCGGCACCACCAGCGTGTTTCTGGCCCTGGGCAAGGTAGAGCGCAGCCTGCAGCCCCTGCCCGGCGGCAAGACCGGCTACAAGAATCAACTGCCCCTGGGGGTGACCACCGACGAGCGCATCATGGGCGGCGCCAACTACGCCAGATGCTTCGAGGTCATGCGGGAATTCTTTAAAAATCCCGCCCTGCTGGAAACCCCGCCGGAAATGATCCGGACCGAGACCAAAATGCGCCCCGCCCGGCCCGTCCGGTAAAGGAGAGCCCTCATGAACAAAATCTACCTGTCCGCCGACATCGAGGGCACTGCGGGGGTAGCCCACTGGGACGAGACCGAGATCGGCAAGCCGGGTTTCGAACAGTTCGCCCGGCGCATGACCCGGGAGGTGGCCGCCGCCTGTGAAGGAGCCATGGCCGCAGGGGTGCGGGAGATCCTCGTGAAAGACGCCCATGACTCGGGCCGCAACATCGACCCGGAGGAACTGCCGGACTGCGTCCGCATCTTCCGGGGCTGGGGCAGCGACCCTTACTGCATGATGTCCGGGCTGGACGAGAGCTTTGACGGGGTCCTGTTCACGGGCTATCATTCCGCGGCGGGCGCCGGGGACAACCCCCTGTCCCACACCATGGACACCGGGGTGCTGGCCCTGACCATCAACGGCGAGCTGGCCTCGGAGCTGATGATCAACAGCCTCACCGCGGCAAGGCTCGGGGTACCCGTCCTCTTTGTCAGCGGGGACGAGGGCCTTTGCCATTGGATGGACAAGCGCTGTCCCGGGGTCGTCACCGTCCCGGTAAGCCGGGGCGTGGGAAGGGGCTCCATCTCCCTGCCGCCCCGACTGGCCTGTAAGCGAATCCGGGAAGGCGTACAGGAAGCCCTGGGGCGGGATCCGGCAGGCCGTCTCTTCCCTCTGCCCGATGCCTTTGAGGTAGAGGTCTCCTTCAGAAACCACGATATGGCCCGGCGTGCGGGTTTTTACCCCGGCGCGCGGCAGAACAACCCCCGCAGCGTCCGGTATCAGAGCGGGGAGTATCTCGACGTCATCACATTTTTTCACTTTGTCTTGTAAAAGATGACGCACTTGTGTTATAATGGAGCCCAGAATGGATCCGAATCCCCCAGTCCCGTCGTCAAAAGACCATGGGACGCGATGAATGCCTATTAGGAGGGAACAAAATGAAACTCACCAATAAAATGGCAGCGCTGCTGCTGCTCCTGCTGGCGCTGGCAATGCCTTTTGCGGCGGGCGCCCAAATCGACGGGCGCAGTGATCACGGCGCCTTCGCCGTGGAGCTGGAAGACAAGCTGTACGCCGCCCTGTATTCCGGCAGCGGCTATGGGCTGTACAGCATCCCTGCAACAGGGGGCGAACTGACCCTGAGGGATTCCGCGCCGGAACTGGACGAGCTTCTGACCGCCAACGGCCTGTTGTACTACCTGCGCACCAAGGACGGGGCCGCCCAGATCATGCGGGTAGACCCCGACGGGAGCCCGACGGTGCTGGCGGAGTTCGAGAACGGCGTCCAGGTGGGCCAGCTCAGCTGGTATGACGACGTGCTGTATTGTATCGCGGACAACCGCCTGTACATCGTGGACCCCGACGCCGGCAACACCGAGCTTCTGTGCGAGGAGCTGGTGGACGAGTACGCCATCGTGAATGACGTGGTCTTCTATGTGTCCGCCACGGACGAGCGAAGCTACGAGCGCAGCGCCCCCGCACAGGAAGCCGGGGCAGAGGGCCAGGTCCTCAGCCAGGCTGCGGGGACCCTGTGGTCCATGAGCATCCTGGGCACCAACCCGGAAAAGCTGGTGGACGAAGGGGTCACCAGCCTGCGCGCGGAAGGCAATTACCTGTTCTTCCACAACCTTTCGGACAGCTACATCATGGGCTCAGGCGCCGATATGTGGCTGGAAGGCAAGCTGTACCGCTACAACATCGAAACCCAGCAGCTGTCCTCCCTGAACCTGGACTACGACTGGGACTACTACCCCACTGCCAGCGGCCTGGTGGTGTACACCAGCCAGGATATCTCCCTGTATCCCCTGACGGGGGGCGAGGGAGACAGCCTGATGCAGCCCGAGTCCCGCACCGTGCTGACCGCATCCGGGGACACC
The DNA here is from genome assembly GCA_012520375.1 of Clostridiales bacterium. Classification (GTDB taxonomy): domain Bacteria; phylum Bacillota; class Clostridia; order Christensenellales; family Aristaeellaceae; genus Excrementavichristensenella. Next base: position 8,176 of record JAAYOH010000012.1, read on the forward strand.
GCCTATGTGTACGAGTACACCTTGGGCAAGCTGACCAAGCTGCCCCTGGACGGCTCCGACGCCCTGGTCTTGTCCGATGAGAGCGATATCCTGCCCTCCGACTCCGATCCCGACGACGACACCGGGGTGTTGATGGGCGACCAGGACGACGAGGACGATGCCGCCACCGGGGACGCCACCTACGACGATGAAGACGGCTCCGTGAAAGCGGGCTCCCCCTCCTCTTATATCTTCCCCAACTCCTCCACCAAGAAGCTCACCCGGGCGCAGGTGCTGGCAGTGGACAAGAGCCTGTGGGGCTACGCCCGGAACGAGATCTATGCCCGGCACGGCTACACATTCAAGAACAGCAAGTACAAGGAGTATTTCTCCGGCAAGAGCTGGTACACCCCCGGAGGCTTCTCCACCGGCAGCCTGAACTCCATCGAGTGGTACAACATGGAGCTCATCAAGGATCTGGAGCAGGAACACGGCCTGCTGGGCACCTCCGTATCCTCCAAATCCTCCACCAAGAATAAAAATGCCAAAAACAACTACTACATTCTGAAAGAGGCCTCCAACAAGAAGCTGACCAAGAAGTACATCAAGAACAAGCTGGGCTCCAAAAGCAAGTACGCCCTGGCTCGGAACGAGATCCTGGCACGGCACGGCTACGTGTTCAAGACCCCCAAGTACAAGAAGTACTTCAACAACCAGAAGTGGTACAAGCCCGGCGGTTATTCCTCCAAGAAATTGAGCAGCATCGAGTGGTACAACATCGCGTTGCTGAAAGAACTGGAAAAGTAGGAGAACAAGAGATAGAAAGAAGTGCTCCCCGCCGTGTGGTGGGGAGTACTTTTCGTCGCATTCCCATTGATATTGTAATGCTTCACAGTCTGTGGATGCCAAAAACAATCGCGTACCGGATCAGCGAATCATAAACTTTGGGGCAAAACTGCCATCGGTGGCGATTTGTCCTCATGAGCGTTGGCGTTAGATACGCAAAATCTGCTTATATCCGCCTATTCAAATGTCAATATGTCTGCCATCACCGTGGTGTTCATGATGCCCCGCACATCCTCCACGCGTTGCAACTCCGTATTTCCGCTGCCCTGTATGTCTTACTAACCATCGTCATAGGTAGCCGTATACGGCACATACTGCAGGGATTTCATCGCGGCATAATCCTGGGCAGCCGCCAAATCGGCGGACGTGATCTGAAGTGAATATTCCACGGGATAATAAATCGGATCATTCGGATCCACCTGCTCGGTCACTTCGACGCTCGTGGGCGGGATGATCGCGCAGGGCACGTCCTGCGCCTCGATCTCGTAGATCGGCTCGCTGAAGACGACGTCTTCATGGGTTGTAGGATCGTGATACCAGCAGATCACCGTCAAGGTGTAGACAGAAGGCTCCTCAAATATGGCGTACGCATCGGTATCGGCTGTGATTTCCATATCCTGGGACACGGGGGTTCCGCTGCCGTCCGGCTCCGTATTCCATTCCACAAAACAGAAACCCTCCAGGAACGGATTGTCCGGCAGGGTTTCCAGCATGCCCCCTTCCGCAATGAGCTGGCTGAACACATCTTCCCCATGGATAAAGTTTACTGTGTACGCCGTTACGCCCCGAATGGGATCGCTGGTTATCGTCTGCCATCCTTCTTCCTCTGCCGGCATATTGGCCGGGAGCATTGGGAAAAGCATGAGAATGCACAATATCTGCGTGACGGTCCTCTTGAATGTCTTTTTCATCATCATTCCCCTCTCGGTCTGCTGGAGACCGTTCCATCGTCACACAACAACAAACACATCCAAGTGGCGGTTCCCCCATCTTGTTCAGGGACGAAATATGTCACAACCTTCCTTCGTCATCCCGGCATTCCGAGATATTTCTCCCTCTCCGTGTAAAGGCACAATCAATTTCCAACCCCAGGAGTGCGCCTCCACATTGACGGAATAGATATAAAAATCACCGTTGCCGTCAGGCATCGCTTCAAAGCCGTTATTCTTATTCCTTCTTGGGTACCGGCCCGCCGCCCCGCAGCTTGGTCAGGGCCCGCTCCACCGCGTCGGCACTGGTACCCCAGGGTTTGTCCCTGTTCCGGTAATCGAATTTTTGGGTAAACCAGTTCAGTTCCTCCTCCATCCGCTCCATGTTCGTCAGGGTCACCTCGTAAAGCGCCGCAAGGAACGCCTCCCCATCCCGTCCCATCTTGGTCGGGGCCATATCCCGCAGCGCCTCGTAGTGGGGGAAGCACAGGCCCCTGCTCTTTTTGAAGGATTCCCGGAACCCGGGCTCCTTCTTCCACATGTACAGCAGGGTCTCCAGATAGCGCTCCATGGTGTTGTCCAGTCTTGCGCACAGGATGCAGTCCCCCACCAGGGTGTCGGGCTTTGTTCTGCCCCGGAAAGATCTGCGGGCCGTTGGCGGCTTTTCCTTCAGGCGGCGGATGCACTCCTGCAAATGGGTATCCGCCATCAGGGCCAGGCCCAGGCGGTTGCCCGTATCGTACAGCATTTTCAGGTGTTCCCGGCAAAAGCCCTTCTCGTTTACTTCCATCCGCACAGCGGGCTCCATCACCGAGGCGCCCAGAAAATTTTCCACATAAGACGCCTCGCACTGGGCCCTGAGCAGGCACAACGGACACTCGCATTCCGTCCCGTACGCCTCCCAGATGGGGGCGGTATCGATATGCTGGCGAAACATGTTTCCCTCCTCACGCCTTGTGGATTGTTGAGGCACTCGCCTTACTGATGGTTCGCATGAGACACGAAAATTTCGCCCAGTCAACGGTCGCGCTTTCCCCGTCACACCTGACGTCACCCAGGGTAAAGCCCAGCCCTATCCATTCCGACAGCGCATCGGACGGACGGAAAGTCACCGGCCATTGGGAAACAGGCATCCCATTTTGGTCCGGATCATCATCTGCCTTGGTTGTGAACCGACGCGCCGTTTGAAATTTGCAATCAATGTGAGTGCATTTCTTGCGGCGCATCGGGATGAGATCGAAACGCCCGTTCCCGGTATATCAGCCGGAAAAATCGTCATACACAAATGCGTTTTTCTCTCCGCCGTAATCCACTGCGATGCGATACACCACTTCATAATGGTCGCCCATCAAGCCGCCCTCCGGCGTGCCGACGGCAACCGAGTAGATGTAGCACTCCCGGTTCTCTGCGGCGTCCACAAAGGCCAGCTCGTCAAGGGAAATATAGACGCACCCGTCTGCCGGAATGTCGGAATACAGTCCCAGATCCGAAACCAGGTGATCAGTCAGCACGGCCCCCTCCCAGGGGGACAGGCCATCGCCGTAATCCCCTGACATCTCCGCAAGCTCGTAGTAATACACCCCTTCCCGGAGCACCTCTCCTCCCGGCGCCTCGGGCATGACGTCTCCATCCTCGAGATATCCGGCGGAAAAATCGTCATACACAAATGCGTTTTTCTCTCCGCCGTAATCCACCGCGATGCGATACACCACTTCATAATGGTCGCCCATCAGCCCGCCCTCCGGCGTGCCGACGGCAACCGAGTAGATGTAGCATTCCCGGTTCTCAGCGGCGTCCACGAAGGCCAACTCGTCAAGGGAAATATAGACGCACCGGTCTGCCGGAATCCCGCCGTTGTCGGTATACAATCCCAGATCCGCAACCAGGTTATCAGCAAGCAGCGCTCCCTCCCGGGGAGACAGGCCCTCTCCGTAGTCTCCCGACATCTCCGCAAGCTCGTAGTAATACACCCCTTGCCGGAGCACGTCGGCTCCATCGGGTACCGTTTCTTCGATGAGATCACCCAGCGCCTTCACCGGTGCATCCATCGGAAAAAGCAAAACGGCCATCGCAAAGACGAGGAACAGCGAAACGATTCTTGTCAGTTTCTTCATGGCAGAAACTCCCTCCACTTTTTTCATACGACAATGTCTCCCCATGGGATAACCGGATCACTTGGCAAGCTCCTTACATGCGGGCTTGTCCTGTCGGCGAATATGCGCTGTGATGACACCGGGTTTCTCGCCGTCGGTTCTATACAACGTGCGGCCCGCTTTCCATCTCCACCAAACAGATGCTTCGGTTTGTTGTTTTCGAATATTATAAACTCCCCGTGCGCATCTGCGATACCCGTTACGCGGGAAAAGTTTTGATTGGCTTCGGTCGCGGAAATCACGGCTTTTGTATCGACGATCACAGGCCTTCCCCTTGGATTCATTATACCACACGAACAGGTGCAATACAACAATGTATAGCGGATATTTTGATGCAGGCGCGCTTTCGCCCGCGTCCGTTTTGTGGTACAATCTGATCAGAAAATCCGAATGATTTGGCGCCTCTCTTCAGCGGCAGAAGTAAGGAGGACCTCCGTTATGGCATTGACGTTGCATGAAATTGAGATAGCGCGCGAGCGAATCTCACCGCATATCCTGCAGACGCCCATTTTGCGGCTGAATACTCTGGACAAGCGCCTTGGCTGTGAAGTATTCGCCAAATTGGAGTGTATGCAAATCACCGGCTCTTTTAAACTGCGCGGCGCGCTGAACAAGATCCTTTCCCTCACCCAGGCTGAACGAAAGCGCGGCATCGTCGCCACATCTTCGGGCAACCACGGCAAGGCGATCGCCTATGCCGCAAAAATGCTCGGGGTGAAGGCGACCGTCGTCCTGCCCTATACGGCCGCAAAAATCAAGGTGGACACCATCCGGGAGTGGGGCGCGGAGATCGTACAGTGCGATGCATCCGAGCGATTCGAGTGTGCGGAAAGGGTGTGCCGCGAACAGAGCGCCACATTGGTGCCGCCGTTCAATGACGAAACCGTCATGGCCGGCCAGGGGACAGCGGCGCTGGAAATCATGGAGCAATGCCCGGAACTTTCCGCGATCATCGTCCCCGCAAGCGGCGGCGGGTTGATAGGCGGCATAGCCACAGCGATCAAGACAGTCGCGCCCCAGGTTCTTGTCTACGGCGCAGAGCCTGCCGCTCTGCCGCGATACTCCGCGAGCCTGAAAGCCGGCAAACCGGTCCCGGTGGAAAAGAAGGATACGATTGCCGACGGCCTGATCGCGCAGATCCCGGGAAGCATATGCTTTCCATACGTGGCAGCGCACACCGACGCCTTTGCCGGCGTGGAGGAAGAATACATCCTCAAAGGCATGAAACTGCTGCTCCTCGAAGGCAAGATCCTCTGCGAGCCGTCCTCCGGCATCGGCATCGGCGCCGTTTTGCAGGGACTTCTTCCCGTCAAGCGCACGGATAAAGTATGCTTTTTCATTTCCGGGGGCAGTGTATCCTTGGAGCAACTGCGTATTTTGGAGGGCATCGCGCTTTGAAACCGATCTTTGCTGAAAATACCATCAGCGATTGCTGCAAAACAAAATACCCCATCGTACTGATTCACGGGACGGGCTTCCGGGATCTGAAATGGCCGGTGTATTGGGGCCGGATCCCCAAGGTTCTGACGGAGCAGGGCGCCGACCTGTTTTACGGATTGCAGGACTGTTGGGCGAGCACGGAGACCAATGCCGAAGCGATCACGGAACGCATCGATGCCATCCTGGAGGAAACCGGCGCGGAGAAAGTGAACCTCATTGCCCATTCCAAGGGCGGACTTGAAGCCCGCATGGCCGCTTCGTCCCTGGGATACGGGGACAAGATCGCCAGCATCACCACGATTGCGACGCCCCATAAAGGCTCAAAGACAATTGACCGGCTGATGGGTCTTCTTCCGAAAGGCATATTCAACATCACTGCGTTTGCGGTGAACAACTGGATCCGGTTGGCCGGAGATAAAGAACCGGATTTTCTGAAGGTATGCGAAGGGTTCACCACGAAATACATGGAGCAGTTTAACCGGGCAAACCCCGATGTGCCCGGCGTTTTTTATCAGAGTTTTGCCTGCGCCATGTCGCACCCGTTTTCCGATATCAGCCTGTCGAAAGCGAACTTTATCCTGAATCGTATCGAGGGGGAAAATGACGGGCTTGTTTCCGTCGAATCTGCCCTCTGGGGCGAACCTGCCCGTGTGCTGCGCTCCAATTCCTTCCGCGGGATTTCGCATCTGGACGCTATCGATCTCAGGAGATCGCGGCTCACCGCAAAAAAGGGGGCAGGCGTTTCGGATATCTGCGATGTGTATGTGGAAATCGTATCGGATCTCAAATCCCGGGGACTGTAGCCAAAGGAGAGCATCGTGGTCGTCGCGGAAGCGAAAGAATGAAGAAACGCTGCAGGAAATCGTTCGAAAAAATGAAACAGATGAGGAGCAGCAGACCGCATTTGGGATGCGAATCCTTTGAGGAAGAAGGCGACCGTGGTATGTTTGGGTTTCCATTTTTTGAAAAATGATCCGTCGGAGATCGTGCAGTCTATGCATAAAAAGCTGTACCGACCAGAGTCTGTAATTGGTGAAATTTCTGCGTTTGGATGGTACTGGCTTCTTCTGTTGGGATGCCTGATCATTTCAAATTTCATTTCGCCAAGCCCTGTTGCGCTGGGCAACAGGCGCTTTTTTCTCCCTCATCAACTGCACTGCCGACCAAAAGCGCCGAAGGACAAGAACGCCTGCAGACTGTGTGAACAACGACCCCGTTGGCGCCCTGGCCGGCGCCAACGGGGTCCTTCGTCGCTGCAAAGGGGGGTGTCGCGGGGCAGGTTCGATGGTCATTCGTCCTCTTTGGCATCCTTGTTTTTGTATTCTTCCATCAGCTTGTTCATTCCGCACACCTTCCGTTTCCAGCTAAGGTACATCGTACACCAGATCGCTGCATAAGCAAGGAAGAGGATAACCGAAACGACCACAATGGAAATGACTTCAAAAGAGTACCAGTACAACGCCCGCCCAATGAGGAGATAGATGATCAGAATCATCAGGTAATGCGCCACCGTGGCGCGCAGCAGACTCCATTTTTCTATCTCAAAAACGCATGAGGTCAATAGCCAAAGTAAATGCAGTAGTGTCAAAGAAAACGAGGGAGGGTGCAATAAGTATGGCAAACTAGTGAAGAGGATGAAGATTAGAGGAACAATGCACAAAGAGCGAGCAAAGAAGTAATC
>JAAYOH010000095.1 GCA_012520375.1 Clostridiales bacterium
ACAACATACCAAGAGTAGTGGCAGTGCCTTTTTTGCTTTGCTAATTTCACTTAGTCTTGACACAACATTGACTAAGCAAAAAGCAATAACTTAAATAATTCAACAATGCTATATTAATGGAACCTATGGAGGAGATTATGGGCATGTCGGATCGGATTATCGTTATGTGTGAAGGTCAAATTTCCGGTATAATGCGTAGAGGAGAATATTCTCAGGAAAAAATACTTGAATATTCTGCAGAGGTGAAAAAATGAATACGAAGAAGAAGAGTTTTAATTGGGCTGAGTTATTTAGTCGCTTCGGTGTTGTCGCTATTTTTGCTTTGGCTCTATTGGCAGCGTCAATTGCGTCTGATCGGTTTTTTACCGTTGTAAACTTGCTGAGCGTATTTGTACAATGTAGTATCGTCGGCGTATTGGCGTGCGGTATGACCATGCTGATCGTATCCGGTAATACTGACCTTTCTGCCGGTTCGGGCGTTGCCCTTGGCGGCGTAGTTTGCGGCGTAATCATGAAAGCAAACGGCAACTGGCTCCTTGCGGTTTTGGCTACATTCGCTGTATTGCTTTTTACATGTTATCTTCAGAGCCTATTGGTTGCATATGTTGGATTGATGCCCTTCATTGTAACTTTAGCTGGACAGCTGGCCCTGCGCGGAGCAGCATATGTCGTATCGAAGGGCGCGCCCATCATCGGCATCGGTTCAATTGCGAATCTATCAAGTCAAAAGTTCCTGGGAGTATTCTCATGGCTGATAGTGCTTACGGTAATTATGGTAGCACTATCATGGTCTTTGATGAATTATACTTCGTTCGGCCGTTATATCTACGCGACCGGCGGTAACCGTGCTGCAGCGATTGCTGCAGGTATCAACACAAAGAGAGTCATTGTTTACGCATATCTTTTCATGGGTGTATGTACCGCGCTGGCTGCAATCATGCTGGCAGCCCGTACGAACAGTGGACAACCTACTGCAGGTCAAGCTTATGAATTTGACGCAATTATTGCAGCTGTATTGGGTGGAACAAGTATGTCTGGTGGTGTAGGCAGCGTTGTCGGAAGCCTGATCGGTGCTCTGACAGTTGGTACTATCAACAACTGCATGAATCTTGTCGGCATATCCCCCTACTACCAGCAAATTGTAAAGGGCATCATCATTATCATTGCGATCGTAATCGACAAGAAGACGCGGGACGCCGTCATGCAGGCTGATTAACGAATTATATACACTGTAAAGGTGTATAAAAAATAAGGAGGTAGACTATGTTTCTAAAGAGAGCACTCGTAATGGTTTTGGTTCTGGTGATGGTATTGTCTGTTGCCACTTTGGGCATCGCTGAAGAAGAAAAGATTAAAATCGGCTTTGTCAGCGCTGCTTTTTTCGATGAGTGGTGCCACAATCTCGCAATGGCATATGAATCCTTGACCGAAACCGAATATCCGCAGTTTGAAGCCATACTCATGGACGGCAACAACGACGCTGAGAAGCAGATCAACGCAATTGACTCGCTGCTCCAGCAGGATTTGGACTACATCGTAATGCATCCCCTGCCAGGCGTAGAACCGGCTCTGTTGAAGATTCAGGAAGCTGGTTACCCTGTAATCTGCGTCGACACAGTTCCGAAGAGCGATGAGCTCGTATGGACTCAGATCGGTGTTGACGAAGCTGAATTCGGTCGCATGCAGGCAACGAAGCTTGCTGAAGTTCTGCCTGAGAACGGCACTGTCGGCATTGCTATGAATTCGCTCGGTTCCAACAGCCAGATAAACCGTACCGCTGGTTTTGAAGAGAAGATCGCAGAACTGCGCCCTGACGTAACAATCATCGACAAACAGGCTGTTGACTCCAATACCGCTAAAGCAATGAACCTCGTAGAAGACTGGCTACAGCGATTTGGGCCCGATGGCATCAATGCAATCGTTTGCCAGTCCGCTATGGGCGTTCAGGGTGTTGTTGAATGCCTTAAGGCACATGACCTGATCGGAAAGGTCTATGTTGCTGCACAGGACTTCACCCAGCCTTCCGGTACTGAATGGCTGAAGAGCGGTGCAACCATCGTTGATGTATTCTATGATTACAACGCATTGGTTCGCGGCACCTATGACACCATTCTCGCATATGAAGCCGGTGCAGATATGCCTGCTCAAGTTATGATCAATCCTTCTGTATGGACGATTGACAACTGCGACGAATTTGGCAAATAAGCAAGAAAAACATACTTTAAGTAAGCAGGAGGCAGGAATTTATTTCCTCCTCCTGACTTCATGATAGGTGAAATCATGGGATTGTTGAGAGCGGAAACCGAATATGGTATTATCGAGGGTACTTATAGTGGAATCCCAGAAATTAGTGTATTTAAGGGTATCCCCTATGCTTCAGCTCCGCTGGGAAAACTCAGATGGATGCCGCCTGTACCGCCAAGAAAGTGGACGGGGATCTATCATGCAGATCAGTTTCGAGCGATTCCATCACAGGTTGAAGAAAGACATCCCTTTTATGCACGTGAATTTTACCGATGTCGTAAGCCGATGAGTGAAGACTGCTTGTACCTCAATATCTGGACACCCGCAAACAATCTAGGTGAAAACCTGCCGGTTATGTTCTGGATTCACGGCGGCGGATACAAGAGTGGTTACAGCCATGAAATTACCATGGATGGTGATGCAATGGCAAAAAAGGGCGTTATCCTCGTAACGATTGAATACCGCTTGGGCAGCCTGGGGTATCTTGCCCATAAAGAACTCATTGACCACATAACCGGGGCATGTGGCAATTATGGACTGCTGGATCAAATAGCGGCGTTAAAATGGGTGCGAAATAATATTCGCGCCTTTGGTGGTGATCCAGACAATATAACGGTATTCGGCCAATCTGCTGGTGCGCTGAGCGTCGTGAACCTGATAACCAGTCCGTTATGCAAGAATGATATTGCCAAAGCGATCATGCAATCGGCAGGTGGCTACAGTGGATCTTATGACGCGATCAAAATGTACAAACAGAATGAGGCGGAACAATACGGAGAAGCGTTTTTGCGGTATCTGAATTGTTCTTCCATCGATGAGGCAAGGAGTATCCCCGCAGACCGTCTTGTTGAATTCGAACGGATATTCATAGAAGAGATTCATCACGAGTTTTCTTTTGCACCAATCGTAGACGGCTACAGTCAGCTACGCAGTTGTTCCGAGTTGGTTAGGAATTATGCGTATCTGAACATTCCTTACATGGTTGGAGCAACCGAATTTGAAAATGGTGCGTTTACCTATTTGCCGTTACCGGACAGAAAAGACTTTGTGCATTCAATTCAGACACGGTTTGGCGTAGATGCCGAAGAATTTTTACGGGTAATTGACTTTGAGAACAATCCGGATAAAGCTATTCGTCATGGAGGTTGGGATGATGTTTTAAAGCCTGCGATCTTCGCGTGGGCCGATCATTCTGCCAAGCAGACAGATCTGAAATCCGTATATCTCTATCATTTTACCCGGAAAATGCCGGGGGATTCGGCCGGCGCATATCATTCCGCTGAACTCTGGTATGTTTTTCAGACGTTACACCGTTGCTGGCGAGAGTTGACTGGTGTCGATTTCGATCTGTCGCGTGTAATGGTGAGTTATTGGACGAATTTTGCAAAGTCCGGAGATCCGAATGGGGATGGTTTGCCCGAATGGACTCCTTACACGAAATACAACCGCAGAAGCATGGAACTGGGCGAAAGAATCGGTATGACAGATTATATTGGCAATGAACGCATACGGTATATTGTTGATAGGATCCTTCAGGGCTGATGATGTTTGCGATAACGACTTCACGATAATAATACAAAATGGATGAGGGAGGGCCTATTATGATTCGTTTGGGAATAATTGGCTTGGGTCAAGCAGCGCAGTTATTGCATTTACCAAATCTGGATAAAATGGAAGATATGTTCAATGTGACCGCTGTGTCGGACATCTCCAAGAATTTGACTGAGTACATTGCGAACAAATATCATGTCACGAATCGTTTTACAAATGCGCTTGATCTGATTCATTGTCCGGAGATTGACGCTGTTATGATCATGTGTGCAGGCGATCACGCAGATTACGCAATCGCCGCTCTTGAAGCTGGCAAGCATGTTTTTATCGAAAAACCTATGACTTACCGCCTGGACAAAGCTGAAAGCCTTATGGAAGTAAAGCAAAATCATCCGGATCTTGTCGCGATGGTTGGATATTGCCGCAGATACAATGATTCATTCATCAAAATGAAGGAATTGCTGCAAAATGATTCGCGCCCGATTTCATATGTTCGCGCTCGAACGATTGTTCTAGAAGGTCCTTGGTACTTAAAGAATACTCACGAGGAGAAGAAGGCGGACGATCTGGATCCTGCGAGCCGTGACATCATGATTAAGAGGATGTTTAATGAAATCAACGAGATTATGGGCGGGAACGCCACTAAAGCCCAAATGCAAACCTATCTAGCAATTACCTCATCCGGTTGCCATGTTCTCTCTGCGGTTCGCGAATTATTTGGGCTTCCTAAAGCCATTCGTTCTGCAGTAATTTCCCCGACTGGAATGCAGTTTACGCTCATTTTTGAATATGACGGTTTTAATCTGACCTTTGAAGAAATGAATGACCAGGAAATCGTTCAGTTTGACGAATCCATTGAGGTATATCAGGGAACCCGCAAAATGCATCTCAAATATGATACGCCTTATATCCGTTACTTGCCCAGTAAGCTTACCGTAAGTGAGCTTGATGAAGATAAACAGGCAAAAGTAACTATTTACGGGCCGCAGTATCATGATATGTTTGGCAACGAATTGAAAGAGTTCTATCGCTGTATTTCAGAACATGATAGGCCCAAATGTGACGTATTCGATGCTGCAGAAGATGTTAAGCTGTACATTGATGTTGCAAAAAAGATTGTCGAAGGTGCATAGGAGGAGACACTATGAAGATTTCAATTGCTACTTGCCCATGCTCATGGGGTATTTTTCGAGCTGATGGATACTATACGCACGTTCCCTATGACCTGTTCCTGAAACAGGTGCAGGCAGCAGGCTATAAAGAAATTGAGCTTGGACCAGATGGATACCTTCCGGTAAACATCAAGGTTTTGAAAGAAGAGTTGGCAAAGTACCATCTATCGGTTTGTGCGGGAACCGCTACTATATCATTTTATAAAGCGAGCAATGAAGAGTGCCGTGGGGTTGTAACCGCATTAGCATATCGTTTGGTGGAACTGGACGTGAAAGAAATGGTTGTAATGGATGGCTCTCTGTGGAGTGAAAACTGTACGCCCAAGAAAAACTGGACCGATGCTGAGTGGCAGACTATCTATGATAATATTCTCGATGTGAACAATTATCTGAAAGAAAACTTTGGCATTCGCATGCTTTATCATCCACACGCGGACAGCGCAATTGAATATCTGGATGAAATTGAAAAGATGCTTTCGCTCGGAAATATTCAGTTGTGCTTTGACACCGGACATCATGTATATGTCAATGGTGGTACAGAAAAACATGATCAAAGTGCTTTGAATTTCATTCGCATCCATAAAGATCGCATTCCGTATCTCCACTTCAAGAACGCGAATGGTGAGATAATGAAAGAAGCCAGAAAAGAGAAATGGACCTGCTCTTACGCTTTCTCACATGGCGCAATGTGTAATCTGAGAGATGGTATTATTGACTTCCTCGAGTTAAAAGTGCTGTTGGAGGAAATTGACTACAACGGTGTAGCGGTGGTTGAACAGGACATGATGGGGCAGACAGGAGAACATGCTTACAAATGTGCCAAGGAAAACCTGCAATACCTTGTTGAAATCGGCATGATCGATTAAGATTAAATTGAAAAACAATTCCCTTCTCCAATGTCGTTTCCCTTTCAATTGCGCGAAAAATATTATACCTTATCGACGAAAGGGGCTATAACAAAAGTCCCAACGCCTGCATATGTTGATTAAAAGCTACTCTCAATAGCCGGATTTCACGGCAAAATGTGAGTAGCTTTTCGTTTTTTGTATGTTATTTGTATATATACGGAGCAGAATGACTTCTGTTACAGCCCCTTTCGTCACATTCCTTGGAAGCCCTACTTTGCCTGCACCAGGTCCCGGGCCTCCTGGGCGTATCCGATGTCCCACAGCATGGAGGAGGTCAAGTACTTGTCCCGGATCTCCCGGGAGCCGGTGTAGGCGTCTTTGGCGCCCTTCTCGTCCCAGCCCAGGTCGGCGGCCACCATGGGCATGCCCAGTTCTTTCATGATGCCCTCGATGACGGATGTCTCGGGCAGTTCCTCCTCAATGATGGCGAGGATCTTGTCCCAGTTGTCCACGATCCTGTCCAGCCGCTTCCTGTGCTGGACGGGGTCGTTTTTCTTTGCCTTTTCCTCGACGGCCAGGATCTGGGGCGCGGACTGGCCGAAGATGTCCCGGACCATGTCCTCCCAGGCGCCCCGGTCGAAGGCGGCCATGTGGGCCAGGCCCCGCTCCCTGGTGGGCTTCAGGGTGCGAATCCAGTCGTACAGCTTCAGGCTCTGCAGGGTGCCCACCCCCACCTGGATGCCGTGGAAGTCGGGGGTCACGCCCCGCTCCGGCCCGATCATCTCCCACATGTGGGAGAAGTAGTGCTCCAGCCCGGAGGCGGGCCGGGAGACCTGGGCATAGCTCATGGCGATGCCCGCCAGCACCAGGCCTTCGGTGATGGCCTGGATCACCTGGGGATCCCGGCCGGACAGCTTGTCCGCGTTGTCCACGATGGCCTTCAGGGCCCGGCGCATCAGGGAGGCCACCTCTTCACAGTAGTACTCGCCCACGATCAGATGGGCAATGCGCCATTCGCAGGTGGCCACGTACTTGGCGATCATGTCGCCGAAGCCGGACCACAGCATGCGCATGGGGGCGTTGGCCACGATGTCGGTGTCCGCGATGATGGCCACGGGGCAGTGGTTGTACAACGTGGTCTTCACATCGTTCACGTGCATGGAGGAGGAAGAAGAGGCGTAGCCGTCCATGGAAGGGGCGGTGACCACCACCATCTGGGGCTTGCCCGCGGCGAAGGAGGACACCTTGCACACGTCGTTCAGCACCCCGGAACCCACGCACAGGAACATGTCGCAGTTCACGTCCAGGGCCATGGTCACGGCGCCCACGCTCCACTCGTCGGGCTCCACCTTTTCCCCCTTCTGGGGCACGATGAACAGTTTGTATTGGATGCCTGCCGCTTCCAGCAGCTTGACCACCTGCGCCCCCGCCGCTTCGTAGGTGTTCGGGTCGCAGACGACAAAGGGATACGTATAACCCATGTCCCGGACCACCCGGGGCACCTGGGCGATGACGCCGGCGCCGCACTTGAAGTGGCGCAGGTCGCACACGTGGTGCAAACCGCAGTCGCAGGCATAGCCCTTGGGATCCAGCAGCCGTTCGATGGGAAGTTCGGAAAACCTGATCATGGCCGTACCCTCCTTACTTGATTGTCCGATATCATTGTCCGATGACGCCCCTGATGCGGCGCACACCCGCGGAAGAGGACTCTTCCTTCACCAGCTTGAAGTTCTTCAGTTCCCCGGTGTTCTGCGCATGGGGGCCGCCGCAGACCTCCTTGGAGAACTCGCCCATGGTGTACACCTTTACCCGCTCCCCGTACTTGCTCCCGAACAGGCCGATGGCCCCCTGCTCATTGGCCTCCTCCACGGTCATCTCCTCGCACACGATGGGGGCGCCCGCCCGGATGTACTCGTTCACCAGGCGCTCCACCTCTTTTTTCTCTTCCTCGGTCATCTTGCGGTGGAAGCTGAAGTCGAAGCGCAGCCGCTCGGCGGTGATGTTGGAGCCCTTCTGGGCCACCTCCGGGCCCAGCACCTCCCGCAGGGCTGCCTGCAGCAGGTGGGTACAGGTGTGCAGCCGGGCGGTCTGCTCCTGGTGGTCCGCCAGGCCGCCTTTAAAGCGCTGCTCGGCCCCGGCCTGGCTCTTTTCCTGATGCTGGCGGAAGCGCTCGGCAAAGCCCGCCTCGTCCACGGTGAGGCCCTTCTCTTTGGCCAGCTCCAGGGTGATCTCGATGGGGAAACCGTAGGTGTCGTACAGCTTGAAGGCGCTGCGCCCCTCGATGCAGGTGGCCTTGTCGGCGCAGTCCTTCACCAAAGCCAGGGCGTCTTCCGCCGCGCCGCCCCCGGCAAAAGCTTTCAGCCCCTCGATCACGGGCGCCAGCTCGGGGGTGGGGCGCAGGCAGCCCGCGGCCTTCAGGGCCTCGGCCCGCGCCTCTTCCAGGGGCTTGCCTTGGATGCACGCCGTCATGTCTTTCATGGTGCAGCACACTTTTTCGATGTTCGCAGCCACCTTCTCGAATTCCTTCATGCCCTGCTTCAAGGTGCGCTGGAAGCGCTCTTCCTCGATCTTCAGCTGCTCGGTGATCACCGCCTCGTTGCGCCGCAGTTCGGGGTACACCGCTTCGTACTGGGCCACGACGACGGCGGCCACGTCGGCGCAGAAGTTCTGGGGCATGCCCAGCTGCATGCCGTGGCGCACCGCCCGGCGGATCAGCCGGCGCAGCACGTAGCCCTGGTCCACGTTGGAGGGGGTCACGCCCCGGTCGTCCCCCAGGATGATGGTAGCGGTGCGCAGGTGGTCCGCGATGATGCGGATGGAGCGGGTGGTCTCCTCATCGGCGCCGTAGCGGGCCCCGGACAGTTCCTCGATCTTCTTCACGATGTCGCTGAACAGGTCGGTCTCGTACACCGACCGGGCGCCCATCAGCACCCCGATGGTGCGCTCCAGGCCCATGCCCGTGTCCACGTTCTTCTGCTCCAGGGGCGGGTAGGACCCGTCCGCCTGTTTGTTGTACTCCATGAACACGTCGTTCCAGATCTCCAGGTATCGGCCGCAGTCGCAGGCGGGGGAGCAGTCGGGGCCGCAGGGCTCCTTGTCGGTGATGACGAACATCTCGGTGTCCGGGCCGCAGGGGCCGGTGGCCCCGGCGGGGCCCCACCAGTTGTATTTCTTGGGCAGGTAGAAGATGCGGTCGGGGCTCACGCCCATGCTCTTCCACAACTCGGCGGCCTCCTCGTCCCGGGGCGCGTCCTCGTCCCCGGCGAACACGGTAAAGGCGAGCTCGTCCTTCTTCAGGCCCAGCCACTGGGGACTGGTCAGGAACTCCCAGCTCCAGGCGATGGCCTCCTTTTTGAAGTAATCCCCCAGGGACCAGTTGCCCAGCATCTCAAAGAAGGTGCAATGGCTGCTGTCCCCCACGTCGTCGATGTCTCCGGTGCGGATGCACTTCTGCACGTTTACGAGCCGTCGGCCCATGGGATGGGCAGCCCCCATCAGATAGGGCACCAGGGGATGCATGCCCGCCGTGGTGAACAGCACCGTGGGATCGTTCTCGGGGATCACCGAGGCGCTGGGGATCACCGCGTGCCCCTTTTCCTCGAAGAACCGGAGAAACAGGCTGCGCAACTGGGCTGCGGTCTTGATGTTGGTGTTCATTGGCGTTTCCCTCCGAAAAATAAAGATAGCGCCTCCTTCGCTCAAGGACGAAAGGCGCTTTCCGTGGTACCACCCTGATTGACCCGCCCTGGGCGGATCCACTCATTCGCGATAACGGCGCGCATCCGCCGCGTCATTTCCAACGCGGAGCTCCGGGACGGCCCGTTTGCACCCCTCGTCCGGCTCGCACCCACCGCCGGCTCTCTGTACGTGAGGCCCCTGCTCACGGCTTCCCCTCATCGCCTGTCGGTATCATTGTACTCTTTTCTCACCCCAAAGTCAAATTAAGTTCATGCGTGGAATCGTTTCAGGCGAATTGCTCCCTCTGACCTTCTCCCCCCGCCATGAAAACAGGGGGCTGCACCATGGCAGCCCCCCTGTTTTTTACCCGTAATCAGTTCACGATCTCCAGCACCACGTCCACCGTTATTGTCTCGAAATTCCCCGACAGGGGCGGTACGCTTGGGGCATTGCTGTTGCCGTAGTTGTAGTTGTAGGGGTTGTTGAAGAAGTCGTTGCCGTAGCCGAAGAAGCCGCCGAAGGGGCCGAAAGGATTGTAGCCGTAGTTGCCGTCGTAGTTTCCGCCGTAATTCCCGCCGTAGTTTCGGCCGTAGTTGCCGTATTCATCCCCGTAGTTTTCGTTTCCGGAATTCTTGCTCCCGCGGCCAGCGTAGGCCCGGGCGCTGTCGTAGCGCACAATGGTCAGGGTCACGGTATCGCCGGGGTTGTGCTTGTCCAGTTCGCCGGTGAGCTCCGCCAAAGTGGTCACCCGGACGTCGTTGATGTGGGTGATGAAGTCGTAGGGTTCAACGCCGGCCTTGGCGGCAGGACCGTCTTCCGTCACGCTGTACACGCACAGGCTGGCGGGGGGATAATCCCTGCGAGCATCGTCCGGCCCTTCCTGGGCGGATACGGTGACCCCCAGGGCGGGGCGCTGCACCTTGCCGTGCTCGATCAGGTCCATGGCGATAGGATATACCGTGTCCACCGGGATGGCAAAACCCAGTCCCTCAAAGGACACGGAGGAGAAGGCGCTGCCCGCATACTTCAGGGTGTTGATGCCGATGAGCCGGCCATTCACGTCGAAGAGGCCGCCGCCGGAGTTGCCGCTGTTGATGGGGGCATCGTGCTGGATGTAGGCGATGGTGCGGGTGGTGTTGGCGGCGTTCACGCTGGTGCGCTCCAGGGCGGACACGATGCCGCTGGTCATGGTGTTGGCCAGCACCGAGCCGCCGGGGTTGCCGATGGCAAACACCGAGTTGCCTACGACCAGGTCGCAACTGGAGCCGATCTCCACGGGACTGAGTTCATCGGACTCCACTTTGAGCACCGCCAGGTCCGTGGACTCGTCGTAGCCCGTAAGGGTGGCGTCGGCATGCTCGCCGGAGGGGAGAAGCACCTGATAGGTGTTGCCGTCCTCCACCACGTGCCAATTGGTGATCACGTGGCCCGATTCATCGATCACCACGCCGGAGCCCTGCCCCAGCATGTTTTTCTGGTCTCCCCCCTGGCGGGACCAGCTGGTGGAATAGGTGATGACCCCCACCACGGAATTTTGGGTAGCCTTCGCCACTGCGATGGCCGGGTTGTTGTCCCCCTCTACGCCCTTGGGCGCGTTCTCCGCAAAAGCGATGCCCGTGAGCGCGAGAACGAGCACCAAAAGCATGGCTGTAAAGGTTTTTCTGGTATGCATTTTCACTCAAAACACCTCCTTGATTTGATGATTCCAGTATACCAGCAACATTTATCCAATCCGTGAACGAAGCGTGAACGTTGGAAGGCTTTTTTCAAAACATTGGTGGTTTTTTCCAAAAAGCCGCGTTGACAGGCCCGAACGGCCCCTCTATAATGAAAGCCAGTCGACGGCTGAAGCCGATCATCCCCCGGGAGGCCGCCCTGAAGGGCAACGCTTTTATGGGGTATTCTTTGGATCGGGAGGTTATCCGCATGCCACTTGCACCCAAGCCCGTCCGGGAAGTCCCCCGGATGAACCAAACAGCCCGCCTCACCGTCAGCGCCATGTTCCTGGCCATCGGGCTGGTGCTGCCCTTCCTCACCGGGCAGATCCCCCGCATCGGGTCCATGCTGCTGCCCATGCACCTGCCCGCGCTGCTGTGCGGCTTTGTGTGCGGCCCCCTGTGGGGGCTGATCACCGGGATGGTCATGCCGCTGCTGCGCAGCCTGCTCTTCCAAATGCCCGTCATGGTGCCCATGGCCCTAGCCATGGCCTTCGAGTTGGGCGCCTACGGGCTGGTCGCCGGCCTGTTGAACCGGTTGTTCCCCAAAAAGACCGGCTACGTCTACCTGGCCCTGGCCATCGCCATGGTTGCGGGCCGGATCGCCTTCGGGCTGGCCATGGCCGTCATCCTGGGCCTGGGAGGGTCCGGATATTCCCTGGCCGCCTTCTTCACCGCCGC
This sequence comes from Clostridiales bacterium, assembly GCA_012520375.1. Taxonomy (GTDB): domain Bacteria; phylum Bacillota; class Clostridia; order Christensenellales; family Aristaeellaceae; genus Excrementavichristensenella. The sequence continues at coordinate 11,890 of JAAYOH010000095.1, forward strand.
CTTCGTCCAGGCCGTCCCCGGGCTGATCCTCCAGTTCATCCTCGTGCCCCTGTGCGTGGCGGCCCTGCGCAGAGCCCATCTTATCCCGTGAAAGCCCTTGACGCCCTGCTCCGGGCTGCCAAAAACCTGACCGGGCTCATCGCCATCGAGGGCATGAGCGCCTCGGGGAAAAGCAGCCTGGCAAGGGACTTGGCCGACCGCCTGAACGCCCGGGTGCTGCACATGGACGACTTCTTCCTGCCCCTTGGGCAGCGCACCGCCGACTGGATGCAGCGCCCGGCGGGCAATATGGACCTGGCCCGTTTCCGGGAAGAGGCCCTGCTGCCCGCCCTTCGGGGGGAACCCATCCGGTATACCCCTTATCTGTGCGGAGAGGACCGCTTCAAAGATCCCGTCCTCCTGCCCCCAAGCCCCGTCACCCTGGTGGAAGGGGCTTACTCCATGCACCCGGAGCTCCTGCGCCCCTATGCCCTGTCGGCCTTTCTCCGGGTGGACCCGGATACCCAGCGGCAGCGCATCCTGAAGCGCAACGGCCCGGAAGGCCTCCGCCGCTTTGAAAGCCTGTGGATCCCCCTGGAGGAGCGCTACTTCGCCCTGTACGACATCCCGGGCGCCTGCGATATGATCCTCCCGGGTTGATCCGGCCTTTTCACTCCCCAAATATCACCCGTTCCCGCTCCTCCAAGGCTCCGCCCCGGGCATAAGCCTCCACGTCCCAGCGGCAGCGCCGGGCGCGTTGGCCCCGGACGGGGTGGAACTGCTGCCGCAGCAGCGCCCGCAGTTCTTCGTCCTCGGCTCGGTCGATGGAGGAAGGCAGGTCCCGGCCGCCCCGCAGGGTAAAGGCGTCCCAGGCGATGAGGTCGGGCATGGGCCCGAGGGGATACAATTGCAGCAGCAGGTCCGCCCGGTCCTTTTCTTTTTTGGGGCTGTCCAGGGCCCCCATGCGCCGCAGCCTTCTGCCCATGTCCAAAAACAGGGCAAAGGGGCTGTGGGTCTCCAGCAGGTATTTCAGGCTTAAGGGGTAGCGCCCGGAACCATGGTACCAGCCCAGGGCGGTCTCCACGTCCTTCAGCAGGCACAGTTCCCGGAACGAGAGGTCCGGGGTCCGGAGGATCTCGTACGGGGGGTCGGGCTCGTACACCAGGCCCAGGGCACCCGCGTCCCGGCGAAAGCCGCTGCCGGGCAGCACCTTCAGGAAACCCAGCTGCAGCTGGGGCGCCCCGATGGCAAATACCCGGTCGAAGGAGCGCCCGAAGGAGGCCAGGTCTTCCCCGGGCAGCCCGGCGATCAGGTCGGTGTGCAGGTGGATGGTGCCCAGTTGCATCAGGCGCACCAGGGGATCCCGGAGCGCCTCAAAGGGGATGGCCCGGCCGGAGAGGGCCAGCGCTCTTTCGTTGGCGGATTGGATCCCCGCCTCGAACTGGAACAGCCCGTCGGGGGCATGGCCCAGCACCCGGAAGGCCTCCTCGTCCAGCAAATGGGCGCCGATCTCGAAGTGATAGCGGGCCTTTGTGCCGGTGCGGGCGCTGTGCCGGATGAGCCCCTCCCAGATCCGGGCGGCCCGGCGCCGATCGTAGTTGAAGGTGCGGTCCACCAGCTTGATCAGCTTTGCGCCCCCCTCCGCCATGGCGCAAAGCCTTCGAAGGGCCTCCCCCTCCGTCAGGGCGCGGACCCCGCCCGCGCCCCCGGACAGGCAGTAACGGCAGTGATAGGGACAGCCCCGGGAGGTCTCCACGTACAGGATGCGCCCTTCCAGTCCCTCCATGCGCCCATCGGCCCATACGTCGGGCCAGTCCCCGGGGGACATGGGCGGCGGGGGCGGACAGGCGGACAGCCCGCTTCCCCGGATGCAGGAGACGCCGGGGCAGGCGGCGGGATCCCGGCCCTCTCCCAGGGCGGCCAGAAAGGGCCCCGTCACCTGCTCCCCCTCCCCGGACAGCACGTAGTCCAGGGCGTCGCAGGAAGCAAAGGCGGCGGCGGGATCCCCGGATGCTTCGGGGCCCCCGGCGAACAGGACCACCCCGGGCAGCGCCCTCTTCAGCGCCCGGCACAGCCGCCACACCATCCCCGCATTCCAGATGTAGGTGGAAAAGCCCACGGCGTCGGGGGCGGCCCGGCCGATGTGCTCCAGCACCTGGCGGAAGGGCAGATTGATGTTGGCCTCGTACAGGGATACCTCTCCCTCAAGACAGCACAGGATCTGCCTGAGCCCCAGGTTCACGTGCATGTACCGGGCGTTCAGCGCCACCAGCATGGTCTTCACAGCGCCTTCATCGCCTCCTCCCGGTACACCCGCTGGGCGGTTGCCATGGGCAATGCTTCCAGCTCCGGCCCCGTGACGAAACGCCCCGAAGGGCTCTCCCCCGAGGCCGCCATGACGACGTATCCCCGCATCTCCCAGATCATGTGGGTGAACACGTGCCGGGCGGTAGGGCCTTTTTGGATGCTGCGGGGCGTCACCCCCATCTCCAGCAGGGCTTCCCTCAGCTCCGCCTTCCGGCGGACCCCCAAAAAGTGGGGAAACTCCCACAACCCCCCGAGAAGCCCCTCTTCGGGCCGCTGCCGCACCAGCACCCGCTCCCCGTGGTATACCAGGGCCACGGCCCGGGATTCCAGGCGTTGGGACACCCGCTCGGGGAGCTCGGGCAGGTGCTCCCGGATGTCCAGGGCCAGCGCCCGGCAATGGATCGCGCCGGGGCAATTTTCACAGCGGGGCTTCCTTGGCAGGCAGACCAGGGCCCCCATCCCCATCAGGGCCTGGTTGAAATCCCCGGGCCGCTCCCGGTCCAGCAGCCGTTGGGCAGCCTCCCGGATCGCCTTTTTGGTGGCGGGCAACGCCGTACTGCCCCGGATCCCGAACAGGCGGCTGAGCACCCGCACCTGGTTGCCGTCGATGGCGGGCTCCGGAAGCCCGTAGGCCATGGAGGCGATGGCCCCCGCCGTGTAGGCGCCGATCCCCGGCAGGGCCAACAGTCCCTTCACGTCAGCGGGGAATGTGGCGCCGGGCCGTTCCGCCACCATCCGGGCCGCCCGGTGCAGGTTGCGGGCCCGGCTGTAGTAGCCCAGCCCCTCCCAGTCCTTCAGCACCTGCTCCAGGGGCGCCGCCGCCAGGGCCTGCACATCCGGGTAACGGGACAGAAAGCGCAGATAATAGGGGATCACCGTCTCCGCCCGGGTCTGCTGCAGCATGATCTCGCTGACCCAGATGCGGTAGGGATCCCCTTCGCCCCGCCAGGGCAGGTCCCGGGCATTTTCGTCGTGCCAGCCCAAAATCGCGCCCCGGAGCGCGGCCAGTTCCCGCTGTGTTCCGCAGTTTCCATCCATGGTTCAGCTCTTGGCCGCCGTGGCCGGGCCTCCTTCAAAGATCGCGGCCTGCTCATTCCACACCTGCTTCATGCGATCCAGCACCCCCGCGGGAAGGGTGCCGGGGGCCTCTTCGATGGCCTTGCCCACCGGCCACACACGGTAGTCGTAGGCGCTCTCCCCCTTGATCCGCTGCACATAGGTGGGGATGTAGCGGGGGTTCTCCACCACAACGGCGCCGGCAGCCGGGTCGTCCCGCAGGGTAATCTCGAAGATGATGCCGGAATCCCGGTAGCGCTGCCGCTGGTCGGACAGGAAATTGCCCATGCCGTACAGCACCAGTCCGGTGCGGGGCTCCCCGGCTTCGTCGGAGACGGTGAGGTACTCACAGGGAAGCACCACGTGCTGGTGCCCCCCGATGACCACGTCCGCCCCCGCCGCCACCAGCTTGGAGGCAATGCTTTTCACCGCTTTCTGCACGCTGCGCTCGTACTCCTCGCCCCAGTGCATGTACATGACGACGATCTCCGCCCCCGCCTCCCGCATGCGCCGGATGTCCTGGGGCGCGTTGGAATTGCTGACCATGCCCAGTCCGTACTGGGTCGCCGCCGGATCGCTGCGCTTCGACATGTTGTTGGTGGAGACCGTGTAATTGCCAAACCCCACCCGGATCCCGTTGATGAGCACAACCTTGGGGGTGTCCCGCTCCTGTTGGCTTCGATAAGCGCCCACGTGGTCCAGCCCCACCTTGTCCACGTTGTCGATGGTGGCCACCAGGCCGTCGTAATAGGTATCCAGGGCGTGGTTGTTGGCCAGGGTCAGCATGTCCACCCCGCAGTCCGCCAGGGTGTTCAGCAGCACCGGCGGGGTATTGAACTGGGGATAGCCCTTGTAAGAGCCGGAGCCGAACTTCCTCCCCCCCAGGGGCCCGTCCACGTTGATCACCGTATAATCCGCCTGCTCCATGGATGCTTTGATCCGGGAGAAATAAGGGGAAAAATCGTAGGTCTTGGTTTGCTTGCTGTAGGCGCCCCGGAGCAGAGGAACGTGCATCACGATGTCCCCGATGGAGCGGATCACCGCCGAGCGCTCCCCGAAAGGCAGGCTCTTCGCCATGAGCTCCGCGTCAGGGGTGTAGGCGGGCCGGGGCTCGGGGGTGGCCTCGGGCTCGGGGGTAGCCTCGGGCTCGGGGGTGCGTTCGGGGTCGGGGGTAAGTTCGGGCTCGGGAGTGACCTGGAGCTCAGGGGTCCCCTCGGGCTCGGGCTGCCCCGCGGGCCGCCCTCTGCAGCCCCGCACCGCAAAAACGATGCCCAGGATGATGAGGACCAGGGCGGCGATGGTGATGGCCAGCCGGGCCTGCCGGGGCAGGGCGTAACGGGAACGGCGCCTGCGAGATCTGCGGGTCAACATGATGGATCCCTCCTATGGGAAGCTTCCCTGCTCCCCTGACGGGATTATACCCGATAACGCCGGGTTTTTCAATCCCGTTCCAGAATTCATCCGGATCCGGCCCACGGCTTTACCGTGATTTTCTTGCTTTTTCCGCCGGAACTGTCTATAATGTGTGCTCAGACAGTTGAAGGGGGTTTTTCTCATGGCTAAGAACAAAGAGCCGGCGTTCGTGGAGCACATCACGCCGCGCAGCGAAGACTTTTCCCAGTGGTACACCGACGTCATCCTGAAAGCCGATCTGGTGGACTACGCACCGGTGCGGGGCTGCATGGTCATCAAGCCCTACGGCTACGGCATCTGGGAATTGATCCAGAAGGAAATGGACGCCCGGTTCAAAGCCACCGGCCATTCCAACGTGTATTTCCCCATGCTGATCCCCGAGAGCCTGCTTCTGAAAGAGGCGGAACACGTGGAAGGCTTTGCCCCCGAAGTGGCCTGGGTCACCCAGGGCGGCACGGAAAAGCTCCAGGAGCGGCTGGCCATCCGGCCCACCAGCGAGACCCTGTTCTGCGCCATGTACTCCAAGTGGGTGCAGTCTTGGCGGGACCTGCCCATGAAATACAATCAGTGGTGCTCGGTGATGCGCTGGGAAAAGAGTACCCGTCCCTTCCTGCGCACCAGCGAGTTCCTGTGGCAGGAGGGGCACACCATCCACGCCACGCCGGAAGAGGCCCAGGAAGAGACCCTGCTGATGCTGGAGGTGTACCGGGAATTCTCGGAGAACGTGATGAACATCCCCGTGTTCACCGGCCAGAAGAGCGACAAAGAAAAATTCGCCGGCGCCCGGGCCACCTATTCCATGGAAGCCATGATGCAGGACGGCAAGGCCCTGCAGGCGGGCACCAGCCACAATTTCGGCACCAATTTTGCCGAGGTCTTTGACATCCAGTACCTGTCCAAGGACGGCAAGCTGGAATACGTCCACGAGACCAGCTGGGGCGTCTCCACCCGGTTGATCGGCGCCCTCATCATGACCCATGGGGACGAGCGGGGCCTGCGCCTCCCCCCCAAGCTGGCCCCCATCCAGGTGGTCATCCTGCCCATCGCCGCCCACAAGCCCGGGGTGCTGGACAAGGCGACAGAACTGGCGAAAACCCTTGAAGCCGCCGGGCTTCGGGTAGAGCTGGACGATCGGGATACGGTGTCCGCGGGCTGGAAGTTCAACGAGTGGGAACTGAAGGGCGTGCCCCTGCGCCTGGAGCTGGGCCCCCGGGATATTGCGCAGGGCCAGGTCACCTTCGTGCGCCGGGACACCCTGGAGAAGGGACAGCTTCCCCTGGAAGGCATCGCCCGGGCAGCCCGGGATCTGCTGGAAGAGGTGGGCCGCGCCCTGTACCGGCAAGCCGAAGAATTCAAAGACGCCCACACCTATATCGCCCGCAACATGGAGGAATTGACCGAAGGGGTGCAGACCGGCTTTGTCCGGGCGTCCTGGTGCGGCTGCCGGGAATGTGAGGACGAGATCAAGGAAAAGACCACCGCCACCAGCCGCAACATGCCCTTCGACCAGAGCGATATGCCAAGCGACGTGTGCGTTTGCTGCGGCAAGCCCGCTGCAAAGGTCATGTACTTCGCCAAAGCCTATTAAAAAGGAGGTTATCCCCATGCGCAAAATCGTGCTGGAACCCCTGAGCGCCGAGGCCTTCGCGCCTTTCGGCCATTTCCACAGCATGCTGGACCCCAAGGGCTACGCCCTGACGGGGGAGCTTCATGCCTTCTATCCCGACCGCATCCGGGACGCCTACACCGGCCATGTGGGGTTTTCCGCCATCACGGTGCGCAAACCCCAGCGGATGATCGTGGACGCCATCGAGTACCACACCACCACCAGCGAGATCATCCTGCCCCTGAACGACGACATGATCCTCCACGTGGCCCCCGCCTCCGCGGGCGTCCCGGTGCCCGACCTGACCCGCGCCTTCCTGGTGCCCAAGGGCACCATGGTACAGATGAACGCCGCCATCTGGCACCTGGCGCCCCTGCCCGCCCGGGAAAAAGAGCTGCATGCCCTCATCGTGCTGCCCGAGTGCACCTACGCCAACGACTGTACCGTGGTGGGCCTGGACGAATCCCAGCGCTTTGAAATCGTCAACGAATCTTCTCTTGCATAGTCCCGACTTTTCTTGTATAATAAAACGGTATTTCCGGGGCAACGATACGTTTGTTGTGGAAGGCATCCGGCAATATAAACCATTCATAAAGGAGGATACACACCATGAAGAAAATCCTGTCCCTTGCGCTGGTCCTTGTGCTGATCCTGAGCCTGGGAACCGCTGCCATGGCTGACACCATCAAGATGGGCTTTATCGGCCCTTTGACCGGCGCCGCCGCTGTGTACGGCGTTTCCTGTGCCCAGGGCGCCCAGATTGCCGTTGAAGAGATCAACGCCCTTGGCGGGCTGCAGATCGAACTCAACGTGCAGGACGACGAGCACGACGCCGAGAAGTCCGTCAACGCCTACAACCTGCTGTGGGATTGGGGCGCCCAGATGATCTGCGGCACCGTCACCACCGCCCCCTGCAAGGCCGTGGGCGCCGAAGCCTTCAACGACCGCATGTTCATGCTCACCCCCTCCGCCTCTTCCACCGACGTCACCGCGGGCAAGGACAACGTGTACCAGGTATGCTTTACCGACCCCGCGCAGGGCGCCGCTTCCGCCCAGTTCATCTTTGACCAGGCCCTGGGCGCCAAGGTCGCCGTGATCTACAACAACGCGGATGCCTACTCCACCGGCATCTACCAGACCTTCGTGGCCAAAGCCGGCGAAATCGGCCTGGAAGTGGTATCCGCCACCACCTTCACCGACGACACCACCGACTTCTCCGTGCAGCTCACCGACGCCAAGGACAACGGCGCCGACCTGGTCTTCCTGCCCATCTACTACACCCCCGCTTCCATGATCCTGAACCAGGCCAAGGCCATGGAGTACGCGCCCAAGTTCTTCGGCGTGGACGGCATGGACGGCATCCTGACCCTGGAGGGCTTTGACACCTCCCTGGCCGAGGGCGTCATGCTGCTTACCCCCTTCGCCGCAGATGCCGAGGACGAGCGCACCCAGACCTTCGTGGCCAAGTACCAGGAGCAGTTCGGCGACGTGCCCACCCAGTTCTCCGCCGACGGCTATGACGCCGTGTTCGCCCTGTACGAGGCCTGCCTGGAGGCGGGCATCACCGGCGACACCTCTACCGAGGACGCCTGCGAACTGCTGGTGGCCACCATGCCCAATATGATCGTCTCCGGCCTCACCGGCGAAATGGATTGGGAAGCCACCGGCGAGGTCAGCAAGACCCCCAAAGCCGTCATCATCCAGGACGGCGTGTACGTAGGGATGTAAGAGAAACCTCATTGCGTGAAACCCTCCCGGGGGGCTGCTGCACAGCTGCGGCAGCCTCCCGGTCTGTCGCGCCGGAGCACGAAAAAAGGACCGTCGTATTCCCCATAGCGCAGGAACTGTGTTACAATGAAACAAAAGGGATGAAGGAGACACCCAAATGACCAACCGCTTTCTCAAGCAATACCTGAGGGGTCACGATCTGAGCATCTCGTTCGGCACGTTCGGTTTCGGGACGCTGTACGGCTGTCCCGTGACGGTTTTTGACGACGGCAGGATCTGCATCCAAACCGGCATCGACAACGGCCTCTTTGTCGTTCAGAGCGCACTGGCGCTCCATTCCGGCGAAATAGACGGGCAAGCCGTAAAGGAAGTCACAGCCGACGGGACCGCGGTGGTCATCCATGTGGGCGGCAGCCTGCGCGGCGAGAAAAAGGTCGCGAACTATGTCGCCCAGGTGTGCGACGCCATCCTCCCCGGCCTCGCCGACCAGGTCCAGCCCGTGCCGTGCCCCGTTTGTGGATTGCCCGCCGATGACGATTGCATCGCCCGGTTATCCGGCAGCTGCGTCGTCTACCTGCACGAGGGCTGCCTGGAAAAGCAGACCCTGGAAAACTATGAAGCCGCCATGGCAGACAGCAATGTGTTCGGGGGCATCGTCGGCGCCGTCGGCGGCATGCTGCTGGGGGCGCTGGTATGGGGTTTTGTCATGAACCTGGGCATTTTTGCCGCGCCCTTTGCACTGCTGACCGCTATTTTGACGGTGCAGGGCTATGACAAACTGAAGGGCCGCCCCGGCGCGCTGCGCACGGTGGTGGTGGTCGCCTGTGTGGTCCTGTCCGTATTCCTGGGAACGGCAGGCTGCTACGCGTGGCAGCTTCACGAAATCTGGGTTGAAAGCTATAAGGATCTCATTGCCGAGAAGGTGTTTTTCACCGGCGCGATCCCCGACCTGTTCAGGGACAGCGAATTCAAAATCATGATGGTGAAAGACGTAGGCCTGGGGCTGCTCTTCGCCGCCCTCGGTTCCGCCAGATTCATCGTGCGCGCCCGCCGGGACATCGACAAGGTGAAGGCTGATCGATAAAACCGCAAGCAATCAACCGGGATTGCCGCGCAAGCTGCGTCAGGCCCTGCGGGTCGTCCTGCCAGAGCGCAGGAAATTTCACACCCGTAGGGACACTTGTTCGATCCCGATACATCTCACCATACAATATCGCAATATAAACGAAAAATGGGCGGGGCGCTTCCGAGGTCTTCGGCAACGCCCTGCCTTTCGTCACCTATTTGCCCGTCGTCTGCCCGGCCCGTGCCTTGGCCTTCTATAACCGTACGTTCCGGCTGTCCTTTTTGCGGCTTTTCCCATATTCTGCCCGGCCTGCAGCATAGCCTTAGAAGGCGCCGCGAGAAAGAAGGATCTGAGCCGCCAAATCCACGCCCGAACTCCCTTCTGTGAAATCAATGTGGAAAAACCTTCAAAAGGCTACCATAAAAAAGACGGTCCCGGTATAATCCAAATCGTCAGGAGCACAAACCCAACGACGACAACGACCAAATGAAAAGGAGAGAAAACCATGAAGAAAATCCTGTTGTTCGCCCTCGCCCTCGTTATGACGCTCACCGCCGCCAGTGCAGAAACCGCGCTGGACGCCTTCAACGCACTGGCTGCCGGAACCACCAACGACACCTTTTTCGCTGCAGAGACGCTGCTGGACGACGTAATGGCCGAAGCCTATGTATTCCATCAGCTCACCGACGATGACGCAGCACGCATCGCTCCTGACCTTACGCGGTTGTCAGAGATCACCAGCAAGGACATCGCAGCCTATGCCGCCGACAAGGATTACTACGTCGGACAAGTGCGAAACGCCTACTACCGCGCACTGGCCGCCGCGCTCTCCGCAGAGATCCGCGTGAACCCCGCTTCCGAAGAGAAGTACCAGAACATTCAGCTGATCCTCTCTCTCTTCCTCAAGGACAGCGACGACGCAGAATCCGAAGCCAGCCGCGACGCCATCCGCAGGAACATGACCCGCGACCATGCCAGGACCATCGCAAGCGACTACAACCTGCCGACCTCCTTCGTGGAGTTCATCATCATGGATGACGACTGGAACGACGATCTCTGGGACAACGACAAGGACTGGATCAAGCGCGTCCGGTGGGACGACGACTTCATGGACCGCGTGGGCAGCATTTCCATCGGCGCCCGGGATGAAATGGGCCGCACCGATATCGCCGACCTGCAGGCCATGCTGATCGCCCTCGGCTACCTGAACGGCAACCCCGACGGCGTATTCGGGCCCCGCACCGAAAAGGCGCTGCTGGAGTTCCAGCTGGCCAACGGTCTGCCCGGGACCGGCATCTTCGATGAAGACGACTACGACTCGATCTACTCCGACGATGTGGTTGCCCGCAGGGATTATGACGACGACTTCTACGACGATGACGACTGGGATGACATCGACGATGACGACGACGATGACGATGACGACGATATGGACGACAACGATGATGACGACGACGATGATGACGACGACGATGACGACGATGACGATGATGACGACGACGGCCCGAAGGCTCCCCGGAAACGGAGGCCCGCCCGCCGCTCTTCGGATGACGACGACGACGATGATGATGATGACGACGACTAAACGTCTTCGTCCCCTCCTCCCCGGCGCAGGTGA
>JAAYOH010000096.1 GCA_012520375.1 Clostridiales bacterium
AGAATCTTCGGTGGTATAGCCCTCGTCCCAAATGCGCTTGAGCATGTTCAGCGCATCATAGAAGTAATCCACATTGTAATCGGTGGTTTTCTCATTGGAATGGTCGTCTGCCCAGAACTGTACTATACGATATCTTCAAGGAGCATTTTCAGTTGGTCAAGAAGGATATCTACTTCCTGAATAACTTCATGGGGCGATTCAAAAACAACAAGGCTGAATATGCGAAGATGCAGTTTCTTGCCTACCAGGCCTATCAACAAGGCGACGAGAGTATGGCCAGGCTTTATGACAGCGCGGCGTGGGAGCTATCCGAAATGGTTCGCGCGCTAATCCGCAATCTCCATTTTGGCGAACAGGAGCCCGTGCTGATTTCCTATTCAGGTGGATTGTTTAAAACCGGCGAAACTATTTTGGCCCCGCTGAGAACGCATTTTTCATTACAGAACGTCAATTTGCTTGTCCCGGCATACGCGCCCAACGTCGGCGCAATCATCTACTCTGCTCGCTCTTATCTGCCTACCGACTGGATTACGGCTATGGCAAATTCTCTGACGGCACTGCTGAATGCAGAAAAGACACAGGGGGAATAGGACGTGGATTATCGAATCATTGATGCGCACCTTCATCCTTCTAGTTCTTATAAGCCTGCCTGCATAGACAACATTGACCAGGTCTTTGAGATTATGGATGACAATGGGTTGGATCGGATCTGTATGCAGAGCGTGACGATGTGGTACGACTGGACATTTCAACTTAACCCGCTTCTGTTGCTGATGAAGCTACTACGGCCGGGCCGGATTTATGCTTTCGGAGGTATTCGCTTTCCCGATCCCTCTGAATCGGGAAAGCCCTTTGATTACGACAAACAGGCCAGGGATTTGATTGCCGTCGGATTCGACGGTATTAAGCTCTTCGCCAAACCTACCGTCCGGCGCACCTTTGGCGAGTCTATTGATAACCCTGTCTTTGACAAGCTCTACACATGGCTAAACGACACGGGCACCCCCATAATGTACCACATTGCCGATCCAGAAACCTTCTGGGATGAGAACCTCATCCCAGAGAATTTCCGAGCCCGTGGATGGTATTACGGCGGCGGTTCCTATCCAAGCCAGCGGCAACTATTCGACGAAACCGAGGCTATGCTCGATCGTTATCCCAATCTGCATGTGATATTGCCTCATTTCTATTTCCACTCAGCCTCTTTGTCCCGCCTGGCGGCGCTTCTGGATCAGCATCCCCAACTGCGAATCGACTGCACGCCCGGCATCGAAATGTATTACAATTTCTCACAAAACATCGAAGCTGCGAGGATGTTTTTCATTCGTTATTCAAACCGCATCCACTTTGGAACTGATAATTTTGGATGCGCCTTGGGTGACGAGCTGGATTATCTATCCGTAGCGAAGGAAACTATCAGATATGTACGCGACATGCTGGAAAACCGGAACGCCACTATCTATGGCGAGCCGCAAAACGGACTGGCCTTACCGGAGGATGTCCTGCGAAAGATCTACGCTGAGAACTTTCTCGATTATCTGGACGGCGATCCGAAGCTGGTATCGGTAAAAACTGCCATTGAGCTCACCCGCTCCTGCATCGAAAGGGCCAGCATGACAGAGCCTGCGCACGATCAGCTGCAGTTCGTTCTGGCGAAAATGGAAGCATTAATCTGATAACCTATTACAATCCGGAAGGGACTGATCCACATGCTTAAGCTACTCTGGGATCTTTACCGTATTTTTTTTGGCATGGGCGCGATAACCTTTGGCGGCGGGTATGCGATGTTGCCCTTGCTACAGCGTACCGTCGTCCAGAAATACGGCTGGACCACCGACGAAGAACTGCTGGACTATTATGCCATTGGGCAATGCACGCCCGGTATTATCGCGGTCAATACCGCCACGTTTGTCGGCTATAAACAGGGAGGTGCTCTAGGCGGCATCATTGCCACACTGGGCATTATCTCCCCGGCTCTGATTATCATCACCGCCATCGCGGCCCTGCTGCGCAATTTCATGGATGTTGTCTGGGTGCAGCACGCCTTCGCTGGCATACGAATTGCTGTCTCGGCGTTAATTGTCTCCACATTGATCGGCATGATTCGCAAGAACGTCCGTTCCTGGCTACAGATTGTGCTGTGTCTGTCGGCATTTATCCTGGTGGCGTTCTTCAAGACGCCCGTCACCTACATCGTGCTCGCAACGGCCCTACTCGGCATTATGACATATAAGGAGGAATCGGCCAAATGAGCACACTGCTGACATTATGCCTGGAATTTTTCCGCACTGGCCTGCTGGCTGTCGGCGGCGGGCTGGCCACCCTGCCCTTCCTAAATGAAATGTCCATGAGTCATCCAACCTGGTTCGATACGCAGATGCTCTCCAATATGATCGCCGTTTCCGAATCTACGCCCGGTCCAATCGGCATTAACATGGCAACATATGTGGGTTTCACCGTTGCGGGGGTTCCCGGTGCGCTATGCGCCACGCTGTCGCTGGTGCTTCCGTCGATCGTGGTTATCACCATTGTGGCGCGTATCCTCCAGCAGTTCAAGGAGAACAGGATTGTGAAGAGTATGTTTTCCGGGCTGAGGCCCGCCGTGACGGGCCTGATTGCCGCGGCAGCCTATTCAGTCATCCAGCTTTCGCTGTTTCACAGCTTCAGCCTGTCCGGCTTTACACAGTTCTTTGGCGGCATAGCATGGCTAAATGCCGCTATCTTCACATGTACGTTGTTCTTTATTCGATGGAAAAAAACGGCTAAGCTGCATCCTATCGCCTTTATCGGCATATGTGCGCTGCTGGGCATTTTGTTTAAGCTATAAGTAACCACGGTAACAACTTCGAAGCATTCATGCCAGGACATTGGGCTTAGGGGTTGCCTTTCATAACCGGACCGGATTATTGTTTATTGACCGTGGGGAGTTCTACCTTATAGCCAAAGCCGCCTTCACGTAGGCAGTTTTTCGCTGCCTGCTGTGCGCCAGCCTTAAGTGCACGGTACAGTGTCTTCCCCGCCATCGGACACCCTTTTCTCCATCCGGAAAGCCATAGTCGGCACACAAAGCCTGCCAGAAACGCGTCACCGGCCCCCATGGTGTCAATCGCGTCTACTGGCTCCGGCAGGCAATGCACTATTTCACTTCCATTAGATATAAACTGGCCTGCGCAGCCCATGGTCGCCAGCACATGGACGATTCCCCGCCGGTGCAGCGGTGCGCAGAAATCCCGAAATTCCGATTTATCCATCCCCGTGCAGGAAAACATCGCCAAGTCGATGCCGTGACAGACTACATCATAGTATTCAGCGGTTCGGTATTTCTCCTTTTCCCCAAAGTCATACGCAAACACCGGCGGCAACTGTTCAACCACGGCAAGACATTCGGGCATTTTGGCGTTGCAGCTGGATACCACTATGTCGGCGAGCGCCAGGCCTTCCATCTGCGCAGCATTCAGCGTCGGAGGCCCAGCCCAGGTTTCCCCGATCACTACATCGATATACCGGCGTTCGCCGTCGATCAAATCGTATCGGCAAACTTTTGTGGTTCTACCTGGTAAGAAAGGACTTCGATCTCGGCGGATCCCCCGGCTGTCAAGCGCGTTGCAGATAATCCGCGTCATGTCATCGGAGCCCATACTACCCATATACTCCGCATCAGCGCCGAACTCGGCGGCATTTACCGCGACATTTACCGCGTTGCCACCCGCAAAGGCTTCGCCCGTATTGCGATAATAATCTATACAATTATCGCCCAAAGCAATCAATTTCATATTAATACCGCTCTTTCCGGTAATAACGACGGGTATCCAACGGATGTCCGGTAATAACCTCCATATTCCTACTGATGCGCTGAAGCACGGCTGCCATTACCACGGGACAGAGCCACGTCCTGAATTCATCACTGATGCCCGGCAAATCATAATCGGCCGTATCAAAACAGGTCAGCTTTCTAGTATGATGACTAGCAAACTTCTTCACCCGTTCGTCCATGAAACGGGTCGGACCTTCGGTAAGTAGCAGCGTTAAGCACACATCGTCTTCAAGCAATTCTAACGTGCCATGAAAGAACTCCGGGCTGGATACGCTCTTGGTGCGAATCCACAGGCTTTCCTCCAGTACGCACATGCTGAAGGAATAAGCCGTTGGCCAAAGATCACCTGATCCGACCCAGATATTGTAGGGTTCCCTGCAATAATCCATCGCATACTGGCGGCACTTGGCATCTGCCTGTTTGCGAACTTGGGCCAGCGCATATCCCAGTCCTTTCAGTTCATCGGCGAAGCGCTGATAGGCATCGAAACAGCCATGATTGTATAATATGCGCCCGATCAACAGATAATAGGCAAGTTCCTGGGGCCTGCCTTCGCGGTAAACGATCGTATCATCGCTGATCATCTCAAGCGCGGAATCCGGTTTGCCTACGAGCGAAAACAAGTGAATACCCTGCTGTTTCAGCCATCTAGCTGCTTCCAGCGTTTCTCCAGTATCGCCGGATTTTGAAGTTAAAAATGCCACTGTGTGCTCCGTTATCCGATTGCAATCACCGGTTATCAAATCTGCCGATAGGATGCTTTCTACTGGCAACCTGGAATGATGGCGAATATAATACGCAAACGGTTCCAGCATCGAATGTGATCCTCCGCTGGATGTAAACAGCAAGAGATCGAAGCCCTTTTCACATATGGAATCCGCTATTGATTCGATCTTGCCGCGTTGTGAGTAAATAATTTCGCTATTGCGGATAATTGCCTGTTCATCGAAGTTTACCATTTCCATAATGCTACCCTACTTTACTCTTTCACTTATCCATAAGCTGTCGATACGATATACACGACTTCCTGCTGCATCCCTAAACTGCGCCTTCTGGCTTTTCCGCCGCCAATCCATTGTTCCCCGGCGCGGGGAGCAATGGAAAATCTCCCTTGCACTTTTATTATAATAATAAAAAAAAAATTTGTCAACAAGCGTTCTTCACAAAACCGCATGGGTAATTGTACTTGCCCAAAATATCGCCGTTGTGTTGACAAATCACACAAAAACACCTATAATAGCAAACAAGTATTGTAAATGCTGGCAATCGGATTGGATTCCGGAGGACTTGCCGCCGGGGTCCGGTATTTTTGGAGATCGGGAGGGCATACGTCATGAAGAAGGCTTGCATTCCGCGGGAGGAGCTCGTGCAGCGCATCGTCAGCGTTCGCCAAAAGATGGCGAAGCAGGATCTGGATGCGCTGTTTGTCTGCGGAGACAAGCACCGCAAAGAGAATTTGCGCTGTGTTGCCAATTCCTGGCCAATCTTCGGGCTGGGGACCCCATGAAAAGCTTTGTGCGGGCGGTGCGGGATCATTTCCATGCGGCGGGTCTTTTTGGGTACGACGTGTATCCGCCCCTCGACAGCATCGGCTGCCCGCGGCCTAAACCGCATCGAAGAGGGCTTCGTCATCACCGGGGACGGCGCCCAGCCCCTGTCCCCCTTCGTGCGTTCCTGCTGCGGGAACCGGATCGCCCGGGGGCGGAAAAGCATAATTCCCTGCAAACGAGGAGGATGAGCAATGGAAAACGACGCCATTCTTGTTCTGGATAAGATCAACAAAAGTTTTCCCGGCGTGCATGCCCTCAAGGACATGAGTTTTTCTGTCCGCAGAGGTGAGGTGCATGCCATCTGCGGAGAAAACGGCGCGGGCAAGTCCACCCTGATGAAGGTGGTCACAGGGGTGTATCACCAGGACTCCGGAGACATCTATGTCAACGGAAAAAAGGTGGACATCAAAAGCCCCAACGACGCCTTTGACCAGGGCATTGCCATCATGTACCAGGAGACCTCCCTGTTCAACGAAATGACCATCCTGGAGAACATGTTCCTGAACCACGAGATCACAAGACAGGTGGGCCCCCTGAAGGTGCTGGACTACCGGACCATGGAAAAGCGGGTCAACGCCATCTTCGAGAAGATGAACGTGCGGCTGGATCTTCATGCCAAGGTCAAGGATATCGGCATGGCTGCCAAACAACTGGTGGAGATCGCCAAGGCCCTCACCTTCCACTCCAAGATCCTGATCATGGACGAGCCCACGGCGTCCCTGACCGACCGGGAAGTGGTGGCCTTGTTCGAGATCATCCGCAACCTCAAGGCGGATGGCGTGTCCATCGTGTACATCTCCCACCGCCTGGACGAGATCTTTGAGATCTGCGACCGGGTGACGGTCATCCGGGACGGGGAGTTCATCTCCCTCCGGGAGGTTTCCGATACCAACAAGGCCAGCCTGGTGGCGGACATGGTGGGGCGCGAAGTCACCTCCTATTACCCCAAGAAGAAGATCGACATCGGCGAGGTCGTCATGGAACTGGACAATGTGTGCCAGGGGGGGCTGCTGCACAACTGCAGCCTCAATGTGCGCCGGAGAGAAATCGTTGGGCTGAGCGGCCTGGCGGGCGCGGGGCGCACCGAACTGGCCCAGGCCGTGTGCGGCATCACCAAGGCGGACTCCGGAACGATCCGCATCGAGGGGAAGGAGCGGCAGATCGGCTCCTACCGGGAGGCCATGCAGGAGGGCATGGTGTATGTGTCCGAGGACCGGGCCAAGTACGGCCTGGTGCTGGGTATGGACATCAAGAAAAACATCACCCTGCCCCAGCTCCACCGCATAGCCAGGAACAACATGATCGACTTCCATGCCGAAGCCGAAATGGGGGAAAAGGCAGTGCGGGACTTTGACATCAAGGCCCCCGGCGCCGATTTCGTGGTGGAAAACCTTTCCGGCGGCAACCAGCAAAAGGTTTCCGTGGCCCGGGCTACGGCGTTGAAACCCAAGATCATGATCCTGGACGAACCCACCCGGGGCGTGGACGTGGGCGCCAAAGCCGAGATCTATCGAATCGTCGGGGAACTGGTGGAGCAGGGACTCTCCATCCTGATGATCTCCTCGGAATTGCCGGAGCTTCTGGGCATGTGCGACCGCATCTACGTGATGAACGCCGGAAGCATCGTGGGTGAATTTGACCGCGAAAACGCGACGCAGGAGGGCATCCTGAAGGTTGCCCTGAATGCTGCCGACGAATAGAAAGCGGGTGCAGAAGATATGCAGAAGAGTGTCAAAAAACGCAGGAGCATGACCACCGAGTCCTTTCTTTCCCTGCTGCTGATTGCCATCCTGGTCGGGCTGTATTTTACCACCGGCGGGACTGCGGGCTTCTTCAGCGCCCAGAACCTCATCAATGTCATGCGGGTGTTCTCGTACCTGTTTATCGCAGGCATCGGCATGACGATGATCATCATCACGGGCAACATCGATATCTCTTACGGCGCCGTGATCTCCGTCATCGCCATCGTCATGGCGGCGATCAGCAAGATAGATCCCAGAATTCCCTGGTATGTGTTCATACCCTGCGGTATGGTGACCGGCGCGTTGCTGTGCGGATTCAATGCCTGGATGATGGCAAAGTTCAAAATACCTGCCATGGTCATCACCCTGGCCACGACCCAGATCTACTACGGTGCGCTGCTGTTGGTGCTGGAGGGCTCCATCTACAACCTCCGGAAGAACTGGACCTGGATCTACAACAAGGCAAATCTGCTCGGCGGGTATCTCCCCTTGCTGGTCCTCTTCGCCCTGATCCTGCTGGTGGTGGCGGTGCTGTTCTTCCGGTATTCCCGCTTCGTCAAAAAGCTTTATGCCATCGGCAACAACCGCAGGGGCGCCGTCTATGCGGGCATCGATGTGGACCGCATCCTGATCATCACCTATATGATCGGCGGTGCGCTGCTGGCCTTCAGTTCCACGCTCCTGGCGACCTCGGGAACCCGGGTCACCTGTACGGTGGGCAATGCGGTGGAAATGAAAGTCATTGCCGCCTGCGTGGTGGGCGGCACCAGTGCGGTGGGCGGCTCCGGCAACATCTACGGCACGGCGCTGGGCGCACTGCTCCTGGCCATCATCAGCCCTGCCCTGACCCAGTTGGGGATCGACACCAACTGGACGGATTTGTTCACAGGCGCCATCATCGTGGCCGCGATCATCGTCAGCGCGCTGCGCAACCTGCAAAAGCCCGGCGCAAAGGAGGCGAATAAGGCATGACCGCCACCAAAAAGAAGTTCAAATTCACCTACAACTTTGTATTGCTTGCCATCTGCATCGTGCTCTTTATGATCTTTGGGCGCATCAACCGGAATTTCTTCACCATCAGCTATATTCTGGATATGATCAAGCTGAACGCGGAGATCGCCATCATGGCGCTGCCATTGACCCTGCTCATCATCATGGGCTGTATCGACTTCTCCCTTTGCACCGTGCTTTCCCTGTCTGCGGCAGCCGGCGGCATCATCGCCACCTTTGCGGGCCCCGTGGTCGGATTGGCGGTAAGTCTTCTGGTGGGCATCGCCTGTGGCGCCCTCAACGGGTTCATGGTGTCCATCCTCAAATTGCCGCCGCTGATCACCACCCTGGCCACGATGTACCTGTACCGGGGCATCGCCAAGGGCATCACCCTGGCCTCGGGCTGGGGCACAAACGTGGCCACCACTTCCATCGCCACTTTTTTCGGGAGCCGGAACATCCTGTTCCTGCCCACCCAACTTTGGGTCATCATCATCCTGTCCCTGGTGCTGCACGTGGTGCTTTCCAGGACGGTGTACGGCCGTACCCTTTACGCCATCGGCCTGAATGAAAATGCCACCCGCTTTGCCGGCATCAATGTGGTTCGGATCAAGTTCCTGACCTACGTGCTGGCCGGCGCCATATTCGCCGTCGCCGGCTTGGTGCTGATGGGACGCTTCTCCACCATGCAGTATGATTCGGCGGACAGTTTCCAGATGCAGGTCATCATCGTATGCGTGTTGGGCGGCGCGAACATGAGCGGAGGCCGCGGCACCATTGGCGGAACGCTTCTGGGGGTCGCCACACTGAGCATCCTCAAAGGCGGCATGAACGCGGTGGCGCTGCCCCAGACGCAGCAGAAGATCATCCTGGGCATCGTACTCTTGGTGAGCCTGATCACCTTCCAGCTCCTGGCGGAGCACGACCTCAAGGTGAAGGGCAGGCAGCGCATCCAGGCCGCCGCTCTGGAACATGCAGCCAAGCAGGCGCAAAAATAGATCCCATTGGGTTGTCCGCGTGCCCACGGGCATGTGACAAATAAACACTATAGGAGGAACTACCCATGAAGAAACTGTTGGCCATCCTTTTGGTTGCCATGATGGCAACCGCGCTGTTCGCCGGCGTCGCCTCTGCGGAGGGGTACAAGATCGGCATGCTGCCCAAGTTCAAGGGCGAGAACTACTTCGACGGCTGCTATGTAGGCGCCGAGAAAGCCGCCGAGGAACTGGGGATCGAATTGGTCTATGACGGTCCCAACCAGTCCGAAGCGACCAACGCCAAGCAGGTGGAGATCCTTACCGGCTGGTTGTCCCAGGACTTCGACGCCATCGTCGTCTCCCCCTGCGATGCGGAAGGCATTGCCCCCACCCTGAAGCAGTTCCAGGAGAAGGGCATCCTGGTGCTCACCTTTGACGCCGACGCACCCTCCGATGCCCGGACCGTATACGTCAACCAGGCCACGGCCATGGACATCGCGATAGCCCTGGTGGACGTCATCGCCGCCGGCCTGCCGGAGTTCGGCTTCGGTCCCGATGTGCCCGCCCGCCTGGCCCTGATCTCCGGCTCCGGCCTGGACGTCAACCAGAATGAGTGGATCCTGGCCATCGAAGCCTATCTGGCCGAGGCCTATCCATGGATCACCGTCGACTGCGACGAGTGCGGTTACCTGGGCGCCGACATCTGGACGCCCGGCTCCGACGAGACCGCTGCCCAGAACGCCGCCAATGAGTCCATCGCTCTCTCCGGCAGCGCCAAGGACGGCTCCCAGATCAACGCCATCATCGGCACCTCCTCCATGTCCACCCCCGCCCTGGCCGCTGCCTGGGATGCCACCGTAGGCGCGAAGCCCGAGGTTGTCATCACCGGTCTGGCCACCCCCATGGGCATCGTAGACTACATCCTGGACGAGGAGAATCCCATGGACTACGGCGTGCTGTGGGATGTCAACAACCTGGGCTATCTGTCCGTGGAAGCGGCCGTGGCCATCCTTGACGGCAACCTGTCTGTGGAAGCCGGCACCATCTTCGCATCCAAACTGGGCGATAAGGAGATCGTGCTGAACGCCGACGACGGTGGCCTCGAGTTGCTGCTGGGCGCTGCCCTGACCTTCGGCCCCGATACCGTGGAGGACTACAACTACTAAAATATACCCTTCCTGCGCGGGCATGGAATATTCCATGCCCGCGCGCCCGACGACCATGACATTCGGAAAGGGGGAAGCTTATGTCTGTTATGACGGTTTTTGGGAAAATGAAAGCGGCCGATCTCGGCGTGGTGACCCCGCACGAGCACATTTTCATCGATATGAGCGTGTTTTTTTCCGAACCGGAGGAAGCATCCGCCAAGGCCATGGCCCACGGCCCGGTGACCATCGACAAACTGGGGGTCCTCAAGCGCAATCCCTTTGCGGTACTGGACAACGTACAGATGCTGGACAAACAGACCCAGATCGACGAGATTTCCTATTTCCGCTATGCGGGGGGGAAAACCGTGGTGGACGCCACAAACCACGGACTGGGCAGAGATCCGGAGCTGCTGCGGGAGGTGGCGGTCCGCACCGGCCTGAACGTGGTGCTGGGTTCCGGCTTCTATGTGGACGGGGCCCAGACAGAGAAGTCCCGGGCCATGACCGTGGAAGAAATGGAAGAGGATATCGTCCGGGACCTGGAAGTAGGCATCGGACACACGGGCATCCGCGCCGGCATCATCGGCGAGGTGGGCGTCAGCCATATCATGTTCCCCTTTGAGAAGAAATCCCTCACGGCGGCCTGCCGCGCACAGAAGCGCACGGGCGCCCCGCTGTGCATTCATATCAATCCCTGGTCTACCCAGGGACTCAACGCCATGGAGATCGTACAGGCGCACGGCATCAACCCGGACAAGGTGGTCATCTGCCACGTCGACGTGGAGAACCGGGAAGAATACATTTTCTCGTTGCTGGATATGGGCGTGTACATTGAATTTGACAACTTTGGCAAGGAGATGGCCACGGATATCTGGGATGTGCGCCCGGGCAACGGCCCCTTCGTCACCGACAAAGAACGGGTCCAGTTGCTGAAAAAGATTATCCGGCGGGGTTATGAAAAGCAGCTGCTTTTCTCCTGCGACGTCTGTCTGAAGAGTCTTCTCCATGCCTATGGCGGCTGGGGCTACGACCATGTCATTGCCCACATCCTGCCCATGCTCCGGGCAGAGGGGGTGGGGGAGAGTACCATAGAGCAGATCATGATACACAATCCCGCCTGCTGGCTGGATTACGACGCAAAATAATAAGGAGGGTATATGAATGGATAGGAACAGACCGCGCATCCCGGATGCGGAATTTGTGGAACGCGCCCACAAGGCGCAGGAACTCATGCGCCAACAGGGGATCGACGCCTTGCTGGCTTACGGCAACGAGGCGGAGCCGCAGTTCGCCCGATACCTCTGCGATTACTGGCCGTCCTTTGAAAGCTGCGGCGTGCTGCTGGCCCAGCAGGGGGATCCCGTGCTGTTGATCGGGCCCGAAAGCCTGACCTACGCCTCTGACCGCTCCCGCATCCCCGATATCCGGCGCCTGGCCGCCTTCCGGGAAAGCAGCAATCCCGAGTACCCGGGGGAGAAGCTGGAGACCGTGGCGGATGTGCTGGACGGGCTGATCGGCGGGGGCGGCTGCAAGCGCTTTGCCATCGCGGGCTACAACCTGATCCCCCACATCACCTATGTGGAGTTGGCGGAAGCACTGAAGAAGTTTGGCGACGTCGAAATTGTACGGGGCGACGAACTGATGATGGAACTGCGCATGGTCAAGAGCGAAAATGAGATCGCCTGCATGCGCTATGCCGGCATGCTGACGGCGAAAGCCTTTGACTATACCCTGGAGCACATCCGTCCCGGCATGACGGAGCTCCAGGTGCGGGGACTGGCTTGCGCTGCCATGTACGAATCGGGGGCCGAGAACGAGGCTTATCCCATGTGGATTCTGGCGGGCGAGGGAGGAAACCAGGCCATTTCCAGGGCCCGTCACAAGGTCATCGAGAAGCAGGATTTCGTGCATCTGCAGATCGGAGCCCGCTACGAGGGCTACGCCTCCACCATCGGCCGTCCCGTGTTCTTCGGCAAGCCGGAGCAGTACCTGGTGGATGCAGTGAAGGCCGGCTATGAGGCGCACGCCGTCATCATGCGGGAATTGTATGCGGGGAACAATGCCGCCAATGTGGCAAAAGCCTTCTACGATACCTTCGACAGGAACGGCCATCGGGACTGGTTGCTTTACGGCCCCTGCCATGCCACCGGCCTGATGGAAGGGGAGCCACCCTGGATCGAGAGCAATTCCGATTATCTGTTGCGGGAGAACATGACCTACTGTGCCTGCATCTTCCTGGGGAACAACCAGACAAAGCGGGGTTTCCGCATCGAGGACAGCCTGCGGGTGGGCAAGACTGAGGCGGACAGCATGACCAACTACAAGCGGGAACTGTTCTTCCTGTAAAAACAAAAGGGGGGAACGTGATGACGAACCGGGAACGGGAACGGGCTACGCTGAATTTCGAGAAGCCGGACAGGGGCTCCGTAGAGGAGACGTTTTACCCCTGGGTGCTGGCCTGCCAGCGCTTCAAAAAAGAGGGGATGCCGGCGCATATCGCCGACGGGGCAAAGGACATCACCAATGATATCGTCGGCCACGGGGAAAACGACAACCCGGAGAAGTATTTGCCCGTCTCCTGGGGTGAGGGTGTGATGGCTTACGAGGAATACCTGGGCTTTGATCCCCTCCGCCGCTGCCATTTCGTGCTCCCCTTCCGCCGCTTCGAGGAAAAACTTATCGAGGAGACGGCAGAGTATACGATCCGACAGGACATCTTCGGCAGGCAGAACAAGCGCCGCCGGGGCTCGGAGATCGAAACGGAGCATAAGCCCATCATCGCCGGCGCCCGGGACTGGGAGCGCATGAAGGAACACGCCCAGGGCGAGCTGGAGCAATACTTCAGCGAGGAAGCCATCCGCGCGGCCTATGAGCCGATCCGGGCCGGGCACGAACGGGGCGATTACCCCATTCGCATGAACCTGGAGGGGTTTTTCTGGGTCCCCCGGGAACTGTTGGGCATCGAAGCCCACATGTTCGCCTTTTACGAGGAACCGGAACTGCTGCACGACATCTGCGAATACATCCTTTGGGTGTACTCTACGAAACTGCTGCAGGTCTTGGATATTGTACAGCCCGATGTGATTTACATGATGGAGGACCTCAGCGGCAAGACGGGTCCCATGATCTCCGGGGTCATGTTCGACGAGTTCGTGGGCGCCTACTACAGAAGGCTGTTCCCGCTGCTGCGGGAGCGCGGTGTGGGCAACATCTTTGTGGATACGGACGGGGATTTTGCCATGCTGATCCCCCGCTTTATCGACGCGGGGGTGGACGGTTTCCTGCCCATGGACGTGAACGCCGGTATGGACATCGTACAGGTGCGCAGGGATTTCCCCAAACTCAAGTTTATCGGCGGCTACAACAAGCTCTGTATCGCGGAGGGCCCTGCCGCAATCGACCGCGAGTTCCAGCGCATCCTGCCCGTCATACGGCAAGGCGGCTACATCGTGGGGAGCGACCACCAGGTGGCGCCCTCGACTTCCCTGGAGGATTACCGCTACTATATCCGGCGCCTCCGGGAGGCCATGGCACAATGCGGCGCGGACCTGTGAGGATCCGGAAAGGATGAGACAAAGTGAGGGGCTGCTGCAGATCAACGATCTGAAGCAGCCCCAACGCAATCATACCGTCTCCGGGGACGGAGGGGACGTTCAGGGTTTTTCGGGATGATTGGGGCCAAAATGCTTGAGGAGCACCATGGGTTCACAGCTGTTGTTGACAAAAGTGACCCCTTTGGCTGCGGCTTCAGCGCCCACAAAGAATTCGTCGGCACTCAACTGGCCGTAGCGCAGCATGCCGGCCGCCTCACAGCTGTAGTCGCCGATGCGCCCGTGTCCCTGGACAAATATGCACCCGTAGGCACCGCTGTCTTTGATCGCAACGGTCTGGCCGGGGTAGATGGTCAATTCCTTTGCGCCCAGCAAGGGATTTCCGTAAACGATCCACTTTTCAACGTAAACTCCTTCCTGCTCCGAGTCAACGATGGACGGACGGAAATAGTGCTCGCGGTAATTGGGGTCCACGTTCTTTTCCCAATCCATGAGTGCCATGACGGCATCCACGTCATCCTGCTCGTCCTCCGGCAGATTCTCCACCAGGAAATGCCGTTCATAGGTTTCTCCGGAGGCGATGTTTTCGTACACCGAATTGACATCGCTGTTCCACTGGGGCTCGTAGGTGAGATAGGAACCCGGAGCGTGTACGACGCCGGTGGGGGTGTACCAGCCGGTCCCCAATTCGATGCGATATGCACGGGAAAGCTCGGTAATGCGGTTGTCCCCGTCCTCATAGCGGAGCAGGCGCTCCCGCACTTGTTCCTTCGTCACACTGGGATCGAAGCCGAAATAGGTAACGGGCATGGAGCCGGCATAGTTGTTGTACTGCGGCGGGAAGTAATAACATTCCGGCTTCCCCAGGACACCAATTCGTGCAGCATCCTCAAAGCCAAGATGCAGGTGATGGAAAAGCGGGACGTCATAATCAAAGAACTTCGAATACATGGGCCAGGTTCCATACGTGTCCAGCATATCCTGACCGATCAGGCGGGCACCCAGCACCTCTACCGCATCCTTGAGCATGAACTTCTCTTCCGTGCTCGTCCCGTAGGATACATAACTGTATCCCTCGTCCTCTGCTGCCAGCGGGCCGTTGTTGCATTTGATGACGCTGGAAAACCAGCGTTCCTTGATGGCGCCGCGCTTCACGCCGCAGGCGTAGTAGTCGTCGGGATGCAGGCGCAGCCGTCGCCCGGGGGTGGAAAACTGCCTCGGGACAAAGACCGGGATCAGTTTGAAGATACCGTTGTTTTTCTCATATACCTGCAGAATCAATTCCCTGTTGTCCATGATATCCCTCCTTGCATTGGCAAACGATGTCCTATTGTGAAACATGAAGGCTTTTTTGAACGCACTGCGCGCATCATCGGGCGGCGGCGAAGCGGTCACGCAAAAAGTCGCAGCTTGCCCGAAGGCGCTCCTTCCACTCAGCGCGCCCATCGTGCCAGAATTCGGCCACAAAGAGATGGATCCCGCAAGCCTGCGCCTGGCGTATCCCGGACACAAAGTCTACGCGTCCGGTTCCAAAGTCCATATCCCGGTATTTCCCTTCTTCCGTCTCCTTCAGGTGCATGGCAAAACAGTGCCCCCGACCGGCTTGGATCTCTGCCGCCATGTCCAGACCATAGGCGTGGATGGCGTTGGTCAGGTTGCCCAGGTCGGGATACATACCCAGATAGGGAGAATTCAATTGCTCCACGTATGCCATACCTTTGGTGATCGTGTCCATGAAGGGAGTCTCCATGGTTTCAAATCCCATGACAACGCCTTTCATCGCTGCGTACTCTACGCTTTTTTTCAGGTTCTCTGCAAAGAGCGCGAGGCTCTCCGCATCGCTTTCCTCATAGTAGACGTCATAGCCCGCCAACTGGACGATCCGTATGCCCAAGTCGGACGCCAGATCAAGGGCTGAGCGCATGATGTCCATGCTACGGGCACGAGTGGCCGGGTCATGACTGCCCAAGGGGTATTTCCGATGGCCGCTCAGGCACATGGTTTTGATGGGCATGCCCGTCTTGTACATCAATCCACACAGATCCTCTCTCTGCCGGGCGCTCCACTGCAAACGGGCCAGCCGGGCATCGCCTTCGTCGATGCTGATTTCCAGATGGTCGAAGCCCGCTTCCTTTGCGGAGAGAAGCATTTCTTCCCAACCCAAGTTTGCCGGCATGGCCTTTTCATACAAACCAAGCGCGTATTGCATACTCCTTGCGCCTCCTTATCTTCCCTCGATGCAAGCCTGCATATCGTCCCATACATCGTCCAGCGAAGCGATGACTTTTTTATAGAGCTCGTATCGGCGCAGATACGCCTTGCTTGCCCGTGCGTCCGGCTCGATGCGCTCGCCCACAACGCTCATGGACCTGGCAGCCTCCTCCAAAGAGGGGTACTCGCCGACGGCCGTTGCAGCGGCAATGGCACAGCCCAGCGCGCCGGTCTCGTTGCTGGTCACTGTTTCGACGGGAAACCCCAGGATATCCGCAAACATCTGCGTCCAAACCCTGGACCTTGCCGCACCTCCGGCCAGCCGTATGCAATTGGGCGCTTTGTCCCGGGTGGCCAGCAACTTATCCAGATGGGCTTTATGGCAGAACACAACCCCCTCGTAAAGGCTCCGGATGACGTGGGCACGGCCGTGACTTGCACTCAAACCGATAAAGCTCCCCTTGGCATTCGGATGCACGTTGCTGCCCAGGGTGAAGGGAAGGAAGATCGGAACGAACTCTTCCGGAGGCAGCGAGGCGGCCAGTTCATTCACCACGGCATATATGCTGCGGCCTTCTCTTGCAGTTTCTTCCTGGAGTTCCGGCAAGAACGTTTTGATGAACCACTCGTTGTTGCCCGCAGAGGTTGGGCTGCTCTCTTCGATCAAATAGTACTGGGGAAGGCAGAACAGCGAGTTCATCAGTACCCGCCCATCGGTTACCGGAGCCTTCCGGAGGTATTCATTGATGCTCCAGGTTCCCGCGATCATACAAATGTTGCTTTCGTCCAGCACATTCACGGTGACTGCACAGGCGTCGATATCGAACATACCGCCGGCGACGGGTGTTCCGGCATTCAGCCCGCAGAGCGCTGCCGCTTCTTCGCTGACATATCCCGCAATTTCCGTGGAGCCGCACAGGGGCGGCAGGGCATCCCAGAGCCTTTCCAAGCCGAAAAGCTTCATGAGCTCCTTGTCATAACTGCGCGTGTGCAGATTCAGCAGGTTCGCACCGGAGTAATCGGTGATTTCCGCTTTTGCCTCTCCTGTCAGCCGGAAACGGACGTAATCCTTGCACTCGAAGATCCACTGGATCTTGTCGATGAGATCCGGCTCGTTGTCTTGAAGCCAGGCCAACAGCGAAACCGGCTGGCAGGACATGATGTGTTGGCACGACAGAGAAAACACCTTTTCTTCCGTTCCGTCTGCCCTCCACTTCTCCGGATAAGCGTAGGCGCGGTTGTCCGTAGAAATGATGCCGTTGCATACCGGCCGTCCATCCTTGCCCCACAGGTACAGCCCTTTTCCGTGCCCACAGATGGCGACTCCGGCAATGTCGTCAGGGGATACGCCGGAGAGGCGGATGACGTCCCGGATGACGGAGCAGTTGGCCCGCCACATTTCCTCCATGTCCCGTTCGACGTACCCGGGTTTGGGCTTGAAAGCCGCGGTATCCATGCTGCTTATAGCCAGTTCGTTGCCCCGAATATCGTACAGAGCAGCCTTTGTTGTGGTTCCTCCGTTGTCCAAACCCAAAAAATACTTCATACGCTCCTCCATATCCATCGGTCTCTTTAGTGAACGATGCCCTTCTTCAGGATGATGTTGGCGTACTGTGCCGGCTCCGACGTCGCAACAATGCAGAACGCTTTCCGACTGCGCTCATAGAATGCGAAGCGCTCGGTCTGTTCGGGTTCCACCATGTATCCGTGCTTTTTCAGGATCGCTCGGAACTCGTCCCATATGTGGGGAACGATGGTGTCGCCGGGGACCACTTCCATGACGGCGACCGGGATGGGCACATAACTGTCCAGAGGCATTAGTTCAAGGATCGCGTCCAGCACTTCGCACACGCCGTGACCATCCAGATGCACCACCGGAACGCCCAGGGATTCGGCAGGGAAATTGCCGTCCCCGATGATCAATTCATCGCCATGACCCATGTGCATCATATGTCTGACCAGGTCTGCGGAAAGGATCTTGGGTATTTTGTTCAGCATATGTATATCTCCTGTAGTCCGTATTGTGAAATCGTACTCTCTATGGTTTGTTGGCAAAGTGGCGGAGGATGACCAGGGGCTCGGTGGTGGAGAGATTCCGGAACTCTACGCCGGCTTTGGATGCGGGTTCGGTGACGAAATACTCGTCGTTGGTGAGTTCGCCGAAGCGGATGCTGCCATTCAACAATGACCGCTTTGAAAAGCATATGCATTTCGCAGCGGTCATATCCTCCATTACGCTATGCCGCGTTCTTCCTCATGTAACCGAAGAGAACACGAAAAGATTGGGATTGCGATCTTGCAGTTACATAAAATCCGCAATGTTCTCGATGGTCACGGGCAGGAAGGGAATCATCACGTCGTCGATCTTGAGCAGGCCGTCCCTGGCGCAAGCGATGGCCACATCCAAGGCGCCCGCGCCTTGGCCGGCGGCATCTTGGAACACGGTGGCATAAAAATTGTAGCAGAAAGATGTTTTTCTGTCAATGGTTTGAAAGAGTCTGTTTGAACATATAATCAGGACTGGAATTAGCGTTTTATGCTACTCTGTTTTGGTGTTTATTAGTTTCATGCCCGTCGTCCGAAAGATAGAAATGTTTGCAATGCACATCCGGCAAACGCTATTCAGAAGCTTCCACTTCCTGCACCGTAAGCGCCTCTCCGTCCACGGTGAAGCGCACTTCGAGCCCGGCGAAGGGGAAGCCGTAGAGACGGGATGGGTCGTTTTGGTAGGCGGGGCGGGGGTCCTGGGCCAGCACTTCCAGCAGGCAGGGCCGAAGCTCTTCCGGGACCAGGGCGAGCAGGGCTTCGGGGAAGATCACCCGGAGCCGGTATTCTGCAGCGGGACCGGCAAAGCCCATGGAGGCCCCGGGGCGGCAGTCCGTCAGGGGCAGGTAAGGCTTGATGTCGCAGATGGGGGTGCCATCCATCAGGTCCGCCCCCAAAACATGGAGCACCGGTCCCTCTTCGAAGGTGATCCGATCCAGGCGGACGCAGGACAGCCCGATGGGATTGGGGCGGAAAGGGGAGCGGGAGGCGAAAACCCCCACGCGGGCATTGCCCCCCAACCGGGGCGGCCGCACCGTGGCGCTCCACCCCGGACGCAGGGCTTCCGAAAACTGCCAGACCAGCCAGATGTGGGAATAGGACTCCAATCCCCGCACCGCTTCGGGCTGACGGAAGGCGGGCTCGAAGTAGATCCTGCCCGGGAGAGACCCGACCAGGCCGCTCTGCCGGGGCAGGCCGAACTTGGTGGGAAAGGGGGTGCGGATGCGGGCGATGATCTGCAAGGGCTGTCCCGCCTTTCTGCTTCTGCCTGCGCCGGTTTTTAGAAAACGGTGAAGCTGCCCAGGATGTACTGGGCGTCCACGCAGGGGCAATCCATGGACAGGGCGACGGCGCCTTCCATGGTGTGGGGATCCAGAATGGTGAGGGCCAATTGGTACGTGCCCCGGAAACCCCGGGGGATGCCCAGGGAGAGGTAGGGCTTATGGTCTCCCGGCGTGATCGTCCTCAGGTCCAGGCTGGTGATTTCCCGGTACACTGTCTCTCCCTCCTTCAGCAGGCAAAGCGCTACCGGCCAGGGTTGGCTGAAGGGCTGCACCCCGTCGTTTCGCAGATCCAGATCCACCCGCAGCCGGTATCCGGCCCGGCGCCGGGTGGCAAAGCGGGCTTCCCGCACCCATAACCTGTAGCCCATGAAGATGTCCATGGCCGCGGTCTTCCGGGAGGGATCCAGCCCGGACACATAGGTGGGCCGGCACTGGGACAGCTGCTGTACCAGAGAAATCAGATCAGTGGTGTCAAAGCCCGGATCGATGCGGGCGGCCCGCAGTCCATGGGGCATGGGGCGCAGTTCGGTGCCGATGTCGTAATCAAAACTTCCGTATTCCAGGGCGTCCAGCCAGTCCCAGCTCTTGGCTGCGTCCCCAAGATGCTCGTTGTACAGGCCGAGTCCTGCGATGCGGGCGGGTTGGAAGTTGGCGCTCATGAGCAGTTTCCCGTCGTCAAAGGCCTGCTGGTACTGGAAGGCCCAGTACAGAAGGTCTTCGGCGGCAGGCATGGCCCATTCGTTAGATACCCCATCGGTGCGCCAACTGCCGTTGTGGCCCAGGCTGCCGATCTCCACAAAGGCCACGCCGCTGTGGCCGTTGTAGCGGGCGCCCAAGGCGGCGAGGACCTGCTCGTGGGCGAGGCACAAGATACGGTGGCTGTAATTGGGGGAAAAGCCGCGGCCCAACTCGTTCTCGTAGCGCG
The DNA here is from genome assembly GCA_012520375.1 of Clostridiales bacterium. Lineage (GTDB taxonomy): Bacteria > Bacillota > Clostridia > Christensenellales > Aristaeellaceae > Excrementavichristensenella. Next base: position 20,238 of record JAAYOH010000096.1, read on the forward strand.
TGCCTGCGTCCTCGCCCATGGCTTCCAGCAGCCAGTCGGGGATGTCGATGTGGTCGCGGGGGCCGGGCACGTCCATGACAAAGCGCAGCACCAGGCGCTTGCCCATCGCCCACCACGTATCCAAGTGATTCTTTTTTTCGAAGGTTTCAAAATCGTATTCCCCCTGCCTGGGTTCCAGTTCCCGCCAGGTAAGGGTGGCGTATACCAGGGAATGGTTCGGGCCCGGGTGATCCGGGTCCCGCGTTGCGTCCACCGCCCAGCCCATCAAGGGATTGGCTCGGCCGGGATCTACGGGACGGAAGCGGTTCACGGCGGCAGGGACGGCCTTCAGCAGGCTGGCCAGGGCGATCAACAGCACCATGACGGGGATGACCAACAGGTTGCGGCGCCGGTTTGCGCCAAAGGCACGCATACGCCGTCCCGGGGTTTGCCGGGGTCGGCGTGCGCGTGCCTTCAGGGTCCGATAGAGGAGTTGAGGCTTTTTGTCCATGTCGGTGTTTTTTCAGGATTTCATGGGCCCCACGGCTTCCCACATCTCGTCCACGTCGCACACCGTCTTGTGCAGCACGGGCTTGTTCCGCAGGGTAGCGATGGCAAAAGGCAGCTCTTGCCCGGAAAGCTCGGCCAGGCGCTCACAGCACACAAAATCATCGGCGTCGCAGCTGCCCGCCAGGGCGGTGAGGACAAACCTGCCGAATTTGTAGGGGCTGGCGGTAGAGGTGACCAGCATGGGCAGGGTGGAGCCAGTTTCCCTCTGGTAGTCCCGGGCCACCTTCAACGCCACGGCGGTATGGGGGTCGCACAGGTAGCGGTCTTCTTCGAAGGCCTGCCGGATCTCTCCGGCCACCTCGTCCTCGTCGGCCCAGCCGCCGTAGAAGCCGGCCTGCAGGGCGGAAAGGGCCCGGGGGGAGAGGGTGTAATGCCCGTTCGTCTTCAACTGTTCCATCAGGGCAGAGACCTGCTCCTCGCTCCGGTCGCACAATTCGTACAGCAGGCGCTCCAGATTGGAGGAGATCAGGATGTCCATGGAGGGGGAGGAGGTGAGGTGGAAGGGACGGTTCCTGTCGTATACGCCGGTACGGATGAAATCCGTCAGGACGTTGTTCTTGTTGCTGGCGCACAGCAATTTGCCCACGGGCAGCCCCATCAGGCGGGCGTAGTGGGCGGCCAGGATGTTGCCGAAATTGCCGGTGGGCACGCAGATGTCCATGGGCTCTCCCATTTGGAGGGCGCCGGCCGCCGCCATGTCTACGTAGGCGCTGATATAATAAGCGATCTGGGGCACCAGGCGGCCCAGGTTGATGCTGTTGGCCGCCGAGAGCCGGATGCCCTTCTGTTCCAACTGATGGATGCACTGGGGATCGGAGAAGATGCGCTTGATGCCGGTTTGGGTGTCGTCAAAATTGCCCCGTACCGCCACCACCCGGGTGTTCGCGCCAGTCTGGGTGGCCATCTGCAGCCGCTGCACCTCGGAGACCCCATTGTGGGGATAGAAGACGCAGATGCGGATGCCCTCCACGTCGGCGAAACCCTCCAAAGCGGCCTTGCCGGTGTCCCCCGAGGTGGCTACCAGGATGAGGATGGTTTGGCGCTCTCCGATCAGGCGGAGGGAGGCGCCCATGAGCCGGGGCAAAAGCTGCAGCGCCATATCTTTAAAAGCCAGGGTGGGGCCGTGCCACAGTTCCAGCATGTGCAGGTTCCCGGACAGGGGCACAACGGGGGCTACGGCGGGATGGTCGAAGCGGGCATAGGCCGCTTCGCACATGGGGGGCAGCTGCTCCGCCAATTCGGGCAGCCACAGGGACAGAATGCGCGCTGCCCTCTGGGCGTAGGGCAGGGCCGTCAGTTCGGCTAAAAAGCCCGGGGCCAGGGTGGGCACGGCCTCAGGTACATACAGCCCGCCCCCTGCAGCAAGCCCTATCACGATAGCCTGGGGGCCGCTCTTTCGGTCGTCTTTCCTGCGCGTGGATCGATACATCATAGAACTACCTCAAACCGCAAGGCGGGTAATGAAATCGGGCAATGCTTCGGGGTCGCCGCTGACGGACAGCACCAGGGTGACGTTGTGTTGCTGGGTCATGACCTCCAGCCGATCGAACAGATCTTGCAGTTCGTTCCAGTCGGTGTTGTTGACCAGCCGGGCAAAGGAATCCACGTACATGAGGGAGATGTCAAAGTTGACCGCCAGCATGCCTCCCAGCAAGCCGTAAAACCAGTCGGCGCTGCGGTGTTCGCCCAGGGCGAACTCTCCCGCATTCACAAAGCGGATCTCATGCCGCAGATCGTACATATAGCGCTTGTCGTCGTCTACATAGACGATGACGCCGTGTTCGGACTTAAGTGCTTCGTTGGCAAGGTCGATCAGGCGCTTGGTCTTTCCGCTTCCCTTTTTGCCGAGAATTACCTGAATCATGGCACTGACCCCTCCTTAATTTGTTCCTGCTCCCATTATACAACATTTCTCGCCGATTGACAAACAAAAAGCTTTTGAAACATGCAGGATTATGGAAAGAAAATGACGAATAAACCTTGGTTGGATATGAGCAGAGTGACTTTTGTATGCGGAGGCAGAGCATGGACGAGAAGCTGATGGAGGTCTTGAAGGAACGGGAACTGCTGTACGACGGCAAAGTGGTGCATCTGGAGCGCTGGACGGTGGAATTGCCCGACGGGCGGCCCGCCATCCGGGAAGTGATACAACACGTGGGGGCCGTTGCCGTGGTGGCCTGCGACGGGGACGGCATGGTGAGCATGGTGCGGCAGAGCCGCATTGCCCTGGGCCGGGTGATGGTGGAGATCCCGGCGGGCAAGCTGGACAACAAAGGAGAAAACCGCCTGGAGGCGGCACAACGGGAGCTGCTGGAAGAGACCGGCATCACCGCCGCCAACTGGCGCCACCTTTGCGACGTCATCACTTCCCCGGGCTTTTGCGACGAGAAAATTTCCCTGTACCTGGCCACGGACCTGTCCAGGGGATCCGCCCGGCCGGACGAGGATGAATTTTTGGACGCGTTCAGCCTGCCCTACCCGGAGCTGATCCGGAAGATCTACCGTGGGGAGATACAGGACCAGAAATCCATCTGCGCGCTGCTGATGGCACGCCCCTATCTCGAGGCCCAGGGGCTGATTTGAGGGAGGGGATGACGTGGCACAGACAGGCACATTGGGGGAGGGCTGGACGCTGCGGGACGACCGAGGGGGGCGCAGTGTGTTCGGCCCCCTTATGATTGGGGCCATAAAGGGCGTGTGGGAGGCATTGGCGGATCAGGGGCTCATCAATCCCGAGCCGGTGGGGTTGGAGGCGCTCCGGGACGAGTGGGTATACACCCGGGACTGGGTGTACGAGACCTCTTTCGACTGGAGCGGAGCGGACGAGCGCCTGACCATCCTCTGCCAGCGGGTATGCGGCTTGAAGGACCTGCAGCTGAACGGGCGCCGTTATGAAACGAAAGCCGACGCTTTGGACCTGGACCTGACGGAAGCGCTGCAGGAGGGAGAGAACAGGCTGGAGATCCGGGTGCAGGGGACAGACCCGGGCCTTGGGATCAGCGCCCCCGTCCGGCTGCGCCGGGGCAACTACATGAACCTGTTGTCTTTTGCGTGCGTTGTCCTCCCTCAGGGGATCCGGGTGGACACAAAGATAGAGGTCTTTACCCAGGGTTGCTACGCCTTCTGCTATGGGGTGATGCTGGACGAGACAAGCTTTGAACCCCTGCGGGTGGAGGAACGGCTGCGGCCCGGCATCCAGAGCACCAGCCATACGGTGGAGCTCCCGGAGACCATACCCTACGACAGGGCCCGGCCGGAGGAGAGCTGCTATGCCCTGCGCCTGTCCATCGAAAAGCATGGGGTGGGTTGCCAGGTGATCTGCGGGGACTGCGCCCGGAGAGAGAACGAACCCAGGCGCATCGCGTACATCGATCCGGACATCGGCGAAGAGCAGACCCAAAGGGAGATGGAACTGGCCCGGGAACTGGGGGCCGACGGACTGGACCGGGGCGGACGGGAAATCAGCCTTCTTGGCGGCTTTTTGCCCGCCCGGGGCGAGCCGCTGCGCTGTCCGGCCTTTTCCACCGCGGAAGAAATGAAAGCCCTGGCGGGGGACGAGCCATTTTGGCCGCCCAGCACCCGGGGGGTGTGGGCCCTGACCGACGGCGAAGTGCCGGACCGGGAGCAATACGAAGGGCTGTTCGGGCCCGAAGCTTTTCGGGAGCCGGAGAAGGCCGCCCGGATCACCCGGTTCTGGCAGGCCCAGTGCCTGCGCCGGGAAGCCCTGGAGGCTGCTCTGGCGGATCGGCCCTGCTGCGTCATGCTTTCCCGGGGACGGCAACTGGCGGACAGCGCCCTTGTGGATGCGTCCGGCGCATTGCGCCCCGCGTACCACGCGCTGCAGCAGGCCTGGAGACCCATAGCCCTGTACGCCAGGCTCCCCGAAGATCTTCGCTTTTCCCCGGGGAGCACCGCCAAAGTCCCCCTCTTCCTGGTCGCCCGGGACGTGGGACCCCGGGTGCTCACCCTGCAAGCGGACTGCCTGGACCTGGCGGGGGGCCGCATCGCCGGTGTCAGCCTGCCCTGCGTCACCGGAGGGACGGACAGCGCCGGGGAACTGGCTTGCCCCTTGCCCCAGGGGGAAGCGCTGTACGTGCTGCAGCTGCGGGCGCTGGACGAAAAGGGAGGAGAACTGGCCCGGGGAGAATACCTCCTGGCAGCCTCGGAAAGGGAACACTCCCTGGCGCAGCTCCTGGAGCAGTCTCCCGCCCTGGCGGACGGGTACCGGGTCCTGCCCACCGGAGAGGCCGACGGGTACGGATCGGTGCGTAACGGGCAACCGTAGAGAGGACGGGACATGTATTCCGAGCAATTTTTCGACAGCCTTCGCTACTTGGAAACCCGGCGGCTGATCCTGCGGCGCATGACCCTGCGGGACGCTCCGGATATGTTTGAATACAGCAGGGATCCTCTGGTGGCCAGGCACGTATTGTGGGACGCACACCGGAGCATCGGCCAGACCCGCTCCTACATCCGTTCCGTCCTACACAACTACCGGGCGGGGAAGCCCGCCAGCCTGGCCATCGAATATAAATCCGAGGGCAAGGTGATCGGGACCATCGGCTTCATGTGGTACGACGAGGACAGCCGTTCCTCCGAGGTGGGCTACAGCCTGTCCCGGCAATACTGGAACCAGGGGCTTATGACGGAAGCCCTGGCAAAGCTGATCGAATACGGCTTCACCCAGCTGCGCCTGAACCGCATCGAGGCCCAGCACGAGACCGGCAACCCTTCTTCGGGGCGGGTCATGCGCAAGGTAGGCATGTTGCACGAGGGGACCCTGCGGCAGCGCCTGTACAACAAGGGCAGATTTGTAGACATGGAGCTATACGCCCTGCTGCGACAAGACTATTCCCAGGCGCGCCGGACAGAGACAGAAGCTACACAGTGTTAACATAGCGCCCTTTGGAATCCGGAGCCAAATGTACTATAATGATAAAGGCAGTTCCGGGAAGGGGAGGGATGGACATGACGGGCATCCAGGGCGCGCTGAGCCAGATCGGCTCGATCTTTTCGGGCCTGTTCGTCACCCCCGACTGGCGCAGCATGCTGGATATCCTGATCGTGGCCATCCTGGTCTACGCCCTGCTGCGGCTCTTTGCCCATACCAGGGCCAATTCCCTGATCAAGGGGGTCCTGGTGGTTTTGGTGGTCACCTGGTTTTCCGAGATCCTGCAACTCAATACCTTGACCTGGCTGTTGCACCAGCTGCTCAGCACCGGTGTTTTGATGCTGATCATCCTCTTTCAGCCCGAGCTCCGGCGCGGCCTGTCCCGCTTGGGCCGGGAGCGCGCCCTGAGCCGGATTCTGAACGTGGGAGGCGGCGATGTGGAGCTGCAAAGGCGGGCGGTCACCGAGATCGTGAACGCCCTGATGGAATTGTCCCGCAAGCGCATCGGCGCCCTGATCGTCATTCGCCGCCAGACCGGCCTGGAGGACGTGCTGGAGAGCGGCACCCGCCTGGACGCGGAGATCTCCGCCGCCCTGCTGGAGAACATCTTCGAGCCCAACACACCCCTCCACGACGGGGCCGTGATCGTGGAAGACCTGCGCATCTCGGCGGCAGCCTGCATCCTGCAGCTCACCGACGACATTTCCCTCAGCCGGGAGCTCGGCACCCGGCATCGGGCCGCCATCGGAGTGACCGAGACCACCGACGCGGTGACTTTGATCGTGTCCGAGGAGACCGGCATCATTTCCACAGCCCGGGACGGCAGGCTGACCAGATACCTGGACAGAAAAGCCCTGACCACCCTGCTCACCGGCCTCCTGGTGTCCGAGGAGATTCCCCTGAAGCAGCGCATCGAGGGCCTGCTGACCCGGCGCAAGGAGAACAAACATGAAAATGATTAGCCTGCGGGAGGGCGCGAAAAAACTGGCTGCCCTCCCGACCCGCAACCTGGGGCTCAAGCTGATCAGCCTGATTTGTGCCCTGTGCCTGTGGAGTTACGTGATCGCCACCAACCCCGATATCACACAGGACAAGGTCCTGAGCGGCGTGTCCATTGCGGTGACGGGCCAGTCCGTACTGGAGGAAAGCCGGGGCCTTGCTCTGCTCACCAACGTGGCGGATGTAGGGGAGGTGCGAGTGCGGGTGCGGGTGCCCCAGTCCGGCTACCACCGGGTGACCAACGACAACGTGCGGGTGGAACTGGATCTGTCCAGCATCCGTCAGAGCGGCACCCAATCGGTGAAGCTGCAGGGCACTTCTTCCTACGGGACCATCCTGGACATCACCCCCTCCCACATCGACCTGCAGGTGGAAAACCGGGACCAGCGCTATGTGCCGGTAAACGTGGTCATAACCGGGGAAAAGAAAGAGGGGTATTGGTACGGGGTCTCCAGGGTCAATCCCTCCCAGGTGCGGGTGACCGGCCCCGCCAGCCGGGTGCAGACCGTGTCTTCTGCCCAGATCAACCTGGACCTGACCGACCGTACCAAATCCCACAGCAGTGTGGAGAATCTGGTCCTCATGGACGCTCAGGGGCAGGAGGTGGCGGGCAGCCTGTCCCTGTCCTCGTCCTCTGTCACGGTTTCCATGGACGTCTACCCCAAGAAGATCCTGCCCGTGTCCCAGGACGTGCAGGAGCTCCTCACCGGGCAGATTGCCGAGGGTTATCAGGTGGACGGCGTGGAGGTCAATCCCGCCCAGCTGGAGGTGGCGGCGGACGCGGCATTGCTGGACGGCCTGGAGGAGATCAACGTCGAGCCGGTGAGCGTCAGCGGCGCCCGGCGAAGCTTTACAACCATCGCCCGGGTGCGATCCCTCAAGGGCATCCGCAACCTGTCCTCTGAGGACGTGTCCGTGACCGTGAACCTGTCCGAGCAGGAATTGACCAGGCGCTTTTCCAACATCGCGCTGCAGGTGCTGGGGGAACCAAAGGGCGTGCGCTGCGAGGTGCAGAGCAACCGGGTGACCGTGCGGGTGGACGGGCCCTACTCCGATGTGCGGGCGCTGAACCGCGAGGACATCCAGGCGGTCCTGGACCTGAGCGGCCTGGGGAAAGGCAGTCACATGCTGCCTGTACGGGTGGAGGTCGACAATTACCCCGAGTTGACGGCCGTAGCCGTGCCCGAGCAAATCAGCGTCCAGATCGGAAACGACAAAATGATGGGAGCAGACGTGGAATAATATGGGACAAGCGGGTTATGCGGAAAACTTCGTAAGCTTCATGCTGGGTTGGATACGCAGCCTGGCCGCCTCCATTGCGGGGCTGTTCAGAACCGGGGGCGCTGCCTCCTCCGGGGGGCGCGCGATGACCCAGTGGCTTTCGGAGAACTGGTTGATCCTGCTCATCGTGCTGATCGTCATCGGCATCCTCACGGACTGGATCATCTGGCTGATCCGCTGGAGGCCCCACTGGCTCTGGTTTCGCAAGCACCGGGTGATCCTGGACGACCGGGTGGAAGAGCATGTCAGCGAAGAAAGGCTGCTGGACGCCTACGATATGCAGGAACAACGAACGCCAAGCTTCCGCAGCCGGGCGTTGCCCCGGGAGGACGATCCCTTTGAGGATGAATACGACTTTTTCGGGGGTGAATACGAGCCGGCTTACGAGGCGGTGTATGAGGCGTACGATATTCCGGAGGAAGCCGGTCTTTTCACCGAATTCGAGGAGCCCGAAACCTTTGGGGCAGGCAAGAAAAGGAGCTCCCGCAAGGAACGCAATCGCCAGCGAATCCGTCAGCGCCTGATGCCCGAGCCTCCGGACGAGGAGTGGGACGATATCCCCACCGGCCGGGAGATGCGGCGCATGATCCGTATGAACGCCCGGAAGGCGGAGGAGGACGACCCCTTTTCCATGGACGACGCGGTGTTCCGGGACCTGGACGACGATTTCTTCGACGTGGTATCCGAAGATCCCCATCCCGAGGTGGACGAGGAACTGCGCCTGCAGGTGCTCCCGGAATTCGACGAGGAAGACCAGCCCCCAACCCGCAGGGAACGGCGGCGCAGCGGGGGGGCGGCAAGGTGAAGCTGTACGTGCCCTGGGCGGGTCCGGGCCGCATCAAGGCCATCGTGGGGCATTACGGCAGCGGCAAGACAGAGATCGCATTGAATATGGTGTTGGGCGCCCGCAGCGCCGGGCTGCCCGCCACCCTCGTGGATATGGACATCGTCAATCCCTTCTTCCGCAGCGCCGAGCGGCAGGACCTGCTGGAGGGCGCCGGGGTCCGGCTCATCGCGCCGCCCTATGCCCGTACCGGGGTGGACCTGCCGGTGCTGGGCGCCGAGATCCTCTCCATCTTCAACGGAGGGGATGCCTTTACCCTGTTGGATGTGGGGGGCAACGACACAGGCGCCGCCGCCTTGGGCAGGTTCCATCCCCAGCTCACTGCCCATGGGGCGGAAGTGCTGTTTGTGGTGAACGCCTACCGCCCTTTTTCCCGCACCGCCGATCAGATGCTGGAACTGATGGAGCGCATCGAGAACCGCTCCCGGATGCGGGTGACCGGCTTGATCAACAACGGGAATTTGGGAGAACTGACGGGGCCGGAGGAACTGCAAAAGGGGCAGGAGCTGGTGGAAGAAGTGTCCCGGCGAAGTGACCTGCCCATTGTGTGCGCCTGCGGAACCCAGGAAGCCCTGGAGGGGTTGCCCCGGGAGATTCCCGTTTTTCCCATCCGGCGCCTTCTCATGCCGGAATGGCTGATGGACAAGTGAAAGAAATATGGATCGGCGCGGTATGCGTTGCGGCTACGGCGGCCATGGGGTTTTTGCTGGTGGTACTTTTTGTGCGCTATTTTTTTCATCCCTTCCGCCGGGATGTGCTCGCCCTGTGTCCGCCGGAGTCCCGGGGGCGGAAGCAAAAGAGCCAGGACGCAAAAGGGGTCCTGGCTTTCGTGGGCCCTGCCTTTGCGGTGTCCCGGCTGTTTGTTTTCGTGAGCGGCATACTCATCCTGATGCTGTGCCGGGGAACGGGGGACCTCTTTACCCCCTGGATCCGCTGGGACGCGGCCCATTATGTGCGGCTGGCCCGGGACTGGTATGTGTCCCAGGGGGACGCCCGTTTTCACCTGGTCTTCTTTCCCCTGTATCCGATGCTGATCCGGGGCCTCCACCTTCTCACGGGCATGGACTGCGCCCCGGCGGGGGTGCTTCTGTCCAACGCCTGCCTCTTTGGGGCTGCCTGGGCGCTGTATCGGCTGACGGAGCTGGGTTATGGACAACCCTGTGCCCGGGACGCCGTGCTGTTGCTGCTCTTTTCCCCTTTCGGCTTTTTCTTTTCCCTGCCCTTCAGCGAGTCCCTCTTTCTCATGCTGTCCCTCGCCTCCGCCCTGTGCGCCAGAAAACGCCGGTTCGTTCCCGCCGTGCTGCTGGGGGCCCTGTGCGCTGCCACCCGCCTGCTGGGGCTTCTCTCCGCCGTGCCCATTTTTTACGAGGGCCTGAAGCGGACCGGGGAAAAGAAGGGGGGCCTGAAGATGGCAATCATCTTTTTTCTGGGCACCCTCCCCGTCACCCTGGGCTTTGCCTCCTACCTGTACCTGAACCATCGGGTGAGCGGCCATCCCCTCACTTTCCTCACATACCAGAAAGAGCATTGGTTTCAGCAGATGGGTTCCCTGCCAAACACCCTCCGCTATACCCTGGAGAACGCCCTGAACGCCCGGGATCCCTGGTTGCGGCTGGGCACCTGGATCCCCCAGGCCCTTTTCATCCTGCTTACCATCGCCCTGCTCCTGTCCCTGTTCCGAAGGGTGGACCCGGGGGACGGCGCCTATGCCCTGCTGTATATCTACCTGGCCGTTTCTCCCACCTGGCTGTTGTCGGGCTGCCGGTACCTCACCGCCCTGTATCCCCTGACCCCCATGCTGGGGCTCCGGTTCCCGGGCCGCCGAGCACAGGCCGTGTTGTTGGGGCTCGGCGTTTTGGGCGGGCTCGTGATGCTGTACCTGTATCTGGTGCCGTCCTGCGTCATGTGATCGGGCCCGGTCGCGGAGCATCGGGGAACCTGATGAGAGATCTTCCGATGACGAGCGTCCACGGGAACTCATGGGGCCAGGGAATGAGGGGATTCTGATGCGCTCGAAGCCCTTTTGGTCAGAGCATCCCGGGTACGAGCGCGCGGAGCACCTTTCATTTTATCGCGAGGTGGCCGCCAAACTTGAAGGCAAATGAAGCGGAAGAACCTGCCGGATGGACTGCTTGACCTGTTTCTTGCCAGGCAGCGTATTGGCTGATGATGATCGAGGTGAAAGAATGTATTTTGATGATCTTGAACTCGGCATGGCGATAGACATCGCTCCTTCGCTCTTGTTGTCAGAATAGTCCTGTGCTGCGGGGTCGGGCGAATTGTACACGCCGCCGGACACGAGGGAGTTGCCGCCCAGGAAACCCGTTTTCTCAATCAGAATTACGCTGGCGCCTTTATCAAATGCAGCGGCTGCTGCTGACATGCCGGCGCCGCCCCCGCCGATGATGACGACATCGGCTGTCAATTCCTGATCCTCCACAGGCTCCTGTTCCGGCATGGCGGTAAATTTTGCCACATCGGCACCCGCATCCTTCAGCATGTCTTCCACAGTGCGCAGAATAATGTTGCTGGTGATCGTTGCGCCGGTGACGACATCGACCTTCAAGGTCTGTTGAGCCACTACGCGCTCCGGGATCACTTCAGCTGCGAAAGTGCCGATTCCCGGCGTCTCCACATTGTCGGTCACCACAAGCGATTGGATGGCGTCGCCATCCATTGTAAGTTCGATGGTCATAGGGCCTTGCATGCCATTGACCGTCGTGGTATAGGTATCCTCTGCCCAGACTACAGCAAAACTGAGCGTCAGGATGATCGCCAGGATACATGCCGCTGCTCTCTTTGTTTTCATGGTTCTCCTCCTTATCCTGTTGTTACGATGTGGGAACGGGTGACGTCCGGTGAGCGTATCGGTCGTTCTGTTGTTATAAGTGCTGATTCGGTCGCTAAGGATGTGAAGAGGGCAGGCCAAAACAGAGTGTCTCTTTTGCATCACATCATGATTCTCCTCCTTATCCTGTTGTTGCGATGTGGGAAGAGGGACGTCTCATGAGGGTATCTGTCGTTCTGTTGCCAAAGCACCGATTGAGTTGTTGAAGAAATGGAAAGGAAAGGCTATACAGAGCGTCTCTTTTGCACCAGCCAGATGTGGGAACGGAAATGTCTGATCAGAGTAACCATCGTTTTCTTGTTGAAGTGCTGACTCAGAGGTTGAAAACAGAAAAGGAAGGCTTAACAGAGCGCCTCTTACGCTTCACACCAATTATAATATTCTCTTCATTAAAATGTCAAGCATTTATATGTAAATTGTTCTTTTTAGTTGAAGTTTCCGAAATTATTTAATCTGGAGTTCTGCACTTGCCGAGTGTCGGGCGAGAAAGGAGGAGAAAAGAGAGAAGAGAAAGAGTTTTTGTTTGTTTCATCTCAGGAAATCCCGGGATCAAGCGTCCCAAAGCCCGGTGGCTGGCGCGATCAAGAGGCAGGCGCAGCACAGTTTCTGTGTTCCCGTGTTCTTCATGATGGAATGGCGCACCACTTATTTCTTTGCAACCGGCGTCAGACCCTCCTCCGCCCTTTGATACAGTGAACGCATCAACGCATGGGAACCAGGAAGGAAAAGAAATCTCTCGCCATCCTTTCGTTGAAGGTTCTCTAACGCCAAGCGGACCGCCACGTTCAGCCGGTCCGCTTGGGGCAATACGATCGGTGTTTTAAGGGGCGGCGGAAAAGAACACGGTGTAATGGCCGTTTTGAACGGGTTCCGGTGTGACCAGGGAGAGCTGCCACAGGGCTTCCCCATAGGATGCCCGCAGGGGGGCGGGGACCGGGATGGGCTGGGCATGGGGCACCAGGGAAGGATCGAAATCCAGGGTGAGCCGGTCCCCCATCCGGACCTGGTTCCCGGAGATCCGGGGCTGCCGTGACAGGATCAGCCGGAAGGTGACCAGCCCGGGCTTTTCCAGGTCGAACACGTCCATCAGGCGGATGCCCCCTTCGAAGGGAGCCATCATCCAGGTGCGCTGCCAATTGGACAGGCCGGCTTCTTTGGGATAGGCCCGGGAGATGTTCATGCAAAGCATCTGCCAGCCCGGACCGGCCTGGCGCTCGGCCTCGCTGCCGCCCCGGCCCGGCAACTGGACGTAGCCGTTCACCGTGGGCACCGAGTGGGCGCCCCGGAAGGGGAGCAGCACGGGCACTCCCTTGTGGAAGAGGGCCAGGTCCCCGGCGGGGTCACCGCCCCCGGCGGGCCCCGTCATACCCGCGAAAAAATCTTCCATGCCGCCGGTCAGGAGGCAGGAATCCGGAAGCAGGGTCCCGGAGAGGGCGGGGGCCCGGGCCACATGGCCCAGCAGGGCGCTCCGGCCCAGGGTGCAGGCCACCTGCTGGAGCAGGGGCGCATCGGGGAGCCCTTCTTGGGGGGCGGTGCGCTGCAGCCAGGCCGCCAGGCCGCACAGGGCGTTGATCCGTGCGCCTTCCCCCAGCCGGAACAGCAGGTCGGGGGAGAGGGAAGGGCGCATGCTCTCCCCGCCGGGATTGAAGAACCAGCCCCTTCCCGCCCAGTACTTTAGAAAACTGCCGGCAATGTCCTGGAAGAAGGGCTGGTCCCGCAGTTCCACTTCGCCGCCGCTGGCCGCGCTGAGCAGGGCAAAACAGTCGTTCAGGGCACACACGGTCTCAAGGTGCCGATCCAGGCCCCGGGCGAACCCCCCGTCCCCGGGGCAGCTTTGGACATAGCTGTCCAGCAGCCGAAGGATCCAGCGCAGGGAGAGCCAGCGCCGGCGGTCGTCGTGTTCGCAGCACAGAACCGTGGTGAGCAGGGCCGCCGCCGCACGGGGCGCTTCTTCCCGTTCAAACTGCCATACCCCCGGCTGCTGCTGGATCATGGGGGTGATGAGCCGGACATCCAGGGTGTGGTACACCAGGGCGGAGATCCTGTGGGAGAGCCCGTCCAGGCTGCGCCCCAGCAGCGCCAGGGCAGCCGACAGCTCCGCGCCGGTCTCACAGGCTGCCAGGTCGATGGTGCCGTGGGTGGCGTCGGGGAAATCGGGAAGGGCCTGGGTCATGGCCCAGTCGCTTTGCTCGCACAGGGCGTACAGGGCATCTGCCACCGCTTCCAGGCAGCGGACGCTTCCCGTGACGCAGGCGCCCAGCACCAGGGCCCGGAGCCGGCGCAGCGCCTCATTCCGGGTTTCGAGCCACAGCGGATCCCCCTTTTCCAGGTGCCGTTTGAAGGCGCTGGCGGGGGCGATGGGCAGAGGCTGGACCAGGGCTGCTTCCGCCCCGGCGGCGAGCCGGTCCCGGAGGCCGGGCTCCACCCTGTCCCACAGGGAGCGCTCTTCGGCGCCGGGAAGCATGGGCAGGGGCTCGAAGGGGCGCAGGCTCAGCAAGAGCACATCCTGTCGCAGAGAAAACATGTTGTATCCTTTCCTTGCTTTTAGTCCGGGAGGCTGATCCAGCGCCCTTCCGCCCGGGAGCGCCGCATGGCGTCCATCAGGCGCTGCAGCGCCAGGGCCTCCTCGATATCGGGGCTCACCGGCCCGCCGCAGGCTACGGCGTTCAGGAAACTGTAATAACAGTGCATGTGGGAGCGATCCCAGCCGATGGTATTCTTGACGGGCAGGAAGATGCCGCCGGGCTTTTCGAAACGGGCGCCGCAGGAGATCTTCCGAAAACCCTTTTCCCCTCCCAGGGGCTCTTCGGGCAGGGTGTTGTCGTAGAAGTGCAGATAATCCGCCTCCATCAGGTTCCAGCGCAGGGCACCCTTGGCGCCGTAAATGGAGAAGAGCAATTCGTCGTCTGTGCCGGTGGCGATCTTGCTGGCTTCCAGGGTGCCCAGGGCGCCGCACTTCAGCCGCATCAGCGCCACCACCTGGTCCTCGCCCACGTCGTCGGAGAGGGTCCCGTCCTTCAGGGGCCGCTCATCGTACAGGAGGCGGGTATCGCACAATACCCGGTCCGCCGGGCCGCACAGCCACAGGGCCAGGTCGGCGGCATGGGACATCAGGTCCAACAGTACGCCCCCTTCCCGGCTCATCTTCCAGCCCAGGGTTTTGGCGGGATCGATGGAGCCGGAGTGCAGGTAATCGAAGCGGAAGGACAGGATCTGCCCGATGCGCCCCGCCTGGATCAACTCCCGGGCCCGCATGGTGGAGGGCAGAAAGCGGTTGTTGTGCACTACCTGAAGGGACAGACCGCTGTCGTGAACCGCCTGCCGGATCTCCAGGGCTTCCGCCTCGTCCATGGCCAGGGGCTTGTCTACATACACATGCTTGCCCGCCTGCAGCGCCTGCACCGCCATGTCCCGGTGCAGGCCGTTGGGGGTGCAAATGGAGACCACCTGGATGTCCTCCATGGCCAGCAGTTCGGAATAATTGGTGGTACAGCGCTCGAAGCCTCCGTCCCGCATGGCCTGCCGGGCGGCCTCTTCCCGCCGGGTACACACACATTTGAGCACGGGGCGAAAGGGCGCCTTCTCGTAGAACAGACCGAGTTCCCGCAGGACGTGGGTATGGGTGCGACCCATAAAGCCCCAGCCTACAACGCCGATGCCGATTTCCTGCATGATGGTCCCTCCTCAATCGTTTAATTTGCCGGGATCGCGACGGGCAGCCCCCGCAGCGCGTCGTACTGCCAGGTGCCGGTCAACCCTCCCAAGGACTGACGGGAGGTCAGAACCCCGGCGCGGAAGAACAGGCCCAGGATGGGCAGGTCCTCCACCACCAGCATTTGCACCTTGCTCATGGCGGCAATCAATTCGCTGCGGGACTCCGCATAGTAGGCGGCGTGCAGCGCACTGTCCATGGCGTCGGAGCGGTACCCCGAATAATTGGCCGAACCCGTGCCCGCCAGCAGGAAGGCCAGGTTGGGCACGATGGCGGTCTCAAAGCCGCACAGCACCAGATCAAAGTCTCCCTCTTTCAGGCGTTTTTTCACCCGTTCGGAAGAGTTTATCTCTACCGTCACCTCAAAGCCCACCAGGCGCAGCTGCCGGGCGATCATCTCGGCTGCCTCGCTGCGGGTGGCGGTGGTGCCCCGGTCGTAGGTGGAGAGGCGCAGGGACAGAGAGCGCATGGATCCCGCGATCTCCTTTTCCAGGATGCCGTTCTGGTCCTGATCGCTCCAGCCCGCGTCCTGCAGGATCTGCAGGGCCCGCTCGGGGCTGTAGTGGTATCGGGTGGCCTTGGCATCGTACAGGTAACTGCCCGGGATCACGGGCACCTCGCTCTCCTGGGCCAGCCCCGCATAGGCGGTATTGCCCAGGGTGGTGCGGTCTACGGCGTACATCAGGGCCTGGCGCACGTTCAGGTCGGACAGCAGGGCGCCGTGCAGATTGGGCACCAGGCACTCATAGGTCTGGGTGGAATAGTTCAGGGTTATCCGGTCGCTCAGGTTTTTGCTGAGGGAGGCGGTGGGATAATCGGTGGCGAGGGCGTCGATCTCGTCCAGCTCCAAACCGATCAGCGCGGAGCGGGTGTTCTTGTAGAACAATACCACCACGCTATTGATGTTGCCCGAAGCCCGGCGCCACCACAGGGGATTGTTTTCCAGGCGCAGGCTGGTGGATTCGTCGTATTGGATGATCCAATAGGGCCCCGTGCCCATGGGCATGTCCAACCCCATGCAGGCGCTGTTCACCGTATCGCTCTGGACGATGGGAAATGTCATGGCATACAGCAGGATCTGGCCCCGGGACTTGGCGGTCACCCGCAGGGTCAGGTCGTCCACGGCTTCCATACCCTCGATGAGGTCCACCATTTCGTACCAGCAGGTGCCGGGGCTGTTCCGGATGGTCTCGTAGCTGGCGATCACGTCCAGGGCGGAGAGGGACTTGCCGTTGTGGAAGAGCACGCCGCTGCGCAGGGAGAAGGTCCACACCTTGCCCTCCACCGACCAGGTGTCCGCTAGCTGTGCCACGGGCTCCAGGTTGGCGTCCAGTTCCACCAGGCTCTCGAACATCAGCCGGTTTACCGAGTACATGTCCTTGTAGACGGTGCGCAGGGGATGGATGTCCACGCCCGGGTCCACCACCACGCCGTAGGTGAAATCGCCCCGGCTCATGTCCACCACAGGGGGGGCCTCGATGACCACGCCGGCCTCATTTTCCCTTCGGGCCTGGGCCCAGTCGGTGACGTCGGCGGGGGCGGGGATGACGGCTTCGCCGGAATAGGCGGGTGCGCTGTCGGGGGCGTAGTACTCCGCGCCGGTGTACAGAGCGGGGTCGATCTCCTGCACCGTGATGGTGGTGCCGCCCTGCCGGGCACACCCACCCAGCAGCAGGCACAGCGCCAGCAGGATGGCCGTCAACCCGGTCTTTTTCATGCTTTCATGATCTCCTCGTACACTGTGATCATTTTCTCCACCTTCTCCACATAGTCGGCGGTGACCTGGGAGGGGATGGCGCTGAGGGTGACGCCGTCGGTGGAACAGGCGGGGTCCTGCAGCCACTGCCGCACCCGGCCTTCCCCGGCGTGATAAGCCGCCGTGAGCTTCACCAGGTCGCAGTCGAAGTTGCCGCTGAGGTAATCCAGGTACCAGCAGCCGTACCGGATGTTGGTGTCGGGTTCGTACAGGCAGCCTTCGGCATAGGTTTCCTGCAGTTTGCCCGCGATCCAGCGCCCCGTTTCGGGCATGAGCTGCATCAGCCCCATGGCCCCCGCGGAGGACAGGGCGTCGGGGCGAAAGCTGCTTTCGCAGTAGATCACCGAGGCTACATGGGCGGGCTTGAGAAAATACTCCGCCGCATAGCGGTCAATCATGTCCCGGTAGGCCAGGGGATAGAGGGGCTCGGGCGCTTTGGGGCCCGGAAGCAAAAGGATCAGGGCCAGGATCGAGAGGAGCAGCAGGGCGGCTCCCACAGCGAGAAAGACGGCTCTTTTCTTGCGCTTCCTGCGGTTTTGCCGGCGGCGCAGGGCAGTGTCAGGCATGTCCGATGCTCCTGATCAAGCCCTTGTACAGGCGCTCCAGGTCGGCGCTCAGGTAAGCGGGGCTCGTGTTGTTGTCGATCACCCGGTGAGCGCGGCGCTCTTTTTCCGCCAGGGGCATCTGGCTGGCGATGCGGGTCATGGCCTGTTCCCGGGAGATCCCGTCCCGGGCCTGGATCCGCAGCAACTGCACGTCCTGGGGCAGGGTGACCACCCATACCTGGTCGCACAGCACGTCCAGGCCGCACTCAAACAGCAGGGGCACATCCAGCACCAGCAACCGGGCGCCCGCCTTCTCGGCGGCTTCTATCCGGGCGATCAATTCACTTTGCACCGCGGGATGGATGATCTCTTCCAGGGCCCGGCGCTCTTTTGTATCCTGGAAGATGCGGGTTGCCAGGGCAGCCCGGTTCAAGCTGCCGTCGGAGCGAAAAACTTCCGGTCCGAAATGGGCGCGGATGGCAGGCAGGGAAGCGCCCCCGGGAGCCGTCAGTTCCCTTGATATGGCGTCCGCGTCCAGTACCGTGGCCCCCATGCCCGCAAGGAGGCCCGCCACGGTGGACTTTCCGCAGCCCATGCCTCCGGTCAGGCCCAGCCGGAACGCCTTATGCTTTGCACGCATGCCAATCCCTCCCGATGCCAAGTTCCACTTTCAGGGGCACGCGAAGCTGTGCCGCCTGCTCCATCTCCCGCTGCAGGATCTCTGCGGCCCGGGGCACCTCGGCCTCTGGGGCCTCCACGATCAATTCGTCGTGCACCTGCAGGATCAGCCGGGCTTTGAGGTTTGCCTCCTGCAGGGCGCGGTCCACCCGGATCATGGCCAGTTTGATGATGTCGGCGGCCGTCCCCTGGATGGGGCTGTTCATGGCTGCCCGCTCGCCGAAGGACCGGGTGTTGAAGTTGGGGCTGGACAGCTCGGGCAGGTAGCGGCGCCTGCCGAACAAGGTGCTCACATAACCCTGGGTCTTGCCAAGGGCCACCTGGTCGTCCATGAAGCGCTTCACGCCCGGGTAGCGGGTCAGGTAGCGCCGGATGAAATTCGAAGCTTCTCCCACCGATACCCCGATGTTCCGGGCCAGGCCGAAGCTGGAGATGCCGTAGATGATGCCGAAATTCACCGCCTTGGCTGCGGAGCGCATTTCCCCGGACACGCGTTCGAGGGGCACGTCGTACACCTGGGCGGCGGTCTGGAGGTGGATGTCCGCGTCCTGCAGGAAAGCCTGCTTTAAGGCTGCGTCGTCCGAGAAATGGGCCATGACCCGCAGCTCTATCTGGCTGTAGTCGGCGTCCACCAACAGGCATCCTTCTTCCGCCACAAAGGCGCGGCGGATTTCCCGGCCCTCGGCGGTGCGCAGCGGGATATTCTGCAAATTGGGCTCGTTGCTGCTGATGCGGCCGGTGGCGGTGGCGGTCTGGTCGAAGGAGGTGTGGATGCGCCCGTCTGCCCCCTGCAGCCGCAACAGGGCGTCGATGTAGGTGCTTTTCAGCTTGAAGAAACGGCGATAGGCCAGCACCTGCCGGGCGATCTCGAAGTCATCCGCCAGGCCTTCCAACACGTCGGCGGCGGTGGAACGGTTTTTCTTCCCGGGCAGCCCCAACTCGTCGAAAAGCACCTGACCCAGCTGTTTGGGGGAGTTGAGGTTGAAACCATGCCCCGCCAGTTCGTAGATCCGGGCCTGCGCCCCGTCGATTTGCCCGTCGTAGAAAACGCCCAGTTCCCGGAGGGTCCCGGCGTCTACGGTGAAGCCGGCCTGCTCCATGCGGTACAGGGTACTTACCAGGGGGATCTCGATCTCCTCGTACAGGCGGCGGGCGCCGGTCTCCTCCAAGGCCTTTTTCTGGCGCAGGGACAACGCCCACAGGCCTGCCGCCGCGCCCCGCCCCCCTTCGGGAGCAAGGCCCGCATCTTCCAGCACCGCGTCGAGGCGATAGCTCTTTTTCCCCGCGTCCAGGGCATAGGCGGCCAGGGCGGTATCGAAGAAGGTGCCCCCTGGTACGAGGCCGGCGGGCAGGGCGTGGAGCAGGCCTTTCAGGTCGCAGACCACTTTCAGGCCCTTCCCGGCGATGTGCCCGGCGAAGGCGGTGAGGATGTCGGATTCCTGGATGCCCGGGCTCAGCAGGTCGCCCCCCGGCAGGATTTCGATCTGCTGCCCTTTTGGGGTGGCGCAGCTGTAGGGGGCCAGCGCCAGGTCGGCGTCCGAAGGCAGTTTTGCGGCCCAGGCGTTCAAGGCTTCCATGCCTTCGATCTCCCGCGGCGTCTGCCAGAGGGTGTGGGGCGCCGGGCCTTCCTCCGCTCCGGCGGGACCTTCTGCGGAAGGTTCCGGGGACAAAGCGCCCAGCCGGGCGATCAGCGCCCTGAGCTTGTAGCGCTCCAGGGTCGGGATTCCGTCGGTCAGTTCCCCCAGGGCGAAAGCCTCCTTGTCGAAGGGAACGGGGGCGTCCCGATGGATGGTGGCGATCCTGCGGGAGAAGACGGCTTGATCCGCATAGGTGGTCAGGCGCTCTTTCAATTTGCCCTTGGCTTCCAGGGCGCCCCGGCTCAGCACGGCATCCAGGGAGCCGTACTGGGCGAGCAGCTTGAGGGCGGTTTTTTCCCCCACCCCCGGGATGCCCGGGATGTTGTCGGAAGCGTCTCCCATCAGGCCCTTCAGGTCGATCATTTGATCGGGGGTGAGCCCGTAGGTCTGCATCAGGTAGTCCGGATCCACCCGCAGGGTGTCCGTAATGCCCCGCCGGGTGTACAGCACCGTGGTGTGGGGCCCGGCCAGCTGGAAGGCGTCCCGGTCGCCGGTGACCAAAAGGACCTGCATGCCCGCTTCTTCTCCTGCCCTGGACAGGGTCCCCAACAGGTCGTCCGCTTCGAAACCGGGCAGGGATACCCGGGAGATGTGCATGGCGTCCAGGATCTCCCGGAGGACGTCAAACTGGGGGGCCAGTTCCCGGGCCGTGGGGGGCCGCCCCGCCTTATACTCCGGATATTCCTCATGGCGGAAGGTGGGACCGTGCAGGTCGAAGGCAACCGCCAGGCAGTGGGGCGCCTCCTCCTTGATGACCTTCAGCAGCATGGACAGAAAGCCGAACACCGCGTTGGTATACACGCCGTCCCCCGCATCCAGCAGGGGCAACGCATGAAACGCCCGGTGCATCAGCGAGTTGCCGTCCACGAGCACCAACTTTTCTCTCACGGTACATCCTCCCTTATACCTCGACTGGCACATTATACTCGATTCATGGAAAAGTTTCAAGCGCGGGGCAGGGGCAGCGTGGGTATCCGGCGCCTCGGTTTCAAAGCTTTCCCCGTTGTGGGCATACCAGGCTAATACAGCACGTCTCCCGGCCGATATCCGGGGGGCAGGGGCTCCTCTTCCAGGAAGGGGAAGGACTCGTCCTGCAACACCGGCAGGAAGGCTTCGAAGGGGATGCCGGGAAAGAGGCAGCCGTACTCGCTGGCGCCGAACCAGCCCCCTTCCACCGCCTTGCGGTGCAGGTCCCGGGCGAACTTGGTGCGGTTGCAGCAGTCGTGCACCGTCACGTCCCAGCCCTCCCGGGCGGCCCGGGCCATGAGCCTCAGGGTGAGCTCCCGGCTCCAGATGGGGGAGATATAGCCGGCGCGGCAGCAGTACAGGTTTTCCCCCAGGTAGTTGCCGATGTTGTTGGGGTTCAGGTGCAGCTCGGCGCAGTTGATGAACTGGATGCCCGTATCCAGGATGGCCCGCTGTTTTTGGCGAAAAGCCGCGAAGAATTCCGGGGTCATGGGGGTCTCGATGCCGATGCAGGGGATGTACCGACGGGCCAGGGCCATGTTGGCGATGACCTTGTCGGCGCAGCCCGAGGCGCCCAGGTTGAAGCGCAGCTCGTCCAGCCCCGCTTCCCCCAGGGCCCGCAGGGAGGGCTCGTCCGCCAGGGTGCCGTTGGTGTACAGGTGCTGGTGGATGCCCGCTTCGTGGAACTTGCGGATGATGCCGTAGTACTTTTCGATCTCCAGATAGGGCTCCATGTACACGTAGGAAATGCCGGTGGGCTTTTTGGAGACGGACAGCAGCAGGTCCAGGTCCTCTTCCCGGAAGCGGGTGCCGCCGATCTCCCATAACCCCTCCCCGATGGGGGGCTGGCAGTCC